>JANQFF010000103.1 GCA_028277965.1 Pseudomonadales bacterium
GTGGCACTCAGGAAGCCGATATCGGTTTTGCTGCGGATCAGACGATCACCAAAGACTCTCTGACCCTGTCCACCATCAACATCCTGGATGTAGCCGGTGCTGAGAATACGATCAAACGGATCGATTCAGCCCTGACGGCTGTAAGCGCGCTGCGAAGTAACTTCGGTGCGATTCAGAATCGATTCGAATCGACTATCTCTAACCTGCAGTCGGTATCAGAGAACCTGTCAGCCTCTCGTGGGCGGATCCAGGACGCGGACTTTGCGGCTGAAACCGCCGCGTTGACGAAAGCGCAGATCCTGCAACAGGCCGGTATTGCCGTGTTAGCCCAGGCGAATACTCAGCCACAGGTTGTATTGAGTCTGCTTCAGTAACCCTGGGCATTGGACGTGAGGGTTAAGGGACGATGAACTCCGTAGATCAGGCCGCCCGTACTGATCTTTTCGTCCCCTGACCCGGAGTCTTGGATGGAGAAATACCATGCTCGACATCACTTCGATCCCCGTCAAGGGTGCCTCTCCGGTTAGTTCCTTGCGGAGTAGGCAGCCGGTTGCCGGTGTGGACGGAAAGACCACGCCGGCAACCGGCAATACTTTACCGGCCAGCGAGCCCATCAAAGTCCCCGAGCTCCCACAGCTCGAAAAACTGTCCGAGGGACTGTCAAACTTCGCCCGATTGCTGGACCGTGAACTCGCCTTTCGCGTTGACGAGGCGACCGGAAAGACCGTTGTGACGGTCCTCGACAGCGAAACCAAAGAAGTTATCCGCCAGATACCGTCAGAAGAGCTGGTTCGCCTGGCAAGCGTCATAGCAGAGACTGTTCCCCACCCGTTCGAAACTCGAGCCTGAGTGAACCTGGTACGGAAAATGCTTCGTATAAGGGTCAGAGAACTATTCGCACGGAACTGTCGATGACTTCGATTGTAACGTCGGGTTTGGGCTCGGGCCTGGATGTCGCCAATATCGTTGCACAACTGGTGGCGGCTGAACGGGCACCGACACAGACTCGACTCGACTCGCGGGAAGCGCAGGCGCTGAGCAAGCTATCGGCGTTTGGCACCGTCAAAGGTGCGCTTTCTGCTTTTAAAGACGCCATTGAGCCTTTGAAGGATCTGACTGCGTTTCAGGGGCGCCAGGCGACAACATCGAATGAAGATCTCTTCACTGCCACCGCATCGTCGACAGCGACGGCCGGGACTTACTCAGTCGAAATCACTTCGCTTGCGCTTGCCCACAAACTGCGATCGGCTGCGTTTGCGGCGCCGGACACGGTTGTCGGTACCGGCACACTCACGATTACTTCTAACGGTCAGAGTTTCCAGGTCGATATAGCCAGCCCGACCAACACGGTGATGGAGATTGCGGACGCGATCAACAGCGCCGAAGCAAACCGCGATGTTGTTGCGACTGTCGTCAACAGCGATGAAGGTGCGCATATCGTATTGACCGCATTGCAGGAGGGTACTGAAGGGGCTGTAACAATCGTCGCGGACGGCGACGCAGGCCTCGAAGCTCTCGAATATGATCTGTCAGGTGGATCTACCAATCTCGTCGAGGTTGTAGCAGCCCAGGACGCAATCCTCGTGGTTGACGGTCTCACCGTAACATCGTCGAGCAACATCGTTGCCGATGTCATCGATGATGTGACGATTGAACTTCTGGATGCTGATCCCGGAACGACTTATCAATTGAGTGTTGCGTACGACCAGGACGCAGCCAAAGAAAAGATCACAGCGTTTGTCGACGCGTACAACAATCTCATCCAGGTGGCCGCGAATCAGACAGGGTTTGATGCTGAAACCTTTGTTTCCGGGCCGTTATTCGGGGAGAACGCCGTTTCCGGTCTGGTTAGCGGGTTACGCAGTCTTGTTGGTGGATTTGTAGAAGAAACATCAAGTGCGTTTCGGTCTCTCTCAGAGCTCGGCATCACCACCTCGCTCGAAGGTGAGTTAACCGTAAATGACAGCACGCTTTCCAGTGTGCTGCTCGAACAGTTCGACGATGTCGGTGCGTTCCTGTCGGATGCTGGCGGGTTTGCCATCAGCCTGGGAGCCCTGGTTGACAGTTTTCTCGATTCGTCATCAGCGCTGGAAACGAGGACAAGCGGCATTGAGGCGTTGATCGATGACATCGGTGGTCAGCGCGAAGCCCTCGACCGTCGCATGGCCCTCGTTGAAACCCGTCTGACGTCACAGTTTGCTGCACTGGATGGACTCATCAGTCAGCTCAACAACACAAGCACGTTTCTCGGGCAACAGCTTGCCAGCCTTCCAGGCAACAGCCCACTAACACAAACCTAACAGGAGGATCAGTAAGTGAATCAACTACAAGGACTTAGGGAATATCAATCAATTTACGATGTGGGCCACATCGACATGGCGTCTCCCGAAAGACTGGTGCAGATGCTCCTGGATGGAACCCTCACGCGAATTCAAGCCGCCAAGGGACACATGATGAGGGAGGAGTTTGCGCTCAAAGGAGAGATGATCGGCAAGGCAATTTCCATCGTCGAGGGTCTCAAAAACAGTCTGAACTCGAGCGCGGGTGAAATCGCCGTGAACCTGGATGGCCTCTATGACTATATCGAGCGCCGGTTGGTGACAGGGAATCTCCAGAACGATGTCGATGCCCTGGACGAAGCCGAGCGGCTGATACGCGAAATCAAACTGGCCTGGGAAGCTGTCTCAGATGTGCCCTCCGAGGCAGTAGGCGATTAGTGCTCGAGCGCTGTTGCTGAGTTATGTATTGGTCTGGACACTAAATTGCGTCTGAAGATACTCGAGGACGCGTGCGCAATTACTCACCAGGTTGCTGAGGCAGTTGAATCAGCTGACTGGGAGAAGGCTCTTGATCTGGTGAAGTGTCGCAACGATCTGTTGCAGACGATGCCACAGGCGAACTATGACACAAGTGTCGAAGCTGAGAGGCTGATAGAAAGGGAATCCAGCCTGATCCTCGCGATTCTCACTGCTGACCGACAACTGAACGATTTTGCCAAATCCAGCAAGGCAAGTCTCGCCGCACGTATCGAACGCGAAAGACGCGGTAACAAGGCAGGTAACGCCTACTTGGAAGCCGCGTCCTCCTGAGTATCGGCGAGCGGATTCAACTCAACCGTAATCCCGTCTGCGCTCTCGCTCTCTTCTGCCGCCTTGAGTTGCTCAATGATCCGCAGAGCCCAGGAGTGCATCCACAGCTGAACCTCGTTGAGCGTTTCCAGCCCTTTTTCCGTCGGAACGATAATCCGACGTCGGCCATCCCGCAGGTCGGGTTCTTCCCGCACCAGACCTTCAACCATCATTGCCGTTACAGCTCGTGATACGGTCGCCTTGTTTATCTGGGTCTGGTCTGCGAGCTCAGTGACCGAACAAGTTACTCCACGCCGCCAGTTACGGATTACCGCGTGGGTGACACGCAGTTCTTTCAGAGATTGGATATTGGTCATGCCGAAGGTGGCATCTTCGGATTCGTTGCTGACAAAACACAGGTGTTCGGTCAACATGTCGCCCAGCGAATTCAGAACTTCGACCGGGATTTTTTTGGACCCCTCCATGGTGCACCGATTGTAGCAACACATTTTGGTCGCAGAACAGCTATTTCGTCCGCCTCATGGTTTAACAAGCTTATAAACTTAAAATTCTCGTGGAGATATTTGCGTAACGCACTGTTTTGGAGCGATTTTCCAGCCTCCAGAAATTTTGTTGCAGATTCGAAACTTTTCTTGCGTTGGGTCCAAGTGAGCATTACTTTGCGAACCCAGACGTCATCCATGGCGCAACTACGGGCAGACACTTGGAGTGGGAGACAGTACCTGGCTTAACGGTCAGGTGAGGAGTTCCTACACTTGACACAACAAGGAAGAGTTCTGCTTTGTGATGCAGACGGCGTTCGCGGGCAACGGATTGCAGAAGCCCTTACTTTCCTCGGATTCAGTCCAACAGTACACGACCACGATAAACCACTCGATTTGACCGATCTCGAACCTGGCGCCTATGAGAGGATTCTCATATGGGGGCCGGATGAAGGATTGATTGCGGATTGGCTCGATACCGTTCGTTCATTGCCGATTCCCGTTCCACTACTCCATATGGATCCGGATCGTCATCAGACAACGTCAGATGCTGTTCGATCCGCTGTTCATCTGCCCACTGGTAGTTCGGCTCCGGTGCGTTTGCTGTCAGAGCAGATACAACAGGTTGCCCCGTTCGATACGACCGCACTTATTCTCGGGGAATCCGGTACCGGTAAGGAGCGTGTAGCGCGCGCCCTGCACGACAACTCCAGACGTCGCACCGGGGTATTTGTTCCAGTCAATTGCGGTGCCATACCATCCGAGTTGATGGAGAGCGAGCTGTTTGGCCATGAAAAGGGGGCATTTACGGGAGCTCTGAATACACGGAAAGGACGTTTCGAACTGGCGAGCGGTGGCACATTGTTCCTCGATGAAATCGGCGACATGAGTCTCGACATGCAGGTGAAACTTCTGCGGGTACTCCAGGAGCGGTGTTTCGAACGTGTCGGAGGCACGAGGACAATCAAGGCTGATGTACGTATTGTCGCGGCGACTCATCGGGATCTCAAAAAAGCTGTTGCTGAAGGGCGGTTTCGTGAAGATCTGTACTACCGGCTGCATGTTTTTCCAATCGAAGTCCCGGCCTTGCGAGAGAGGATTGGCGACTTGTCCCAGCTCGTCAAAGAGCTTGTGGCCGAGACGCGCGCGCAGAGTGGGCTCAGCGTGGAGTTTTCAATAAGCGCGATCGAGGTTCTGTCGAGATATCGCTGGCCCGGAAACGTCCGGGAGCTGGCGAATCTGGTAGAGCGTATGGCCATTACTCACCCTGGTGGTGTCGTCGGACCAAGGGAGTTGCCAAACGAATATCGAAGTGATGAACACGTGGTCGAACGATCTTCGTCGGATTTCGGTCTGCCAACGGAGCTTGCGGGCATGGAAGGCAGGGACGTGGATCTCAAAGACACCCTGGCGAAAATCGAACGTGAACTGATCGAATATGCGTTGCAGAGGGCAGGTGGGGTGGTTGCCGAAGCCGCGCGGTCCCTGCAGGTTGGACGTACGACGCTGGTTGAGAAGATTCGCAAATACGACCTCCAGGGTGACCTCCACCGGGTCGCCTGAAATCCGACACTTGTCCGATTCCCGTCGCACCGCGTGTCAGATCCTTGACTGATCGAACGTCATTCTAGTCTAAGTTATTGATTTTTAAATAATAAAAATAGTCGGCATGGATTTTGCTCCTATTGTGACAGACAGAGGAGTTACACATGGCCGAAGCGCTGGTGCGCACATTGCCCCTGGATACAGATGACCTGCAGGCAGCGTTCAGCCTGTTCAATCAGGTCTCGGAACAACTCGAACAAGCCTATACGGAACTCGAAGGTCAGGTAGAAACGCTGAACGCACAGCTTGTAGACGTCCGTGCTGAGCGTGAGGCGCAACGACGTGAGAAAGAACTCCTGGCTGCACGTATGGAAGGTCTCCTGGAAGAGTTGCCCGTCGGAGTGGTCCTTGTGGGAGATCATGGACTTGTCGAAGAAGCCAACCACGCGGCGCGAAGATTACTGGAAGGCCTCGATGCGGGTGTCGACTGGGAGGAAACGGTTGCACGAAACCTGCGCGGATCAGTGAACTCCGGAGATATGCTTCTGGGGTTCGGTCGACGCATCACGCTTACGCGCAGGGAGATATCGTCCACCAGTTTTGTGGTCGTTCTGACTGACGTCACCCGTCTGCATGAACTGCAGGAAAACGTGGAGCGCAGTCGGCGTCTTTCGGAGATGGGCGAAATGGCTGCTCGTCTGGCTCACCAGATACGTACCCCGGTGTCTGCGGCGATGCTCTATGCCTCGAATCTCGACGCTTCCAGCAGCGCCTATGTTCGTCGCTGCGCGGGGAAAATCCTCGACAGGCTGCGGCATCTGGAAGCGATGGTCACCGATACCCTGTTGTTTGCCCGTGGTGGTGGCGGTGATCTTGAATACCTCTCTGCCGAGGAGATCATAACAAGCGCGTGCGAGCTTGCGGAAAAACACGTGAGCGAGATTGTCAGTCTGGATGGAGAAGAGAAGCTGGATGCGGACAGCTCGTGTGCCAGGGTGTTTGGTAACCGTGAGCTTGTTGTCGGCGCGATTGTCAATCTGATGACAAATTCGGCGCAGCTCGGGGCAACTGAAATCATCATCGAGAAGCGCGTGAGCTGTGAGGGTTACCTCGAACTCTCTGTACGCGATGATGGGCCGGGTATCGATCCGAGTCTGGCCGACAAACTGTTTGAACCGTTTTGCAGCTCACGTTCCGGAGGAACAGGCCTGGGGCTTGCTGTCGTACGGGCAGCGGCCGAGTCTTTTGGCGGTGTTGTAAACGCTTCCAATAATGCTGGTGGTGGGGCGACCTTCTGCATGAGGCTGCCAATCCAGCAGGAGGCCCCGACAATCTACGGTACATCTGCATGAACCAGGCGCTACTTGTTGTCGAGGACGATGCTGACCTCAGAAACGCTCTCGAAGATACACTCTCTCTTCATGGATATGATGTCGCTTCTGCGACAGACGGTTCCGAAGCCATCGCACGGCTTGGGAAAGAGCAATTCTCGCTCGTTCTCAGCGACGTGCAGATGGCTCCTGTGGGTGGTCTGGAGTTACTTCAGCACATCCAGCAGAAACACGCGGATATCCCCGTCATTCTGATGACAGCATACGGCTCGATCGAACAGGCTGTTCAGGCGATGCAGTGCGGAGCGATGAACTACCTGGCGAAACCGTTCGAAGCAAGCGAGCTCGTCAGCATGGTGGAGCAATACCTGCGTACAGCACCGGCGGATGAACTGATTGCCGAAGACCCGCGCTCCAGGGAGTTGGTGAAACTCGCTGAAAAGCTCGCCCAGAACGATCTCACTGTTTTGATCAGCGGCGAATCGGGAACAGGAAAAGAGGTGTATGCGCGCTATCTTCACAAGAAATCTGCGCGTTGTACCGCACCCTTTGTGGCGGTGAACTGCGCTGCAATTCCGGAAAACATGCTGGAGGCTGTCCTGTTCGGGTATGAACGGGGCGCATTCACCGGGGCGCAGACTGCTCACGCGGGAAAGTTCGAACAGGCCCAGGGTGGCACTCTGCTGCTTGACGAGATATCGGAGATGGATCCGTCGCTACAGGCAAAACTCCTCCGGGTTCTCCAGGAAAAACAGGTTGAACGGCTTGGCGGCCGCAACGTTATAGATCTCGACGTGAGGGTTCTTGCCACGACAAACCGCGATCTCAAGAGTGCGGTGAATAATGGGGATTTCCGGGAAGACCTGTTTTACCGTCTAAACGTGCTCCCGCTTGTTGTTCCGGCTCTGCGGGACAGGCCAGGTGACATCCTGCCGCTGGCCCGATCGGTTCTGGCGCGTTCATCGAACGGGCAAGTCTGCGAGTTTTCATCCGCGGCGGAAGCCCAGCTTCTGAACTACCACTGGCCCGGAAACGTGCGGGAATTGGAAAACCTGATCCAGCGGGCGCAGGTGCTGGCAGATGGCAGTATGCTGGATACGCAACACCTTCAGTTCGAAGCGGATGCCAGGGTGGTCTATGTCGACATTGAAGAAGAAACCCACGCAGAGATCGCAAATCTGGAAGAACGGTTACGCGCTCACGAACGTGAGTTGATCTTCGATGCACTACGCCAGGGTGACGGTAATCGAGAGAGTACTGCAGCGCTCCTGGGGATCAGTCCGAGGACGCTGAGACACAAGCTGGCGAGGATCCGCGAAGAAGGTCTGGCCATACCGGGGAACTGAAGGAGAAGCTGATTGAACCAGATAGATGTGAATAGTCTCCTTACCCAGATGCGGACGCTGGCAGCTGAAGCCCAGTCGATGGAGAAGGCAGGGGAGCCTGCCGCGGGGACAACAACCGGCTTTTCCGAGGTTCTCCAGAACTCAGTCGATTCGGTAAATCAGGCGCAGCAGAAAGCCGGGGAACTCGCAGCTGCCTTTGAAGCCGGCACGACGGATGTGGATCTGGCAGAGGTGATGATATCCCTCCAGAAAGCCAGTCTGTCTTTTACGGCGATGACCGAGGTCAGGAACAAGTTGGTCACCGCTTACCAGGAAATCATGAATATGCCGGTTTAACCCGGCTGGCGGTCATCAGACAAAGAGGTATGTGGAACACGTAGATGGCAGAAGTACAGGATTTACCTGAAAGTGGGCGGTCGGCATCTCTGCAATCCGCACCGGGGTTTCGACAGATTGTTCTCCTTGTTGGTTTGGCGGCTGCGGTCGCTGTTGGCATCGCAATCGCCATATGGGCGCAGAGTCCGAACTACCGGGTTCTGTTCCCCGTCGTCGATCCGGAAGAGATGGGGGCGATTGCCGGGGTGCTCGAGTCGGCAGATATCCCGTATGAATACGATGCAACGTCGGGGGCCCTGCTTGTCGCCTCAGGAAAGGCCAACCAGGCGCAGATGCTTCTGGCTGGACAGGGATTACCGCAGAGTCGCGGGGTGACGGTTGAGACGCTTTTCGAAGGACAAGGTTACTCGACCAGCCAGTTCATGGAGAATAAATTCTACGGGCACGCGCTTGAAGCCAAACTCGAGCGGATCATCGGGAGTCTGAACACGGTGAAAGCCGCCCAGGTTTCGCTGGGGATCCCGCGACAGTCTGTGTTCCTTCGCGATCGTCAGGAACCCACCGCGTCGGTCGTGATTCACCTGTTCCCGGGACGATCGCTCGAATCAGGACAGGCCCAGGCGATCTCACACCTGGTCGCATCCAGCGTACCCGGGCTCGAAGCATCGAAAGTTACGCTTCTGGATTCGAACGGTCTGTTGCTGTCGGGTCAGAACAGTATGGAAGGCATGGCAGCCGCTTCCAGCCAGTTCGACTACAAACGTCGGCTCGAAACGACGTTTGCCGAAAACATCGATGCGCTTCTGACACCGATTATCGGTGCAGGGCGTTCGCGTACGAAAGTTGTAGCGCAACTCGATTTTACGGACATGGAAGAAACGGCCGAGCGCTTCGACCCCGCGAGCCAGGTTGTTCGTAGTGAAGTGACGAGCGAGCAGGATACGACGGGAGCATTGTCGGCGCTGGGAATTCCAGGTGCTCTGTCGAATCAGCCACCCCCTGATGCGCAGCCTGAGCCAGCAGAAGATGGCGCGGCCCCTGTACCGTCGCAGCGCAGTACACGCGATGTGACGATGAACTACGAAATGGATCGCACGATCAGCCGCATACGCGTCCAGACGGGGCGCATTGAGCGTCTTTCGGTTGCGGTTGTCGTGGACTATCTGCCCGGTGAAGGAGGCGAACCGGCACCGCTTAGCGATACCCAACTGGAGGAGTTGCGAGGACTGGTTCGTGAGGCTGTCGGCTTTGATGAAGCGCGGGGAGATACTGTCAACCTCATCAACCTGCCATTTCAGGCCGTGCCCGAACCGGCACCGGTTGAACCGCCACCTTTCTGGGAACAGCCCTGGGTTCTCGATATTGGAAAAGTGGTCATTGGCGGGCTGGTTGCACTGGCGCTGGTTATCTGGGTTGTCAGACCGCTGGTTCAGAACCTGTTACAGGCAGCGCAGGCGCCTCCGCAGGAAGCCCTTCCTTTCGGAGTTGCGGGCGGGGCTCTCGAACATTCTGCCCATCCGGAAATGACGATGGTCCCGCGTGACGATCCTATGCAGATAGCTCATAACATGGCGACCAACGATCCGAAGCGGATCGCGCAGGTCGTTAAGGACTGGGTCGCGGCCGATGAGTAGCGCGGCTGAAGGTTTGTCTGGCAAGAGCCGGGCGGCAATCCTGTTGATGACGCTTGGTGAGGAAGCAGCATCTGAAGTGTTGCGGCACATCGACCCCCAGGAGGTTCAGCACGTCGGTCAGGCGATGGCAGAAATAGGCAACGTGTCCAAGGAACAGGTAGATGGCGTTATCGAGGACTTTGCAGTCGACATTCAGGCCCATACATCGCTTGGTATCGGCAGCCAGGAGTTTTTGCGGACAGTGCTGTCGAACGCTCTCGGTTCCGAACAGGCGACAGAGTTCATTGGACGTATCCTCCAGGGCCGTAATACGAAGGGTCTCGAGACACTGCGCTGGACGGAGCCCGGCCTGGTAGCGGACATGCTTCAGGATGAACACCCGCAGGTTGTTGCAGTTGTGCTTTCCCATCTCTCCCAGGAACGGGCGGCGCAGGTGCTAAAGCGGTTGCCCGAGGAGTTGCATGGCGAAGTGCTCATTCGCATAGCCAACCTGGAAGGCATTCGCGGCTCTGCGTTGATGGAGCTCGACGAGATTATGGAAAAGCGGATAGCGGAGAGCCGCGGAGACCAGTCCAAAACCATGGGTGGCAAACGGGTGGCGGCTGACATCCTCAACAAACTCGGCCCGGAACTCGAAAGCGAGGTGATGTCGCGTATCAAGGAAGTTGACGATCAACTTGGGCATCAGATCCAGGAATTGATGTTTGTTTTCGAGTCTCTGCTGGAGATCGATGACCGGGGCATACAGACCCTTCTCAGAGAAGTAAACCGCGATCAACTGGGTGTTGCCCTGAAGGGTGCGGACCCGGCGGTACAGGACAAATTGCTATCCAACATGTCGAGTCAGGCTGCGGAGATTCTCAAAGAGGACATGGAGGCACGTGGGCCTGTGCGGCTGAGCGAAGTGGAAGAAGCACAACGAGAGATCCTCGAACACGCACTCAAGCTGGCTGACGAAGGCCAGATCCAGCTCGGTGACGGTGGCGAAGAGTATGTCTGAAACTGAAACCCAGACATCACCGGACG
Source organism: Pseudomonadales bacterium (assembly GCA_028277965.1). Classification (GTDB taxonomy): domain Bacteria; phylum Pseudomonadota; class Gammaproteobacteria; order Pseudomonadales; family Azotimanducaceae; genus UBA4421. Next base: position 10,790 of record JANQFF010000103.1, read on the forward strand.
CTGGGCCGGACGTAGCACCGTGGGTGGCGCCGGAGTTTGGAGTTGTGCGCCAGCCTATGACGGTCAATCGTCTGGAAGCGCTCCAGAAAGAGGCGTTCGAGGAAGCGTATCAGCAGGGTTTTCAGGCAGGTCGCCAGGCCGGGCTCGAGACCATGACCGAGCGTGTTGAGTGTCTCGATCAGTGTATTCGGGCTCTGGAGAAGCCTTTTGCGGAACTGGATGATGATGTGGGAAATGCCCTGGTCGAACTGGCCCTCGCAGCTTCCCAACAGATCGTGCGACGCGAGATTCAGCAGGACCCGGGTCACATAGCCGGTGTCCTGACTCAGGCGCTCGATCTGTTACCCGTGAGTTCGCGAGATGTTCAGGTGTACATGCACCCTCAGGATGTGGCTGTGATACGTGAGGCTTACAGTTTGACCGGTCGTGAGCCGTGGGAGCTGTTCGAAGATCCTGCCATCAGCCGGGGAGGGCTCAGGCTCACGAGCGAAAACACGAGTATCGACGCGCGAGTTGAAAAGAGACTCGCGGATATGCTGGCTTTGATCGCGGGAGAAGCACGCGAGAGCGATGATTGAGTCCCCCCTCCCACGGTCACCTGTCTGGCATTCACGCTTGCAGGCACAGACCCGGCTTGTAACCGAAAATGGTGGGCTGGTGGCAGAAGGATCTCTGCGCCGTATGATCGGACTGACCCTTGAAGCTGTAGGCTGTGAGGTCCCGGTGGGCTCGTATTGTGAAGTGGTCAAACCGGACGGACAGCGCTTGGAAGCCGAAGTTGTCGGGTTTGCGGACGATCGGGTGTTTCTCATGCCGGTTGGACCGCTGCGTGGCATGGTCAGTAATGCGCGGGTCAGACCACTCATGCGCAACGGTACTGTCGCCGTCGGAGAATCGCTGCTTGGCAGGGTGATCGACGGCGCAGGACAGCCAATCGACGGGAATGGACCACTGGACTGCAGAACGGCGATGCCGCTACATGCTGAGCCAACCAACCCGCTCAAACGCAAACCCATCGATGAGATGCTCGATGTAGGAGTGCGATCCATAAATGGTCTGTTGAGCCTGGGGCGTGGGCAACGGGTCGGTCTGTTTGCGGGCAGCGGTATCGGTAAGAGTGTGCTGCTCGGAATGATGACGCGTCATACGGAAGCGGACGTTGTGGTGGTTGGGCTCGTTGGTGAACGGGGCAGGGAAGTTCAGGAGTTTGTCGATCAGACACTGGGCGAAAGTGGGCTCTCTCGCGCCGTGGTCGTCGCGACACCGTCCGATCAGCCGCCACTCATGCGCATCCACGGAGCGCTCGTGGCAACCAGTGTGGCCGAGTACTTCCGCGACCGGGGATGCAATGTGTTGTTGCTGATGGACTCGCTGACGAGAATTGCCCAGGCACAGCGGGAAGTAGCCCTGGCGGTGGGTGAACCGCCGGTCACCAAGGGATATCCGCCATCGGTTTTTGCGGCGATGCCCGGGCTTTGCGAGCGTGCCGGAAACGGCACAGAGGAACAGGGCTCGATTACCGCCATCTATACAGTGCTCGCTGAAGGAGACGATCCCAACGATCCTGTGGCGGATGCTGCCCGGTCCATTCTGGATGGGCACATTGTCCTGTCCCGACAACTTGCCGGTGCAGGCATCTTTCCCGCGATTGACGTAGAAGCATCGGCGAGCAGAGTGATGAACACCATCGTCGATGAACGGCACTGGCAGTTGGCGCAGGCTTATCGTCGTGCTCATTCGATATACAGCGAAAACCAGGATCTCATTAACGTTGGAGCCTATACGGCGGGCACCGACCCGGAGATTGATCTGGCCATTCAACTCTGGCCACAGTTGCGCGCTTATCTTGCGCAGGAGTTGCACGATCCTTCGCGTCTGGACGACGCGCTGTCGGATCTTGAAGCGATATTTACGCCACAGGCAAGTGCGACAGAGGAGAACGGACCTGGCTGAGAAAAAACGCTCTGCTCGTATGAAGAAGCTGGAAGAGCTGGAAGAGCGCAAGAGCCGCGATGTCGCAGGTAAAATGTCGCTGCAGGCGGTTGAGGTTCACGCGGCGCGTCAGACGCTGGAGGATCTTGAAGCGTATCTGAACGAAACGTTAGCGACTTCGTTGGAGCTGGTGAGTCCCATGCAGCTCGCTGAAGCAATGCAGTTTCGCGAACAGTTGAGGGATGCGGTGAAGCTGCAGCGTCAGGTCGTACATCAGGCGGAAGCAGTCTACGAGTCGCTACGTGCAAAGTGGATTGCGGGGCACATTCGATCAAACATGCTGGGGACAGTTGCCCACCGGTTCGGCGTCGAAGAAGATCGTCTGCAGATGACACTTGAACGCAAAACCGAAGATGAGCTTGCAACAGCCGCGGTTGCGAGGCTCAAAAACAAAAAGAACGGGTTATAGCTGATTGGCTACAGGACGGCGGCTCGCAGCCAGGCCATCGTCTGGCGCTCGTCTGTGAAAACACGAAACTGCACGCCGGTGTCGGCGAACTGGGTAATCACCAGACTGGTGATGTCGTAAAGTTCGTCTCGAACCAGAATGGCGGTTCGCCCGCTGTTACGCAGTTCCAGTATCTCGGCGAACGAGTGGTGCAGGTTCATCAGGTCACGGCTGCTCATTGAACGGGCAAGTTGAGCTTCCCGGATATCCCAGAGAACGGCTTTATGACGAATGAATTCGTCCTGGATTGTAACGGCGTAGCTCGTCAGGTCGACGACGGATGCTCCGCCTTTAACCTTGCAGGTTAAGACTCCATCGGCTGAATTGTGACTAATCCCTGATTCACTCATATCAAACTCGGATAGTCTAAGTCCTTGTTTGGTAAGCAGTATTGCATCGTCCGGATCAACGTCCAAACAGATTTGCCAACACGAAATTGTTTTTGCGGAAACCGTCACATTCCGAAAAATTCCCGCTAAGGAACCCAAAAACTCTGCCGATAGGATGACTGACGGCCGGTCTTCGGCGCGCTTCGGGCGTACAGGGAAGTCGTCTGCCTTCGACAATAGACAAAAGGAGTTTGTTAGTGGACCTGGCCACTCTCATCGGCTTGATCGGAGCCGTTATTGTTTTGGTTGCCACCGTGCTGGTTGGCGGGCAACCCATCGTTTTTCTCAATCTCCCCTCCGCTATCATTGTTCTGATCGGAACGGTGATGGTCACCATGATCAAGTTCAGCCTCGGTCAGTTTCTGGGCGCTGCAAAGGTCGCCGTGAAAGCATTCGCTGTCAAACAGGATACGCCCGAGGAACTGATAGATAAGTCGGTGGAGCTTGCTCAGGCCGCCCGCAAGGGAGGAATCCTTTCTCTGGAAGATGCGGAAGTTCCGAATGAGTTCATGAAGAAGGGGCTATCGCTCGTCATCGATGGGCATGAACCCGAGATTGTCCGCTCGATCCTTCACAAGGACATCAACCTGATGGTTCAGCGTCATCTCGAAGGCTGCCAGATCTTCAAAGCTATCGGGGATGTTGCCCCGGCCATGGGTATGATCGGCACGCTCGTGGGCCTGGTTCAGATGTTGTCGACGATGGACGACCCGAAACAGATTGCCCCGGCGATGGCTGTTGCTCTCCTCACGACACTCTATGGCGCAGTTCTGGCGAACATGGTTGCGATTCCCATTGCCGACAAGCTCGAGTTGCGCAGCCGCGAGCAGAAACGGGTGAGAATGCTGATAGCTGATGCGATTGTTGGCATACAGGACAGTCAGAACCCGAGGGTGCTCGAGAGTCTTCTCAAGAATTACCTGCCTGAATCCAAACGCGAGTCGGAAAAGAAACCCGTTGCCGCTTGAGCGCTTGAAGAGGAGCCATGTTGATGGATGAAGAACCTGAAGTGCCAGCCGAATCAGCGGGAGCACCGATGTGGATGGTGACGTTTGCCGACTTGTCAACGCTCCTCCTGTGTTTTTTCGTGCTGCTCCTTTCCTTCTCCGAAATGGACGTCGCAAAGTTCAAACAGCTCGCGGGTTCCATGCGGGAAGCTTTTGGTGTCCAGGCTGACATCAAAAGCAAACACATCCCAAAAGGCACGAGCATCGTTGCTCGTGAATTCAGCCCGGGGAAACCCAAGCCGACTGCACTTAACCAGGTCCGTCAGTTTACGATTGATTCCAACAAAAACACGCTGGATTTTGCCGATCCCGATGAAGTCAGCCAGCTGAAGGAATACAAAGAAAAGTTCGAGGCTGTCGCTGAAGATACACGGCGCGCAGAGGTGATGCTGGAAGAAGAGATCAAGAGTGGAATGATCGAAGTGCGTTCGGAGGGTACACGGACCATCATCCATATTCTCGAAAAAGGATCATTTGCGCTGGGCTCGGCAGACGTTAAAAGTGATTTCAAACCGGCCCTGGAGAAGATACGCAATCTGCTTGCGTCAACTGAGGGTCTCATACGCATTGCTGGGCATACTGACGACCTGCCGATCGCGACGCACAGGTTTCGCTCCAACTGGGAGCTTTCCTCTGCACGCGCTGTATCCGTACTGCACGAACTGCTCAGGTTCAATGACCTCGATGCCAGCCGGTTCGAGGTTGCCGGTTATGCTGACACACGTCCGGTAGTGCCGAACGATTCAATGGGCAGTCGTGCGCTCAACCGAAGGGTGGACATATCCATTGTCCGCGGCGGTGTCGCTTACGAGAACGTTCCTGCCGGACCGGGTTAGCTGACTAGCCGCTGGCGGCTTTCAGAAGGTTCCTGAGACGATCTTCCTCGCGGTTTGAGGCAGGTGAACCGTTCGCACTACTGTCACTCCCGGTGTGCTCGTTCTGAGTTGGTCCCGTTTCCGGATGACGGTGAATTTTGACCATGAGCTCAGCTTCCCTCGCATTCAATCCGCAGGAATCCCTGAGCGTATCGGGTGCGTGCCCTTCGCGAAGCAGACGTGATGCCTCCTCGAATGCACTCTGCGCACGCAGTTCGCTCTTGAGGGCCAGGCTCTCCTCGGTGAAACGTGTGAGGTTTTGTTGAGTGGAGTTCACATACAGCCGCAGGGTGTGCAATGCCGTCTCGAGCTGACCGATGGATCGCTGCTGAGTGACGTTGAGTTCGAGAAGACGATTGAAATTCAGCTTGAGCGCGCGGGTCGACAGGGCGATATACGCGATCGAACCAAGAAAGAGAAACGTGACAGCAACCAGTAGCGTTGCAATAACTAACACTGTGGACATTGACATACCGGCCTTATCTATTCCTGTTCGGTCATCCAGCCTTTCAGGCGAAGCAGGGCCTGACCATGGATCTGGCATACCCTGGATTCAGAGATGCCGAGTACCTCACCAATCTCGCGAAGGTTCAGTTCGTCATCGTAGTAAAGAGACATGATGAGACGTTCTCGTTCGGGCAGTTCATTGATGAGTGTTATGAGACGCTCCCGGCGATTGGTTTCCTGAAACTGGGCTTCGGGGTCGGCGTCGGCATCTGCGGGTACCTGGGGTGTTTCACCACTGTCGTCAGTTGGCTGGTCGAGGCTGAAGAGTTTGCATGCGGTCGCATCTATCAGTATCTCGTGGTACTCCTCGAGGCTGATATCCAGGGCTTTTGCCACGTCCTGATCGCGGGCTTTGGTACCGGTTTCGTGCTCGATCTCATTCATGGCCTCATACACCTGCCGTATCCGGCGATGAACGTGCCGTGGAGTCCAGTCTGATTTGCGAAGCTCATCGATCATCGCTCCGCGTATGCGGATCCCGGCGTATGTTTCGAAATTGGCGCCTTTGTCTGTCGAGAAGTTACGCCCAGCCATGAGGAGACCAATCGTGCCGGCCTGGATGAGATCGTCGACATCGACACTCGCTGGCAGGCGACCGATGAGATGGTAGGCGATACGCTTGACCAGATCGGTATGGTCCCGAACCAGCGCTTCCTGATCCGAGGTCTGTGTGGACTCGTATGGAAGAGAACTCATCTCTGGGCGTCGCCTGTGTCGTAAGCGGAAGCTGCAAGCGTACGCTCGACAAAAAACTCCAGATTGCCGGTGGCCGAGCTGGGGGTTTCCCACTTGCTGGTTTCTTTCGCGAGCCGATGGAAACATCGGGCAGCAACGGAGCCGGGATATCGGACCACCACACCAGCCTGTTCCTGGGTTGCACGCTCCACGTATTTGTCTTTGGGTATTTCCCCGGCGAGAGTGAGATGGACATCGAGGAAGCGATCCGCAACCCGTGAGATTTTGGAGAACACCTGCCCGGCGTGCCCCGCCTTTTCTGTTTTGTTGACCAGGATATTGAAGCGGGACAGGCCGTACTCACGACTCAGCACCTTGATGACTGCATACGCATCGGTAATGGATGCAGGATCGTCGCAGACGACAACAAGTGCACGATGAGCAGCACGGGTGAAGCGCAACATGGTTGAAGACAGGCCGGGAGCATTGTCGACGATGAGAACGTCGAGATTGTGGGTCAAGTTGCTGAACGCCCGAATGATACCCGCCTGTTCGGCAGTGGAGAGTTCCGCCATGCGGCTGATGCCGGATGCAGCGGGTATCAGGTCGACATTCGGGTAAACAGGCAGCACGACGTCGGCGATATCGCATTCACCCGCCAGTACGTGCGACAGGTTCCTCGTCGGTTGCAGGCCGAGGAGCGTATCGATGTTGGCAAGCCCCAGATCTGCGTCAAGAAGCAGAGATCGTTTTCCCATTCGGCCCAGCGCCAACGCGAGGTTGACCGCAATGGTCGTTTTTCCGACACCACCTTTACCGGCAGTGATGGCGATCACCTGAACAGGTCCGGCGGGTACGCTGGCGCCGCCGCTTGTAGTCGAATTCAGATGTGTGACTTTAGGCATTACCGACGAATCGCCTGGGTTCAAATGTCATTTCGATTTCATCCAGAGTTTCATTGACCGTCGCGTCAGCGTCCTGCTCATCGCCAAGCTGCACCAGCTGTGTCATCAGGCTGGTCCGGGAATTTGCTCCCGGTGTGATGTCTTCCGGGATCGACTGGCCGTTTGTGACGTAACTGACAGGCAGGTTGGCTTCGATCAACGTGGATATCACCCCTCCCAGGGAAGCCGCCTCGTCGAGCTTCGTGATGATTGCGCTGTCGAGCCCGAGCTGTTCGAACGCGCGGACGGTCTGACGAAGCCCTGCGGTCTGAACGTTGGCTGCGAGGGTAAGAATGATGTTGATACCGGGCGATTGCGAAAGCAGGGCGGTGAGGTGATTGAACACGGTCGCGTCGCGCGGACCACAGCCGGTTGTGTCGATCAGCACGAGTTCTTTGTCCTCGAGCTGTCGTAGTGTCTGCTTCAGTTCATCCGGTGTTGTTGCAACCTGGACGGGGACACCGAGAATTCGTCCGAATCGGAACAGGTGTTCCTGTGCACCAATACGCGCATCGTCCGTTGTGACAAGGCCTACCCGATCCGCGCCATGGGCGAGCGCGTAACGCGTGGCAAGTTTGGCGATGTTGGTTGTCTTGCCGGTACCCGTTGGTCCGACCATGCAGAACACACCACCCATATCGCAGATGTCGATGTCCGTGAGCGGCACCCGGCGTGCGATGAGGCCAATCGCAGCGCGCCACATACGGGTTTCGTCTTCCAGGCGACCTGTCAGACCGGTCACTGTTCGTACCAGGGATTTGTCCAGATCCATTGCAAGCAGACGACGGGTAATCCGCGCCAGTGCAGGGTTGTCGCGCTGGCTGGAGTCCCACTGCAGTTCCTCGAGACGTGTATTGAGCGATGCCTTCAGGGATTCGATTTCCGTGTGCAGGCTGTCCCATGACTTCTGATCTGTATTGACGTGAGGTTCCGGAACCACGGCAATTGGGGGTTCGATCTCCGGGTCCGGACCGCCTGATGCCGGGGTCGATTGACGCAGGAGTGCTTCATCGTAGTCTGTTGCTGATACCACCTCGACACCGTCAGGCAGTTTTCGTTTGGACAGAATGACGGCATCCGGACCCTGTTCCTCGCGAACTTCTTCCAGAGCCTTGCGCATGGTAGGTGCATAAAAACGTTTGATCTTCATTGTCGGATCATCCAGTTCCGGTCAGCGCCTCTCCGACCGCCGGTGATTGCTCTTCGGAACCAATGGCGCCGAGGAGCCGGACCTTGCGGTCGTCAGGAATCTCGTTGTAGGCAAGTACATTCAGCGTGGGGATGCCCTGCCGGACAAAACGTGCGACCCACGTGCGCAGGGCCGGCGGTACGAGAAGGACAGCAGGATTGCCTGACAACTCCTGAACACGGGTCTGATCTGCCAGAGCCTGGTGAATCTGATCCGCCAGCCGCGGCTCGAGACCAAGGGTGCCGCTATCGTGTCCGATAGCGTCGTCCTGACCGATGGGTTGTTGCAAAGGCTGCCCCATGGTGTCTTTAAACTCTCCACCTTCTTCTCTGTTTGCTCTTGCTTTTGTTTGTTGCAGGATCTGTTCCAACTTTGGATCGAGCGTGAAAGCAGGGATTTCCGGGTCTAACCCATTGATTTTATGGACAATTGTTGGGGCGAGCGCCAATCGGACAGCCGTCAGAATTCTGTCATGGCCAGCCTGCAGGGGTGCCAGCTCCGCCAAAGTTTCGACAATCGTTCGCATATTCTTGATGGGTACTTTCTCGACGAGCAGGTCCTGCAGGACCCTGACCACCTGGGCCAGTGGAACTTCTTTGGGGATCAGGTCCTGTAGCGCTTTGGGAGCGTCCGCAGTCAGCCGGTCGACCAGTTCCTGGGCTTCCACGTGACCGAGCAGTCGATGGGCGTTGTTTTTGACAACCTGGCTGAGGTGTGTGGCAACCACGGTACTGGCATCGACGACGGTGTAGCCAAGCGTACGCGCGTGATCGGCGGCACCTGGTTCGATCCAGACCGCTTCGAGACCAAATGCGGGGTCACGGGTCTCGAGACCAGCCGGTTTTCCGGAAACCTCACCTGGATTGATGGCTAGCTCCCGGGAAGGATAGATTTCACCCTCGGCGACAGGGACCCCCTGCATGATCAGCCGGTAGCCACCAGCGGGCAGGTTGAGGTCGTCACGGATGTGTACCGGGGGGATCAGAAAGCCAAGTTCCTGGGTGAGATTCTTCCGGACCCCGCGTATGCGTGCCATGAGTTCTCCACCCTGGTCGGGATCGACCATGGGGATCAGTTGATAACCAACCTCCAGACCCAGGGCGTCTGGCCGTTCGACATCGTCCCACGTGAGATCCGGGGTTTCGCTGGCTTCTTCCGGTAGCGCTGTTTCAGGAACATCCTCGACAACAGTACCCTGCCTTGACAGAAAGTAGGCGGTTGCGAGGCAAATACCACCCAGGCTCAGGAATACCAGATTCGGCATGCCGGGGATGAGGCCCAGGATGACAAGCACGCTTCCCGCGATGAGCATGACCCTCGGCTCCTGGAACAGCTGGCTCAGAACCTGCTCCCCCATGTCCTGGGGTTGCGACATGCGCGTGACGACAATGGCGGTACCTGTCGAAAGCAGGAGAGACGGTATCTGCGCAACCAGACCGTCTCCGATAGTCAGAAGCGTGTAGTTGCGCATGGCATCCTGGAAGCTCATATCGTGCTGAAGGGTGCCGATCGCGAGGCCACCCAGAATGTTGATGAACAGAATGAGGATCCCGGCAACAGCGTCACCGCGGACGAACTTGCTGGCACCGTCCATCGAACCGAAGAAATCTGCTTCCGCCCTGAGTTCGTTACGCCTTTCTGATGCTGCTTCCTGGTCGATGAGGCCTGCGCTCAGATCAGCATCGATGGCCATCTGCCTGCCTGGAAGGGCATCGAGGGTGAAACGCGCGGTGACTTCGGATACGCGTCCGGCACCCTTGGTGACCACGACGAAGTTGATGATGACGAGGATGGCGAAGACGACGAGGCCAATTGCGTAGTTACCGCCAATGACAAACTCGCCGAACGCTTCGATGACCTTTCCGGCGGCATCCGTGCCTTCATGGCCGTTGAGCAGAACGACACGTGTCGATGCCACGTTTAAAGACAGTCTCAGGAGAGTTGCCAGGAGCAGCACCGTTGGAAAGACCCCAAGATCCAGGGGACGTGCAACATAGATGACAGCGAGGATGATGATCAGTGAAAGCGTGATGTTGAAGCTGAACAGGAGATCGAGCAGAAAAGCCGGTAGTGGTATGACCAGCATGCCGAGAATCAGCACGAGGAAGATGGGGGCGCCCAGTCCTCCCTGTGACAGGTACGGTGCGATACGGCGATAGAGTTGGTTGAAATTCACAGATCGATCTCGGGTCGTTGTGGCTCAACGCCGCCGTGTGCTAGATAGGCGTCGAGCTGATATATATAGGTGAGCACCTGCGCGACGCTGACGTAGAGCCTTTCGTCGATTTCATCGCCGATATCCACCGTGTCGAACAATGCACGTGCAAGTGGAGGTGCCTGGAAAATGGGAACGTTGAATTCGGCTGCACGTTCGCGTATCAGGGCGGCCATGTGGTCTGCACCCTTGGCGACAACAACCGGAGCGTTCATCTCGTCAGGTTCGTACCTCAGAGCAACCGCGTAATGCGTCGGGTTTGTCACAACAACAGATGCGATCGGGATGTCCTCGAGCATCCGTCTGCGCGCCAGCGCCTGTTGTGTGCTGCGGATGCGGGAGCGAACTTCCGGTTTACCCTCAGTCTCCTTGAGATCGTCTTTGACTTCCTGCTTGGTCATCCGCAGTTTCTTTTTGTGATCCCAGATCTGAAAGGGAATGTCGACTGCCGCGATCAGGATCAGGGCTGCGCTGAACAGCAGGAAAGATATGGCGATCAGCCAGCCGGAGTGGGCAAGCGCTTCTTTGACGGGTTGTCGTCCAAGGCTCATGAATTCCCCGAACTCCCAGAACAGGACCAGGATGGCAACGGCACCGACAACGAGGAACTTCGCGACGGCTTTCAGGAGTTCCATGAGACCACGCATCGCGAACACACGTTTGAGGCCTTTGGCTGGGCTGATGCGCTCTCCCTTGAACGCGAGAGCCTGCGGGCTGAAAGACCAGCCACCCAGGGCAAGAGGCGCAAGCGCGGCGACACCGGTCAGGACGGCCAGCCAGGGCAGCAACATCTGGACAGTGGACAGAGAGGATGCCTTGAAAAACTCGAGCATCTGATCGGTCTCGACAGCCTGCTCCTTCGTCAGGTGCAGGTGTTCGGACATGTTCTCGGCGATACCGGCGACCACTGGCACCCCAAGGGCGAAGAGAGCCACCGCACCGCCGAGGGTCACTGCCATTGTGGTCAGTTCGCGGGACCGGACAACCTGTCCCTTTTCTTTCGATTCTTTGAGCCGTTTCGGGGTCGGCTCTTCAGTGCGTTCCTGGAACTGTTCTTCAGCCATCGATCAGTGCAGGTTGGCGACTGTCTGGAAAGCGGCTTCGAGCAATGACGTGAGGCTCGATAGCGTAACCGGAAAGCTGTACTGCAACACGACAAATCCAAGAAGAACGGTTGTCGGGAATCCAACAGCGAAGAGGTTGAGTGTCGGCGCGGCCCGGCTGATAACGCCGTAGGCGACGTTGACAATAAGAAGGGCGACGACTGCCGGCAGCGCTATCAGAACGGCACCGGCAAACATCTGTGTTCCCCAGCTGATGACCGTCCAGAGGGTATTCTGGCTGACGACGCTCGCACCGGCGGGGAGGGTGTGGAAGCTCTGGACAAGCACCTCGATCAGGATGATGTGTCCATTCAGTGCCAGGAACATGAGGGTTGTCAGAATGATGAAGAACTGACTCAGGATAGGAACGTTCACGCCGCGATGGGGGTCGACGAGCATCGCAAAGCCCAGACCCATGCTCATGGCAATTGTCTGGCTGCCGATGATCACCGCGTCGAAGACCATCTGGACAACAAACCCCATTGTCACGCCGATCACAATCTCCTGGAGGATCATGAGTTCCGCGTGATGGGTGACCGCCGTGGTTGTTGGTGCCAGCGGGGTGATGATTGCAGCGAGGCCGAGGGCGAGCAGTACCCTGACGCGTGCAGGTATCAGGCGCGCTCCAAAAAGAGGAGCCACCATGAGCATTGCTGCGGTTCTGAAAAAGGGCAGCATGTAAGCAGCAACCATCGCGTCGAGTTGTGGAAGGCCGATCAGCATCAGTGAAGCTGTGCTCAACCCACGATGAGGGGTATTTCGCTGATGAGCCGGGTTGCGTAAGAAGTGATGAGTTCCAGCATCCACGGTCCGGCAAACCACAGAGCTGCGACGAGGACCATCAATTTCGGTATGAAACTCAATGTCATCTCGTTGATCTGGGTCGCAGCCTGAAGCATGCCGATGAAAAGACCCACGATGAGCGCAGACAGGAGCAGCGGAGCGGACAGAAGCACAATCACCTGAAGCGCGTTCTGTCCGATGGTGACGACGGTTTCGGGTGTCACAGGAAGAAGCTCCCCGCCAGTGTTCCAATCAGCAGCGACCAGCCGTCGATCAGGACAAACAACATGATCTTGAATGGCAGCGATACGAGCATTGGGGACAACATCATCATACCCATCGACATCAGGACGCTGGCAACCACCAGGTCGATGATGACAAACGGTATGAAGACCAGAAAACCAATCTGAAAGGCGGTTTTAAGCTCGCTGGTGATAAACGCCGGTGCAAGGATTGCCGTCGATACGTCAGCAGGGGTAGCTGGCAGCTCACCCTCCCCGTTGTTTGCGAGCGTTACAAAGAGTTCCAGCTCGCTTTCCCGCGTCTGTCCAAGCATGAATTCACGGACGGGTTGCATGCCTTTTTCATAAGCCTCCTCTATACCGAAATCGCCATTGAGGTAAGGGCCCAGGCCAGCCTCCCAACTGCGGCTCATCACGGGAGCCATGACAAACAGGGTAAGGAACAGTGCGAGGCCAATCAGGACCTGGTTAGGTGGCGTCTGGGCAGTGCCGAGCGCCTGGCGCAGGATGGACAGCACAATGATGATCCGGGTGAACGAGCTCATCATGAGCACCAGCGCTGGCAGGAGAGTGAGCGCCGTCATAACAGCGAGCACCTGAATCGTCAGCGAGTATTCACTCTCGCCATTCAGAAGCGATGGTTGGGCGAGCGCGGGCTCTGCCAGAATCATCAGGCCTGCGCCCAGGGTGATTGCCGTTACTCTGCTCAACTGCTGGTCCTGGATCGGAAAGTTTCCACGAGGTCTCTGAACGCGCTGGATGGTGCTTCCGCTGGTTGATCGGCGAGCGGGTTTTCTACAGGGTTACCCAATGTATGCAGGTGTTGAATGCCCGCGGTACTCACGCCCATCAGAACCTGGTCTTCACCGGCCTGCATCAGAATCACGCGTTCCCGGTTGGACAATGGCAGCACGCTGATGACCCTGAGGTGCTGGGTATGCGCCTGTGGGAATCGAACCTTCTTGAGGAGCCAACCGGCAGCGAAGATGAGCAGGAGAATGCCGAGGAGCGCTCCCATCGTATCGAATGTCGCTCCGGCAATATCCACAGTTACTGAAACCTCTTGATGCGTTCTGCCGGACTCACCACGTCGGTGAGGCGGATCCCATACTTGTCATTGACGACAACCACCTCTCCGCGGGCTACCAGTGTGTCATTTACGAGCACATCCAGCGGCTCACCCGCCAGACGATCGAGTTCCACGACGGAACCATGGCTGAGCTGCAGCAGATTGCGGACGCTGATCGTGGTCCTGCCAACTTCAAGTGTGAGATCCACGTCGACGTTCAGAACCATATCCAGATTGATGTCCTGAACAGCCTGGTTGTCGGAGTTGTCCTGAAGATCGTCGAATGCAGCCTGTTCTACCGGCTCCTGCTCAGTTCCGGTTGCTGCAGCTTCAGCGTCGTTTCCGCTCAATGTTTTCTCCTTGTCCTTCTGCCTGAGTTCCGCCTACCTGAGGCGTTCGAGTATCTGCACGGCATTCTTGTTGTTGGAAACACCGAAAGTACCTTTGAAAAGTGGGACTTCCCCGGCGAGGAGCTCGACGTGTTCGGGGAGTTCCAGCGGCAAGACGTCACCTGCTTTCATTTTTACCAGTTCACCCAGGGTCATCGTGGTCGTTGCCAGGTTTGAACTGAGTTCAATCTCGGCATTTCGAACGCGTTCTTCGAAAGCCGCTTTCCAGCGTGATTGCTTCTGTTGCTGATCACCCTGGCCGCTCGACGCGAGCGCTGTATGCAGTGGTTCGAGAGCACTTTTTGGGATCGCAATGTCCAGCCAGCCGATGCTCGTTTCGTCGAGAGAGAATTCGAAGCGGGAAGTCACGAGTACATCTGCGGCATCGAAGAAGTGTGAGAACCTGGGGTTTGTCTCGTGGGCGGCGTGTTCGAAAGTGAGACGGGTGACGGTTTCCCAGGACTGGACCATCGTCCTGCTGATGACTTCGTACAGCTTTTCAGCAACGCCGAGTTCGGTAATCGTGAAGTTGCGTGGCTCTTGCGTATCGCCGATGCCGTCACCCCCGTAGTAGAAATCCACGTAGTTGAGAACAAACTGTGCGCTCATGACGATGATGAGGTTGTCGTCCAGTTCGTCGATATGCGCCAGGTGGATGCTGGTCGGTTTCTCCAGGGTGGCCATGTAGTCGGCGAAGCTCGTCAGACCGGGATCTGCAGGTGTTACTCGCAGAGGTTTCTTCAGGGTTGCCGTAAAAAATTCCCTGAGGTGTCTTTCAAGCATCTGATTGACAAAATCGAGCGGCGGTGCCTGATTACGGTTGAACCAGTCGGGGTTCGCAAGGTCCAGCTCACTGACGCCTTCGACGCCGATGCCATAACGCTCGTCGGAGAGGGTGCCTGACGACACGCTGTCGAGGAGCGCGTTGAGTTCTTCCGGGGAGAGCAGATCACTCATTGATGGCTACTGGAACACCAGGCTGGTGAGATAGATCTTGTCGACACCTTTGACGCCGGCCAGCTCCATCAAAACCTCGTCCGTTTTGACCCTGGCATCTTCCTGGAGTTTTTGTTTGCCTTCGAGATTATGCAGGCTGTCTGGATCGACCTCCCCGAAAAGCAGAATCAGCGCGCTCCTGATTGCAGGTGCGTGTAGCTTCGCCGCTTCGTACACTTCCGTGTCTCGCGTCATGAGCTGAATGGTTGTCTGCAGATATTGCGACGCCTGTCGACTGCCGACGTTCACCACAAGAGCCGGGTCGAGCGGCAGGTAGTTTGGCGGACCCAGATCTCTGGCTGGCTCTTCTTCCACTTCCTCCTCTACCTGTTCTTCTGCCGCGGCATCCGCGTACTGGGGCGGAAACACGGCGTCGAGAACAAACTTCATAGCGACCTGCGTTACGATGACGATGCCAATGATCATCCCGATCTGCACGAGTCCGAGTTTTGCGGTTGGCGTTTCCTCTTCGATCTCTTCAGGTACGTCTGTGGCTTCCGCCATCTTTGAGCTCCGATGGATTTCTCTCGAAGCTAGTTCAGCAAAAAGCGTACCACCACGTGATCATATGTAAGTAATTGAATTTAAAGAAAATTAATCGGGAGGATCGGGAAGTGGTGGAAAATTGACGCGGAGGTGGAGCGAGATTTTGACGGCCGGTCAGGCGTAGAGGTCCAGAAGGGAGCGGGTTACCTGAGTGTGTTTGTCCGGATCCGGATCGGTGTCCTGGGGGGTGGTGGCGGGGGAACCGGCTTCAGCAAGCTCAGGGTGCTGATCGCCGGTACCCTGTTCACTGACCTCAGCATCCTGGAGAGTGATACCCGAACCCGACAAGAGTTGCTCGAGTCTTGGCAGAGCCTGCTGAAGTAGTTCACGGGTTTCCCCGGCTGCTGCTGTGAGCAGTATGTTTGCCTCGTTCCCGTTCAGGGTGATCCGTACTTCCACATGCCCCAGATTGGGTGGATTGAGGCGGATGTCAGCTGTATTGACGTTGGCTCTGACGGTTGCAGCGAGACGCTGAGCCAGAGCGGACTCCCATTGACTGCGGTCGATATCTGAGAGGTTCAGAGGAGCCTGAGTGTCAGTTGCGGGCGCCTGTAAATGAGGAGGTTGATTGATGGCTGGCGCGGCTGGGGTCTGGCTCAGCGTCATGGTGAACGAAGGGCGATCCGCAGACATACGGTCTGTCGCGGCCTGAGACTGTAGCGTTGGCAACCTGGTTGATGAGTCCCTGGGAGGATGATCACTACCCTGCTGCTGGTCGGTGTTTGCGGCACTTTCGTGTTGAGTGGCAGGAGACTCGATAGTAGTCGGCGTTGGCCCACGCTGATTTGCGTTGGCTTCAAGGCGTTGTGCAGGTGGCGGTACCGGCGCCTCGGGTTCGATGGCGGGTGTGTCAGGCTGGGGGGCTTGAGGAACCGTCCCCGAGGAAATCAGGGGGTCAGCCACGCCGACGTCAGGTAAATCCGCTATTTGCTGTTGCGATGCCTTCCGGTCTTCGATTGGGGTTTCCGGCAAGAGATTGCCGATGACTGTGTCCACCGGCGGCAAAAGTTGGCCGGTCTGGGGAAGATCAGATGGCGTGCCGGTTGGAGGTACGATCAGGGCGTTTTGACCTGACCCGACTGCCGGCTGGATGTGCTCCACCGCTGGTGGCCGCCCTGCTTGCTGAACCGCTTGTTGGACTGCTTGTTGAACTGCTTGTTGAAAAAGAGGGGATTGACGCAGGAGCGTCAGGAGTGCATTGGGGTCAATGTCCTGGACTGCGTTGGGTTCGGACCCGCTGATACTATGCAGAACAGTCTGAAATCCCTGATCTGCGGACACGCTTGTTACCTGACCCGGAACAATCCGGCCCAGGCTGAACAGGGCCTGCCATAATGCGTCGTTGCCGCCAATCTCTGCCACTATCTATTGCCTCTCCGGCGACTCCCCGTGTCGCCTCGAGAAAACTGAGCAAGATCCGGGCCAGAAACCGTGCGCCGGACGTGTTACCGGTTGCGGCGTTTGAACGGTATGACGTTACTGGCCGAACCTTCGCTCTGCTTCACCTCAACGGGTGGTTTATTGGCAGGCGCTTCGAGAACCAGGCCGACACCCTCAGCGGTTATTCGTGCGACACGCACAGGCAGTTCATACAGGCGGACAAATCCGTCGAGATCGATTGCAAACGCAATTGTCAGTGTTGACCTGTCAACCAGAAGATGGGCGTCGGGGGTACGGACAAAAACGCCTTTGGCATTGATGTCTGTTGCAGTACATGCCAGCGTAGGCATGTCGGGGCTCTTCAAATAGACCTGCGTTTGCGTAGGCCGTCGTGCGGCACGACGACGATCCGGCGCTTGAGCAGTTTGTGTAATCCTTCCTTCCATCCACACATACTAGCTCTCCAATCCGGCTTGCGTGTGTGGATGTTGTGGCCTGATGTTAGGCAGATGTTAGACGGCCCTTCAGGCTCTGGCGATCTCTTCTGACAAGTATTTTGCGTCTGCCAGGCCGTCCGGGGAATACTCAGCGGGTGTCAGTCCGCGACCGGCGAGCAGGTCCAGGGCTTTCTGGGTGCGAGCCTGGTGGGCCCTGACGATGGCACCGTTGATTTCGTTCGCTTCCTGGCAGGCGCGTAGTTCCTCCAGCACCTGAGACCAGAGATCGACGAGTGGCTGGGAGCCACTTGCTTCTATTGATTCCCAGTCATTCACTTCGAGATACCGTCTGCGGTTGAGTTCCAGGGCCTCGAGTTCGATGAGCTGGTTTTTCTTGCGTTCGGAGTGGGTTGAGAGCGTGCTGAGATTAGCCGACAGGAGGGCTTCGTGTTCTTTCGCCAGCGTGTCTTTCAGCGCTCTGGATGATTCCAGAAGAGACCGGAGGAGACTTTCGATGTCAGACATTTACAGCTGCTGATCGAGGTCCAGTAGCTTGTCAGCAATTGTCCCGGCATCCACCTGGTAAGTTCCGTCGGTAATTGCCTTGCGCAGTGCCTCGATGCGGCTGGTATCAGTACCGGACGAATTGTTGACAGCTTCGTTCAACTCTTTGAGGAGTTGAGCGGAGGACGTCAGGCTGACCTGGTCGGATGCAGCCTCACTGGCTGCTGTACCCCGGTTACCTTGTGCCCGCTGGTCGTTCTCCACTCGCTGTCCCTGGTTCGGAACCGGTGGATGTTGACCTGTGACGCCGTCGATCTTATTTACCATAGTGTTCTTATATTCGGCAGTTTGCTGGAAAACTTTAGAACCTCAATTGTAAGAAAAATGTGTGGACCTCGTTCACAAAAACTGTGCGATCTAGTATGTCGTCACTTTCACCAGGTTGTGGGCGAGCACGGTTCCCTCGACGCGACGTTTCGAGGACAGATTCTCGACACGCACCTGATCGTTGATTGCGCCGTCTTCGAGCGCCGTACCGCTCATTTTGACGCGAACCCCGTCACGCTCAGCCATCAAAGTCACCTTCTGCCCACGCTTGACGATGGCTGGGTTATCGAGGAGCGCAGCATGCAGGAACGCACCCGATGGAACGGAACGTTTCAGCGATTTACCTACAATGTGCGATTTGTCGGTGAAGTAAGTTGCCTGGATATCAGCGACATCGTGGGTCTGGGCGTCCAGATCTTCCGGCCGGAGCACGTGCCCGCGAGCAAGCGGACGCATGCTTACGACGACTTTGCGCTCAATAGCGACAGAGACGGGCACGTAGATCTTCCATGGCTTTGGGGTCGAGCATTTCACACCGACGACAAAATTCCGCTTTGGTGTCGTGTTTTGCGGCGTAAACGTCTCAAGCGGTGTTGCGCAGCGCGCCAGACGTAAACGGGTGTCGATGGACTTTACGGTTGGTGTGATTGTGGCGCCCGGCACCCGCACATTTTGCTGTACGTGCTGCGATGCGGCAGCAGCGATCGATTCCAGGCTTTGACGATCGACGGATGCCGTCGCTGTGGATGCGGTGATCAGGAGCAAAACCGTCAAAAAACCGTGAATTGTCGGGTGATAAATACTCATTGCCGGTTGGTGTGCAAGATGCAGGCCAGAATCTGCCGATACTGATGTGCAGGGACGTGCGGCGTGTCGCAAAAAGCGGCTCAAGCCGTGATGCCCGAAGCCGATATCAAATAAAGACAACCCAACCACAAACAACAAGAGGTGTCTCGCAAGGATGCAATCGACTGCACTTTCTGAAGTTTCCGAAAAAAACCTGGCAGGCCTGCTGGTTCAGCTTGAACAGATGGATGATCTCCCCAGTCCGCCGGGGATCGTTACGCAAGTCATCGACCTCCTGAAAGATCCGGAATCGGATATCAAGGAACTGATCGACGCCTTGTCCAAGGACCCGGCCCTCGTGGCCAAAATACTCCGCACCGCCAATTCGGCGATGTATGCCCGTCGTCGTCAGGTGACCAACCTGCCACAGGCGCTTTTGACGCTCGGCCAGGCAACGGCTGCAACGTTGGCACTCAGTTTCTCTCTGGTGAATTCCCTGAGAAGTTCCGAAGGTGGCGGTATTTACCTCATGCGCTATTGGCAACGCACGTTGCTGACAGCCATGACCGCGCGGGAATTCGGCAAACACATGGGGTCGGATCGCACTGAAGAACTGTTTCTCGCGGGACTGCTCCAGGATATTGGTTTACAGGTTCTGGACCGGCACATGCCGGAGCAGTACCAGATGATCGAAAACCTGCACGTGCACGCACTCGTGTGTAAACACGAACAGGAAACGATCGGCGTGGACCACGCCTGGATTGGTGCCTGGCTCCTGGAGCGATGGGAGTTGCCGGACCTGATCTGTCAGGCTGCACGATACTCACATGAACTTTCGGACGAGTCCCTTGACACTGAAACGGCAGAATTTGTCGATTGCGTTGCCATAGCGAGTCGGGTATCCGACGTGCTGCTTCACGATTCAGATGAATCTGCGATAGCTGCACTTTCCGTGATGACGCAGGACCGGCTGGGGATGGACGAAGAGGCAACTCTGGGTGTGCTAACCAAGGTGGAAGCACACATTCCTGACATCGAGAGTCAGTTCGGCATGGACATCATGGACGTGGACGAAGTGCACTCGATACTCGATCGCGCCCGTCGTCTGTTAACAGATGTGAGCCTGAACGCGCGACGCGAGATTGCTGAACTCAAGAAAGAAATCGATTCGCTTGGTTCACGCGCAGAATCGCTTGAAGAGGAGCGCCATACTGACCGCCTCACCGGTTTGCGCAACCGGGATTTCATGGAGAAGCACATCAATGAGTGGTGTGAGCGGGCGCGGGATCTCGATTTTCCATTGAGCTTTGCTTTCATGGACCTGGATGGCTTCAAGGCAATCAACGACAACATCAGTCATGCTGCGGGAGATGAAATGCTCCGTAGCACCGCAAAACTCCTGACCTCACAGGTGCGCGAGAACGATGCGCTTGCTCGATTTGGCGGCGACGAGTTTGTACTCCTGCTGGGTGGTGAGAATGAGAAAAACGCGCGGGTTGTGTGTGAACGTATCGTGGGGGCATTCAACGAAACACGTCATTCCATAGGTGGCGTTCAGGTCGAAGTCAGAATCTCAGTTGGCCTGGCAACGTTTGATGCCACGACGATGGAGAACGCCAACGACCTGATTAATGCTGCCGATGAAGCCCTCAAACATGCTAAACGGCAGGGGAAGGCGCGTGTCGTCAGCTATTCGGAGCTTTAAAAGGGTGCCGGCTGGCATGCTGAACTTCAAACGCTATTTCTGTGCTCTGGCTTTGGGGCTGCTCGTGGCCCTTGCGAGCATCTCCCAGGCTGAGCAAAAGAACAGCGTTCCGCAAACGTCCCACGATAGTGATGTGTCTCAGTGCAATGACGTTACCCCTGACTCTGACAGGCTGTTGTGTGCGCTGGTTGAACGCCGCTGTGTCGTCAGCAGGCCATCGGCTGATCTGATCCGTGTGAGTTGTTGACTCCGATCGACTGATTGAGGACGATTTCATCGTCGTGGGTGTGGGGGCTCGCAACGATGATCCAACGATTACTTTCTGGTCTTCTGACCTTTGTGCTGATTACCGCTCACGCGGGGGAATATCAGGTGCCGAAAACTCCCTGGGGTACCCCTGATCTGGACGGTATCTGGTCGAACGAAACACTCACACCGTTTGAACGCCCAGAGGGTCAGGGCGCGTTCGTTTCAGAGGAACAGGCCAGGCGAGCCGCGGAAGGCATCCGTGCGGCCAGAGTGCGTGACGGTAAGGCCCGCGAAAATGTGACTGCCCCGCCCAGGGGTGGCAATGTCGGCGCTTACAACCTGGTCTGGATGGATTTTGGCAGCGAGGTTGTGCAGACCGGCCGCTCGTCTCTTGTGATCGATCCCCCGGATGGGAGAGTACCGGTGCGACCCGAGGTGATGACAACCAAACAGGAGTCGCTCGAGCGGAGCTTTTTGGATCCTGAATACATGAGCCCGTGGGATCGTTGTATCTCACGAGGCATGCCGGGTGGCATGTTCCCAGCCGGGTACAACAACTATTACCGCTTTCTGCAGACTGAAGATACGTTGCTGATATTCTACGAGATGATTCACGAGGCACGGGTCATACCCCTGGACGAACGGCCGCGCCTGGGTCTCAAGTCCTGGAATGGCGAACCCCGGGGCAGGTGGGAGGGAGATACCCTGGTTGTGGAAACACGGGGATATTCGGGCCAGGGCTGGATCGCGACCAGCGGTTCTCAGCGACGAATCAAAGGTGTCCCCGTATCCGACCAGCTGCAGGTTACCGAGCGTTTTCGCCGCGTCGACGGGAACACCATCCTCTGGCAGGCGACAATCGAAGATCCGAAGACTTATACCGCACCCTGGACCGTGGAGATTCCCCTCGTGTCCAGGGGTGATGCAAAAATATACGAGTATGCGTGTCACGAAGGTAACCAGGCGGTGGGCCTGATCCTCAGAGGTGCGCGAGCTCAGGCGACCCGATAACATGGATCGGAGTCACTTTTCGAGGACCTGGACATGAATCTTTTTGCTGAACATGCTGTCATCGATGTGGATACCCACGTGACCGAGCCACCTGATCTCTGGACGTCGCGTCTTCCTTCTAAGTGGCATGACCAGGTGCCTCGTGTTGAACGCATAAAGAATCGAGATTTCTGGGTGATCAACGGCAAGAAAGGATTGGCTCCCGGTGCCATATCGATGGCGGGCTACGACGGTCGCCCGCCGAACGAGTTTCCGCCGACCTATGATGACATCGATCCTGCGGCTTACGATGCGAAAGCTCGGCTGGCGCACATGGATAAGGAGAACATCCACGCACAGGTGCTCTACCCGAACGTTGGTGGATTCGGTTCGCAGAACTTTCTGAACATGGACAACGAGGCGCTGAAACTCGCCTGCGTGCAGGTGTACAACGACTTCCTGACGGAGTGGGCCAGTGCGGATCCCGGTCGCCTGCTGCCAGTCACCGCGCTGCCGTTCTGGGATGTGGGTGAATCGGTGAAAGAGATACAGCGATGCGCACAACTGGGGCACAGATCCGTGCTGTTTCCGAGTCAACCACAGGACTTCCGACAGCCCGATCTCTGTGATGAGTATTGGGATCCCATCTGGGATGTGGCAACAGCACTCAATCTGCCGATCAGTTTCCATATTGGTGGCCAGGCAGCCCTTGGTGTGAAAGAAGGTGAGTTTTCACCCGCGCGAAAAAGCCCCATGACGACAAAAGCCAAGTTTGCGCGGTTCTCGGCACTGGCTTTTATCGGCAACGGGCTGGGTATCAGTGAAATCATCTGTGGTGGTGTCTGTCATCGTTTTCCGGATCTCAACTTCGTGTCTGTGGAAAGTGGCGCTGGCTGGATACCGACACTCGTCGAAGCGCTCGACTGGCAGTGGCACAACGCGGGTGTCGCGTTGGAACACCCTGAATATGAGCTTCTGCCGAGTGAGTTTTTCCGCCGCCAGATCTACGCGTGTTTCTGGTTCGAGCGGGAAATGATTGGTCGTGCGGCTGAGCTCTATCCGGACAACCTCATGTACGAAACGGACTTCCCACATCCGACGTCCATGTCTCCCGGACCGGCGACGATAGCGGTGCATCCGCACGAGTATGCTGAAGCGGCGTTAGGGGATCTGCCTGACGAGACCATTGGGAAGCTGCTGCACGATACCGCAGCCAGGGTCTACAACGTCGCCTGAACCGCATACAATACGCGCCGCTAAAAAAACTGAGGTATGAGAATGAAGCTGGTTTTCTCGCTATGTCTGCTGGCTGTCGGCAGCGCTGCAATTGCTGAGGTGAAAAGGACCCCATGGGGTACGCCGGATCTGTCCGGTACTTACGACACCGGCACGCTGACACCTCTCAATCGTCCGGCAGCGTTCGGCGACAAACAGTTCATGACAAAAGAAGAAGCGGACGCAGCGGTAGAGCGGGCGCAGGCGGAGCTCGATTTTGCGAACCGCGAAAGCCAGGGAGCCGACCGCGAAGCCCCCAAAAAGGGTGGTGATGGTAACAACCAGTTTGGTGCTGGTGGTGTCGGGGGTTACAACGCGTTCTGGATAGACCGTGGGAGTGACGTGTTCGAAATAGACGGCAAGATCCGCACATCGATCATCTATGAGCCTGCGAATGGACGTCAGCCGCAGATGACCCGGGAAGCGATGATGAAAACGGCTGGGGCTTTCAAAAGTTTTGCGCATGACAATGACGGCACAGCATCGTGGCTGGCGCACGATGGTCCCGGACCGTTCGATGGCCCGGAAAGTCTCGCTCCCTCCGAGCGTTGTCTCATCAGCTTCGGATCGACGGTCCCGACCCTGCCGAGCCTGTATAACAACTACAAGCGTATCGTGCAGACAGAAGATTACGTCATGATCCTGCAGGAGATGGTGCACGACGCCCGCATCGTCCGGATTGGCGGGGAGCACGGCCCGGACTCCAACCGCAAGTGGATGGGTGACTCGATTGGTTACTGGGACGGTGACACTCTCGTGGTCAGGACGAAGAACTTCAAAGAGTATTCGAGCCTGGGCGGGGCGGATGAAAACCTGGAAGTCACTGAATACTACAGCGTCGCAGAAGACGGCAACCTGCTCTACCGGTTCACCGTCAACGATCCGACCGCCTGGACAGCGCCCTGGAGTGGCGAGTACGTGTGGCGCGCCAAAAACGAGGACAAGGTTTTTGAGTACGCCTGCCATGAGGGGAACTACGCGATGGGGAACATCCTGCGCGGCGCACGTCTGCTCGAGAGTGAGTGGGTCTCCGAAGCGGGCGGTGAGGAGTAGAGCGGACTAATCCACAACCGGATTCTGTGCGACGGGATCCGGCATGAACTTGCGCACCAGCAACGGCAGGATCCAGACGTCCGTTGCGAGTGCGCTGACCATTGTCACTCCGATGACCGTTGCAAAGTCGGTGAATAGCCTCGCTTCTGCCAGGTACAGCACCATAAATCCGGCTGTTATCAGGCCGGTCGTCGTGATGATGGGCGGCAGGAGTTCGCGGATGCCGCGGTTAACGGCAGTTGAGGGATCGTAGCCGGAACGCACCAGCTGCTGGATGCGGATCAGCAGGTGCGTCGAGTCATCGAGGACAATTCCAAATGCCATGGCGGCCACGACTGAGCTGCCCATCTCTACCGGGATGCCCAGCGATCCAAGCACCGCGAGGCCCATGAGAACGGGCAAAGCATTGACGATCACACCGACGGCGGCGAGACGGACTGAGCGAAAGAGGTAATATAGAAGGGCAAAAATCAGGCCTGCCCCAATACTCAGCCCCTTCAGGTTGTCGATCCCGATACGGTGACCGGTTTCGAAAAAACTGGAGACGCGCCCGACAAAGCTGCCATTGATGTCATTGTCCTCGAGGTACCCGGTCACAATGGCTTTCATCTCGTAGTAGTCGTGACTGCCAAGATAGGGAACCTGAAACAGAATCAGCAATCGTTCGCGCGCTTCATCGACAAACAGTTCCAGATCGTAAGGATCGAACCACAAAATAAGTTGAGCGAAAGAATCAGCATCCTCCGGGAACATCAGGGTAGGTAGCTCGGGATCTTCCGTTATCCGTTGCGTAACTTCTGACATATGGTCGTAAAACCATGAAGCCTGGAACCCGGTGGGATAGTGGTCATAGAGCTTTTCGATGAGTGGTTTCAGACTCTCCCAGGGGGCGGGATCTTCGGCGTTCTCCACAGTAACCATCAAAGGCAGATTCATACGCCCGAAATACTGTCCCGCGGCATTGAAATCAGCACGTGCAGGATTTGTGTCCGGCAGGTAGTCGGTAGGGCCGTAGTCAATACGGATGTTGTAGAGTCCCCACGCGGTGAAGGTGACAAAAGCACCAAACAGTATCCATCCGTACAGGGGGCGGGTCAGGACGATGCGCGGAAATGCAAATTGCAGGAGGAAAGGCTGCACGTTTGAGTTCTTCAGGATGGGGAACACGAAGAGGAAGACGCCGGCCGTTGTCGCGGCTATCCCCACCACACCCATAAGCGCCAGTGACTGTATATCCGGCGCTGGTGTGAGGCCGGTACAGGCAAATCCAATGGCCGTTGTGATACCGGCAAACAAAAACGCGTTACGGGTAAACGGCGCGCCTGAAGTTGGAGGTTCTTTACGCTCGACGTAGCCGTAGGTGTGTACCACGAAGGCACTCGCAAGCGGAACCAGGAGGAAAACGACGAGCGAGGTGGCTGGTGTCAGCTCCAGACCCACAAGCCCCATGAAGCCATAGGCGGCCCCGAGAACGAAGAGGTTCAGCAGGAGAGTTGCGAGCACCGCACGCCAGGAACGGGTGGTGATGGCCAGCAACACGAGCATGAGTACAAGCAGAACGGCGACCAGGTTTGAATCCTGGGCGACAACCTTCGAAAGCTCCGCGCTCATGATCGGCTCGCCCGTAATGATGATTCGTCCACCGAGGGCTCGAGCCTGTTCAACGTAGGGAGCAGCGACGCTTCGCAGAGCGTCGCTGACGGTCACAGCATCGTCGTCACCTGCGGCGATCAGGAACAAGGCTGCACCTCGTCCGTTCGGGGAGATCAGAACGTTCTTGAAGGGCGCGTAGTCCATTGCCGCCTCACAACGGGCTGACGCTGAATCGAATTCCACCTCGGAAAACCGGTAAAGCTCCAGTTCATCGGGTGTGCTGACCATGTACCGCGAGGATCTGGACGCGAGGGCCAGGGTCCTGTCGATGAGCGGGTGCTGTTCAAACTCGGCTTCCATGCGTGCGAACAGTTGCCAGCCCTCGTCGGAGCAGACCAGGTCTTCAAAAACGATCAGGGAACCCTGATCGGAAGGGAATTTCTCGAGGTAGTCGTTGTACCTGGCCACTGATACGGGATCAGTTGGCAGCATTGCTTCAGCGGCGTCATCGCTGAGTTTGAGCTGTGTCGCCCCGAACAGACTCAACGCAACGATGAGCCCAGTGATAATCAGGCGGATGGTCACCCGATGATCTCAGTAGTTTGAAACCTGCCGTTGCGCGGCAATTTCAATGAGCGTCTGGACCAGGAGTTTCTGTTCGGCGGACTTGACCCGGTTTTCGAGGTCCTCGACTGTGTCCCGGGTGCGGACAGGGACTTTGACCTGGGACAGTACGGGGCCGGTGTCGTATTCCGTGTCGACCAGGTGAACGGTTGCACCGGATTCCGTTTCCCCGGCGTCGAGCACCGCCTCGTGGACCTTGCGGCCGAAATACCCGAGGCCCCCGAACTTCGGAAGAAGCGACGGGTGAGTATTGAGGATCCGGCCGTTGAACGCACTGAGCGTTTCAGGCCCCAGCTTTTTCATGTACCCAAGCAGCAGTACCCAGTCGATCTCAGCCTGTTGCAGCGCATGGAGCATGGCCCTGTCCCTTTCGTCGTCGCCGGGATGGGTTTTGCCGCTGATATGTAGTGTTTCTATGTCTGCATCGGCGGCTCGACGTATGGCACCCGCTTTCGAGTTGTTGCTCATCACCAGACCGATCTCTGCCGGGACAATGTTGTCTGCGCAGGCATTGATAACTGCCTGGAGCGTGGTGCCTTCATGGGAGGCGAGGACTGCCAGCCGCATCAGGCAGCGACCCGAAAAATGGCAGTGTGCAGAAGGTCGGTCGTCAGTTCGTCGCCGCGCCAGAAACCCGCGTATATACGGATGAACTGGTGCCCCTTGCGTTCCCATTTGTCGACGGGAACGGCCCGGATCGCAATGGTGTCGCCAACTTTCAGGGGTGCGTGGTGCCTCGATTCTGTCCCGACGTGGATCCAGGTTGGCATCACGTACTCGCGGGTCAGAATGGTATTCGCCAGGGAGCACATGAGATGCGGATGGACGTAATCCTTGTAGAGCTCGAGATGATCGTCAACTTCCCGGGTGTAGCGGGCGTTTTCTTCAGCGGTCAGAGTGTACTCCCAGGGTGCAAACGGCTGTTCCGGAATGACGGTGTCCCACCCGATTTCAACCCGATCCAGCGATTTGAATTCACCCTCCAGCAAATGAACGTAATCTTCTTTTGGAAGGGTGTGGGGGGTTGCGCTTGCGAGTGTCGCCAGCAGATCGCCTGAGTCGTTGTGACAGGTGACGCCGTCTGCACCCATGGACACGATGAGCCTGTCCCCGTGATAGGCGGGTTTGATCAGACGCAGGTTGTCGACAGAGTGTCCCAGCCAGTCGGCGCCATACGCCTGAACCAGCGGGTAGGTGAGGTGACCATATACGGCAACACCCGGAACGAGGGCACCCTTGAAGCCATACTTCCGGGCGATGTCATCGCTGTGAATCCGGTTTTCACTGGATTCGCTGAAGTTGCGCGCACGAACCTCGTACTGTGCCGCCATTGGCTCCGATCACTTCCCCTGGACGGGAGGCGATTGTAGCAATAAATACATCTGAAGGCGTGACAGCAAAACTAGTAACAATGGGGTCAGACCCCATTGTTACTAGTTTTGGATGTGTCCTATGAATATGCCTGGGCCGGCAGCCACGTCACAATCCCATCCCAGTTGAAGATAATCAGCATGCCGACGAGCTGGAGGATGATGAACGGGACAACACCCCGGTAAATTGTCGTGACCTCTATGCCATCCGGTGCCACACCTTTGAGATAGAAGATTGCAAACCCGACGGGGGGTGTAAGGAAACTCGTCTGCAGACAAACCGCGAAGAGCACCGTAAACCAGACGGGATCGAAGCCGAGATTGGCAACAACCGGAGAAACCAGTGGCAGCACAATCAGCGTCAGTTCGATCCAGTCGAGGAAGAAACCAAGTATAAAGGTAGCAATCAGGATGCAGATGATGATCCCTGTGGGCTCGAACGGCAGCCCCAGCAGTACTCCTTCTATAAGCTCATCGCCACCCAGACCACGCAGGACGAGCGAAAATGCTGTTGCGCCGAGGAGCACAGCAAAGATGAAGGCGGTTGTGCGGGTGGTTTCCTGGAGTACCTCCGTCATCACCCGACGGTTCATCTGGCGTTTGATCACGGCGAGCAGAAGCGCTCCCGCAGCTCCGACACCAGCCGCCTCGGTTGGTGTCGCAAGGCCGAAGAAGATACTGCCGAGTACCGCAAGAATCAGGAAAGCGGGTGGCAGTATCGCTTTGAAGAGATCCCAGGCTGCCTGCAGATCGAACGTCTCCCTGGGGGCCGCGGGTGCAACCCCTGGACGGAAGAACCCGACGGTGAGGATATAGGTAATGTAAAGACCTCCCAGCAATATGCCGGGGAACACGGCACCAAGGAAAAGGTCGCCCACACTCATGGCCATGCGATCAGCCATGAGCACCAGCATGATGCTCGGCGGAATGAGAATTCCCAGGGTGCCGACGGCGGTGACAGTACCGGTAGCGAGAGATTTGTCGTAACCCTGCTGCAGCATGACCGGGAGACCCAGGAGTGCCAGGAGGACCACTGAAGCGCCGATGATCCCGGTCGTTGCCGCAAGCAGCAGCCCGATCAGCGTGACAGTTACGGCAAGTCCGCCGCGCACGCTGCCGAACAATCGGGCGAA
The DNA here is from genome assembly GCA_028277965.1 of Pseudomonadales bacterium. Classification (GTDB taxonomy): domain Bacteria; phylum Pseudomonadota; class Gammaproteobacteria; order Pseudomonadales; family Azotimanducaceae; genus UBA4421. The sequence continues at coordinate 39,585 of JANQFF010000103.1, forward strand.
GCTTGTCATCAACTGATTGGCGATACCGGAGCGGTCGAGCAGGAGCCCCATGAAAATGAACATGGGTAACGCCACCATGACCCAGTTCTCCATTACGTTCCAGATGCGATCAACGGTCAGGGAGGTGTAGTTCCAGTCCATACCGATGGGCAAGGCAAAATCGACCTGCAACACAACTGCCAGGGCGCTGAAAATCACCGCGAGACCACCGAGAATCCAGGCGACGGGAAAACCGGTGAATACCAGCGCGATGAAGCTGAAGAACATGAGTACCGCGAGGGTTTCGTTAGCCGGCATCGCTGTCTCTGGTTCTGTCTGGGGCTCTGTCTTGGGATAGAAACAGGAAGTGCCACACGCGAACGAGGCGCGAGACAACCGCCAGTAAAAGAAGAACAAATCCAACCGGGAGAAATGCCTTGATCAACCAGCGCAGAGGCAAACCGCCTGGAGAGGGTGAGATTTCGCTCAGTGCGTAGGAAGACGCAACAAAGGGCAGGCTGAAGATAATAACGAGCGCAATAAAAGGGAGCAGAAAGAGCAGGATCCCATACAGCTCGATCCAGGCCTGGGTGACAGGAGACATGCGCTCATGCAGCACGTCGACCCGTATGTGGGTGTCCGCCTGATAGGCATAGCTCAGCCCCAGCAGAAATCCGATGGAATAGAGGTGCCACTGCAACTCTTCGAATTCGATTCGACCTTCGCTGAAGACATAGCGGAGGAGGACGTTCAGCACGATGACTGCCAGAAGCACAATCCATATGACGGACGTCACCCTGCCGACCGCGCTGATGAACGTATCGATGCGGGTCGAGACAGGAGTGTCCGGCAGGTAAGACGAGTCTGCCATCTAGAAATCCCGCGGCAGGTACGCGCGCGACTTCCAGTGCGCGTAGTTCGCGCGGAACTCGCGCTGACTTTCCAGGATCTCAGCGAAGCTGGTGTCGTTGGCTGCCTCCTCCGCGATGACTTCCGCCGATACACGCTCGAGTTCCCGCAGCAACTGTTCAGGTAGAGACTCCGCGGTGACCCCGATGTCGGGAAACCCGGCCATAACTTCTCCCTGGAGAGCCTCGGAACGGGAAAGATTTCGCGTCACCCCGGCGGTACAACCCACTTCCAGGATGGCTTTGTCTTCGGCGGACAGTGTGTTCCAGATCTCCAGGTTCACAACAAAGTGAGATGCGGTAAACGGCTGGTGCCAGCCAGGGTAGTAATTGAACTTTGCGACCCGGTTGAATCCGAGAGTCTGATCCACGATGGGCAACGCATATTCTGAGGCGTCGATGGCACCTTTCTCGAGTGCCTGAAAAATTTCGCCGCCCGGGATCATCGTGACACTCGCTCCCAGGCGCTCGACAACTTTGCCGCCGAGGCCAGCAAACCGGATTTTCAGCCCTTCCATGTCCTGTAGTGATTCGATGCGCGTCCGGAACCATCCGGCAGTTTCAGGACCGGTGACCCCGCAATAAATCGGATGAATGTTGTGTGGTTCATACAGCTTTTCCGTAAGCTCTCTCCCACCGGCCTCGTACCACCACGCGCCGTATTCCCAGGGCTCCATACCAAAGGGCACCGCGCTGACCAGCGGCGATGCAGGTATTTTCCCCTGGTCGTAACCGAGCCAGACGTAGCCCGCTTCCACCTTGCCGTCACGGACGGCATCTGTGACGGAGAACGCGGGTACAACTTCGCCGGGTTCGAACAGATCCAGTCTGACAGCGCCATTGGAGGCGCGACGGATGATGTCCGCCACGTACACCGGGTTGTCACCGATGACGGGGAGGGTGGTTTGAAACACCACGGGCACCCGCCAGTGAATACGGGCCGGGGTTTCTCCACCTGCATCAGAAGCCGCTACCGGGCTCGCCTGGCCTGGCGGCCGAACAGCGAGGCTGCCGATCAATCCCACGACAAAGGCCACCGCAACCGCAATAAAGGCGGTTCTGTTCGTCAGCTTACTCACGTCAATCTGGTCCCCTTAATCCCACTGCATTGTGAAAAGCCACTGTTGAGGATGCAACTTGTATCTCGGGTCTATTCCATCTGGGAATATGTTGATCAACATTAGGGATATTGTTTTCAGGTTTGACGCAGGTACACTGCTCCGCTTTATCCCGACGACGACAATAATTCAGGGGGGGTCCATGCAGATTGGGGTGCCTAAAGAAACCTGGCAGGGGGAACTACGGACCGCACTGGTCCCCGCAAACGCCAAAAAGCTGATCAGCAAAGGTTTCTCGATCACTATTGAAAGCGGAACGGGTACAGCTGCCGGTTTCCCGGATGCGGCCTATGAAGCGGAAGGTGTCACGGTCACTCAGGACAGGTCAGCGGTGCTTGGTGCCGATCTGGTCCTGCGGGTACGCAAACCCGATGCGGATGAAGTGGCGCAAATCAGGTCAGGCGCCATCAGCATCAGCTTCCTCGATCCGTTCAATGAGCAGGGCCTTGTGGAAAGCATGGCCTCCCAGGGTGTGACCGCGATATCCATGGAGATGATCCCGCGCAGCACGAGAGCCCAGAAAATGGATGCCCTGTCGTCACAGGCGAACCTCGCGGGTTACGTTACGGTCGTTCAGGCTGCATTTCACTGCCCCAAGATATTCCCAATGATGATGACACCGGCAGGAACCATCCCACCGGCGCGTGTTTTTGTGATCGGCGCAGGCGTTGCAGGACTTCAGGCCATTGCAACTGCCAAACGTCTGGGTGCCCGGGTTGAGGCATTCGATACCCGCCCGGTTGTTGCGGAGCAGGTGCAGTCGCTCGGAGCAAAGTTTGTCGAAATCGACCTTGGAGACACGGGACAGACAGATCAGGGTTACGCCCAGGAGCTCACGCCGGAACAAATCGAGATGCAACGCGAGGGCCAGAAACAGGTCATCGCGCAGAGTGACGTCGTAATCACGACCGCCCAGGTATTCGGCCGCCCGGCACCGCGCATCGTTGGAAGAGACATGGTTGAGGGCATGATGCCTGGCAGCGTCGTCATCGACATGGCTGTGGAAACAGGCGGCAACGTCGAGGGATCGGAACTCGACAAGGTTGTCGACATCGACGGCGTAAAGGTTGTTGGCCAGGGTAATCTGCCGAGCGAAGTTGCACGTAATGCCAGTGAGATGTATTCCAACAACCTCTTCAACCTCATCGACGAATTCTGGGACGACGAAGCAAAAACGCTCAACCTCGATCCGGAGGACGAGATCGTCGAAAGTTGTGTGATCACCCGCGATGGCGCGGTGGTTAACGAAACCATCAAAAATATCTACAGCGGAGCTTAGGTCATGGAAGCGGTATTACTCGGTCTTGTTTTGATGCTGTCCATCTTTCTGGGCTTTGAACTCATCTCGAAAGTCCCGGCCACGCTGCATACACCGCTCATGTCCGGTGCTAATGCAATTTCCGGGATCACAATTGTCGGTGCCCTCATCTCCGCGGGTGCGGAAGTCGATCAGCTCGCGACAATTCTCGGTGCGCTCGCGGTTGCGTTTGCTTCGGTCAACGTTGTGGGCGGATATCTCGTCACCAACCGCATGCTCAGCATGTTCAAGAAGAAAGACACAGACCAGCCGGGAGATCAGGGATGAGCATTGAACTGATCAACATCTGGTACATCGTCGCTGCGGCGCTGTTCATCTTTGGCCTGAAGCAGCTTGGCTCACCCGCTACAGCTGTACGCGGTAACCTGCTGTCTTCGATAGGTATGTTCATCGCAGTCGCGGTGACACTCTTCAATGCCGAAATCCTGTCATTCACCTGGATCCTGGTTGCGGCACTGGCGGGTGGGCTGATAGGTGCAGTCGCTGCACAGAAAGTTCAGATGACCAGCATGCCGGAGATGGTTGCCCTCTTTAACGGCTCAGGGGGTGTCGCAAGCCTCCTGGTCGGATGGGCTGCTCTTTACAACGTCGGCAATACAACCTTCACGGATATCACCATTGTCCTTTCGATCATTATCGGTGGTATGACGTTCACAGGCAGCATCCTTGCGTGGGGTAAATTGTCAGAAGTGATGACCAGTCGGGCGATCGTATTCGGTGCCCAGCGTGTTTTCAACGCGTTGCTGGTGGTTGCCTTGATTGCCTGTTCTGTCATGTTCGTTCTGGACCCGTCTGTCGACTCACCGTATCTCTACGCGGTCATTGGGCTCGCGGCGCTCTTCGGTGTCATGGCTGTACTGCCGATTGGCGGCGCGGATATGCCTGTGGTGATATCGCTTCTGAACAGTTATTCGGGTCTCGCTGCCTGTGCCGCGGGATTTGCGATCAATAACAACATCCTCATCGTGGCAGGCTCCATGGTTGGAGCTGCTGGCATCATCCTGACCAACATCATGTGTAAAGCCATGAACCGTTCGCTGGCCAATGTGCTCTTTTCCGGATTCGGTGCGGTCAAACAGGCAACCAAGGTTGAGGGTGAGGTCAAACCCATCAACACGGAAGATGCGTTCCTCATTCTCGAAGCGGCGCAGTCGGTCACGTTCGTTCCGGGTTATGGCATGGCGGTTGCCCAGGCACAGCACGTCGTACGCGAACTGGGTGAGCTCCTGGAAGGTAATGGCGCCGAGGTGACATATGCCATCCATCCCGTTGCGGGCCGTATGCCCGGCCACATGAACGTTCTTCTTGCGGAAGCGAATGTCCCGTATGACCAGCTGATCGAGATGGAAGACATCAACCCGCGGATCGAAAACATCGATGTTGCAGTTGTGATCGGCGCAAATGACGTGGTGAATCCGGCAGCGCGGAATGACGAGAACAGCCCGATCTACGGCATGCCGATTGTCAACGTCGACCATGCAAGAACGGTCTTTGTACTGAAGCGCTCGATGGCCTCGGGCTTCTCCGGTGTCGACAACCCGCTCTTTTTCGGGGAGAACACCCGTATGCTCTTCGGTGATGCGAAGGAGTCAATTGCCGCGGTTGTGGCCGAATTCAAGACCTGATCGGAAACCGGTCAAAGAAACGCTGTCGAGGGACGGCGTTTTTTTTCAATATTATGTTTACAACGTTAACTTAATAGTGTTAACTTAACTTCATAGAACAGGAGTCCCAATGCCGAGACCCGCTTACGATCAGAGTGAACGCCTCGAAATCGAATCCAGAATTCGCACGGTTGCCGTCGAGCTTTTTGCCGAGAAAGGTTATCGGAATGTCTCGATGCGAGAGATAGCAAAAGGCCTTGGATGGAGCGCGCCCGCCCTGTACCGCTACTACGAGAATAAGGACGCGCTGCTTTCGGCAATCCGTGCGGAAGGTTTTCTTGAGATTCGTGACATGTTGAAGAACGTGCGTGAGCTGGCCAGCTTGCCTGACGAAGCGGTTGCTCATGGCGTGAAAGCATACGTCGATTACGCCCTCAATCGATCAGAGCTTTACCAGCTCATGTATGAACTCGATCAGGGGGACGTATCGAGTTCCCCGGAGGTCGCAGTTAATCGAGGTCAGGCATTTGCACAAGCGATCGCGATTGCGGAGGACGTATTGCGCGTGTCCGACAGGCCGGGAGATGCGGTCGAGATGGCCCACCTCATGTGGATCAGCGCGCATGGACTTGCCGCGCTGGCGGTTGCCAACCAGCTCGATCTGGGAAAGCGTCTGGATGAACTTGTTGAGCCCACCGTGCAGGTGTTGGTGAAAGGTATGAGTGAGGAGAATCGAAATGTATGACGTAATTGTAGTGGGAGCGCGTTGTGGCGGCGCGCCATTGTCGATGTTGCTTGCGAGGGCGGGGATGTCCGTCCTTCTTGTCGATCGAACGCAGCAGGGCAGTGACATCATGTCTACCCATTACGTAAAACGAACGGGGGCTGCTCACCTTGCCAAATGGGGCCTTCTCGATGAGATCGTCGCGCTCGGCACACCGGCAATCAGACAACTCAACTTCCACATCGACGACGTTCACCTGTCTGGGGTAGCTCCTGGCGTGGACGGCGTTGAAGCGGACTACACCCCACGACGGTTTTATCTTGACCGCGTCTTGACGGAAGCCGCGGTGTTAGCCGGTGTGGAGTTGAGAGACCGGTTCACCGTGAATGAGCTTGTTTTCGACGGTGATCAGGTTGTCGGCATCAAAGGCCATCACGGTGGACAGGAATACGAAGAAAGAGCCCGGGTTGTAGTTGGTGCTGACGGGCCGCGTTCTCTGGTTGCGGAGGCCGTCGGTGCTGAGAAGTACATCGATGCCGGTACACATACCTGCGGTCACTATGCGTACTTCAACGGTATGCGCGACAGGAATGATGCAGCGTCTCTGTTCATCAACAGCAAAGAACGCCGCTTCTACATTACCTTTCCGACCAATGATGGGTTGGACATGGTGTTTCTCTTCTGGCCGACAGAACTCGCGAAGACGGTGCGGGCGGACCTGGATGCAGCGTTTACGGAGAGTCTGAAATTCGTTCCCGAGCTCCAGTCCAGAGTTGCTTCCGCAACCCGCGAAACGCGGATCTCGGGGACACACATGCTGCCTAACTTCTTCAGGCGCGCTCATGGTCCCGGCTGGGCGCTGGTGGGTGATGCAGCTTTGCACCGGGATCCCATCACCGCCCAGGGGATAACAAACGCATTTACCCATGCAGACATCCTGGCGTCTGAGCTGATTGCAGGTCTTGGTGGCGGGAAGCCGGTCGACCAGGCACTTGCAGACTACGACCGCACACAATTTGAGCGCCTGAAGCCGATGTTCGACTACACCGTGCATCTCGCCAGGTTGCAGCCTCTTCCCCAGATCGTGGAGACGATGCTGCCCTCTGTTCAGGGAGATCCTGCTGCGACCTCTGCCTTCATCGGCGCTTTTCTTGGCAGTGTTCCCCTGGATGCTGTTTTTCCATCGGTTCTGCTCGATCAGTTCGAGAACGAAGTGCATGAAGCTCATGAGGAGAGACGACATGTCGCCTGACACAGACAAGTTGCAGTGGCTCGTTGATATCGAGGAAATCAAGCAACTCAAGGCGCGTTATGCCGCAGCATGTGATGACAACTATGACGCGTCAGCCATAGCAGTGCTCTTCACGGAAGACGCCGTGTGGGATGGGGGGATGATGGGCCATGCGGAAACCAGGGAAGGTATCCGGACTTTTTTTGAGAACGCCTCGAACGTGGTTGGTTTTGCGGTGCATGGCATCAGCAACCCCCTTATCGAGATTGACGGAGATGAGGCACGGGGAACCTGGTATCTCATGCAGCCGATGGTCATCAGGGATGGGAGTGCGGCTTTCTGGTACTGCGCACAGTACGAAGACACCTACGTTCGCACGAAAGACGGTTGGAAGTTCCATCGCGTCACAATCCACGCTCGCGCGTTCAGTCCTTACGAAGACGGCTTCGGCAAAGAACTGATGAGTGCGCTTCCAGCCTCTTAAGGAAACGGAGATCCAACATGACAGACTTGATTGACCGGGCCAAAGCGTTCTACCGGGACGTGTTGACCGACCCACAACAGGCGAGTGCGGTTTACCTCGCTGATGATTTTGTTCTGGAGAACTATCTGCCGGAGCACATCCCGTTTGGCGGCCGCTATGAAGGGCGGGAAGGGATGGTGCGTTATTTAACTGAGATCGCAAATGCCATAGACATGGGTCCGCTCGAAATCGAGGGCTGGGTTGCCGGTCAGGGGAGCGTTGTTCTTCGAGGTGAGGAGGAGAGTGTCGTTCACTCCACGGGGAAGAGCTACCGCATGCGATTTGTGCATTGGCTCGATTTCGATGATTCAGGGTGTATCACGCGTATGTGTGAATACAACGACACGGCCGAGATGGGAGGTGCGTTTTGAGATATTTGTTATGCGTGTGCCTGTTTGTTCTGACCGGCTCGGCTGTAGCTGCTGATCTTGTGCACGATCCCGAACACGCGATCCTTGTGGATCAGCATGGGGAGCGCTGGGCGGCTGAAGACCGCGATATCGATGAACGTCTGGCTACCCTCGCGGCTGAGCACGGTGGACGGGTCAACATCATTCATATCATGTGGGATGACACGAGTCTCGGTGAAGTAGGTATCCCGGAGCTCAACAAAGTCCTTGGCTTCGATACTCCGCATATTAACGCGCTCGCGGAAACAGGGATGGCGTTCACCCGCATGTATACAGAGCCGTCCTGCACACCCACGAGGACGGCTGCCCTGACGGGACGGCTTGCCGTTCGGGCCGGGATGGCCAAGGTCGGCTTTCCGCCAGAGGGAGCCGGTCTCGACGCTGAAGAAGTCACTATCGCTGAAGTGCTCGCAGAATCAGGTTATTCAACAGGGTTTGTCGGCAAGGCCCATCAGGGAGATATCGAAGAGTCTTACATGCACAACCAGGGGTTCGATTTCGCGAACTTCTCCATGTACAACCAGTTTCCGTTCATGATGTGGCACCCGATGCCTGCGATGACAGGTCGAACAAACGGTTACTTCCCGTTCCAGTGGGACAAGAAACACACACTCGACAAAGGTTTTCGCCCACTTGGATTCATCAATCAGCTGCAGGGAAGCAAAGGTGGAACGGCGCGGGAGTTCATGGGTCCGCCCACGGCGGAAGGCTACAAAAAGCTGATGCGGGCCAACCAGCAACAGGCGCTCGATTTCATTACCGGTCATGCTGGTGGAGATAAACCGTTCTATCTCGCGTATTGGCCGCACATGGCCGATCCGATGGTGCGTCCTGAAGACCTGACCAGCAACGCCTCGACGTGGTGGGCGTATTCGATGGAACAGCTCGACCGCGACATTGGCGAGGTGGTTGCAACCGTTGAGCGCCTGGGTATTGCCGAAAATACACTCATCGTCGCGATGGCAGACAACGGCCCGATGCATGAACTTGCCCCCAATGGTCCACATGAAGTCATCTTTGCGGGGTACAAGAGCGATCATAGGGAAGGCGGCATTCGGGTCCCTGCATTTGCCTGGTGGCCCGGTACGATTCAGGCAGGTCAGGTCGTCAACGACATGATAACGGTGCATGACCTTTTCACGACGTTCGCCCGGCTTGGCGGGGGACTGGGTGAGGTACCCCGTGACAGGGTGATCGATGGGATCGATCAGTCGGCTCTCCTGCTCATGGGCGAAGGTTTTTCGCGGCGTGATTACTACCACGTCTACACGGGTCCATTGCTGGCTGCATCCATCCGGCAGCAGCACAAACGGGACTGGACAAATGACAGGCCCGGGCTTGCAGGTGAGGACTTCTACGATCTCTACAGGGATCACCGTGAGGAGCACGGCAACCTCCCGAACTACATCTGGGCGTGGCCAGCCTTCGATCACATGAAGGCGCGACATCAACAGCAGGTCGAACGGTACCCTCATCGCTCCACGGCGAGGGGTGTGCCGTATGAGGGGATCGATGATCTTCGCCCGGAACCGCAGCAGATTGCCGAACGTCTGCGCCGGTACACGCTCACTCACTAGCCATGTGGGCAGAAGCTGTGCATTGGGTTGCGTTAGCAGCCGGCGGCTTGATAGGTGCCCGACAGTTCCGCGACCTCGGGGACATCACACAGGCGTTTTTCACGGTTGAGCGGAAGAACCTCCTTGCCGCTATCCGATGGGAGCGCCCGCTCATGGGAGTGACGATTGGCCTCCTGATTATTGCACTTGCCATGTACCTTGGATTCGATGCTGGTTTCGATTGGCTGAGTCCGGCTCTCGCCTTTCTCTGCATGGGTCTCGTTGTTGTCCCGTGGCTCTGGGTGCATGTAGGACTTCGGGGGCAGCAGTTCACTGCCCGCTACGAGCCGGTGAGCGTGGCTTTTCGGAGGATACGAAGTGAGGAAAGCGTTCTGGTTGTTGAGCACAATGGCCAGGTGTATGCCTTTACGGATTTCGACCTGAAGCGGCCTCACATTGCTGGTCTCGGGCATGCCGGTGGACCGGTCATGACGTACTGTGCCTTATCGAGGCTGGGAATCGCGTTTGTGCCCGAGAAAGGACAGCGGCTCGAGGTGGCTGGTCAGCACGGCAACAATCTCATCATCGCAGAGATGCGCAGCGGGGAGTGTCTACAACAGATCTATGGACGCAATGACAATGGGACGGTGACGCTCGACCGGCTGCCGGTGTGGCGGATGTCGTTTGCGGGATACGCTGAAACGTACCCGGATGGCCTTGTATTCCTGAATCCCAGCGTGGGGTTTCTGCGCAACCCGGTTCTGTGGCTGTTCGATCACCTGGTTGAGGTAGTGTTTCTGGTAGCGCTCAGGGAACATCATCACTCAGAAGCGCTCCTGTTTAACACGCTGTCGCATGAGGACACACGACTGCCGCGCAAGACGCTTGTCTGGGGAGTTGTCGTGAATGGTGAAGCGGCTGCCTTTACCCGGGAGTACGTTATTGAATCGGGTGGTGCGCTGACGACTGAGATTGGAGGGACACGGGTTAGCGTGGCTTGTGACCCGCATACCGACGACCTCGTTGTCCGCACGTCCGGGACCGGCGCGCGTGTGAAGACCCTCTGTCCCGGGATGTACTGGTTTGCGTGGGTCAATTTCCATCCGGACACGCGTCTGAACACCGGCTGGCGAACGGCGCGTCGGACCTGGATTGAATCGCCTGCAGGATGCGCCTGAGCCCACAGACTGTGAGCGTCCGACAATATTCCAAGACGCGCCCAGCCCCCTGACGGTACACTCGCTGGGTTGTGAATCGTTTGCGTTACATCCTGCCAGGCCTGCTGGTCTGCTCCCTGATTACGTTTGTTGCCGGTTGCGGGGAGGGTCCTGAGCGCCAGGGAGGTTTCCAGCGGCCACCCGCGGTCGTGAAGACAACACCGGTGTCGATGCGTCCGATAGTGTACGAACTGGAAGCCATTGGTACGGCGTTAGCCAACGAATCGGTCACGATTACCGCGAAGGTCACTGATACCGTCAGCACAGTCCGGTTTGATGATGGTGATACGGTCACCGCCGGAGATGTACTGGTCGAAATGACCAATGAGGAAGAAGCGGCTCTGCTCAGCGAAGCGGAGGCCAATGTTTCCGACGCACGGACACAATACGAACGCCTGGCTGACCTGCTTGAGCAGCAGAGTATCCCTGTCTCCCAGGTTGACGAAGCGCGAGCACGCCTGCAGGCCGCTGAAGCCCGCCAGGAATCCGTTGAAGCGCGGCTCAAGGATCGACTCGTCAGGGCGCCGTTTGACGGTTTGCTCGGTTTTCGTGAGGTCAGTGAAGGCACCCTTTTGACCGCCACGACTCCAATTACGACGCTGGATGACATCTCAGTCATCAAACTGGATTTTTCGGTTCCGGAAGTGCATCTCGGTAAAGTTGAAGTGGGCCAGGAGGTACTCGCCCTCAGTAGTGCATACGGTGACATGACATTTCCGGCGCGTGTGCAGACGATTGGCTCGCGTGTCGATCCAACCACTCGAGCAGCGCTGGTTCGGGCGCACGTTGCGAACCCGGACAGGTTATTGCGACCGGGCATGCTCCTGCGGGTACGTCTCCTGCTGGGTCGCGATACCGCGCTGATGGTTCCGGAAACAGCACTGCAACAGCGCAACGACAGTGTGTACGTCTTCGTGGTTGAAGAAGGATTGGCAAAAATCCAGGAGGTCAGCATCGGCATCCGGCGCGACGGATGGGCACAGGTACTGAGCGGCCTGAGCGTGGGCCAGGAAGTCATCAGCGAGGGGGTGATAAAAGTACGCGACAATTCACCGGTCAGGATTCTCGACGGCCAGCCGGCAGGTAGCGATGTGGCTTTCTGACACGTCGGTCAAACGACCCGTTTTTGCAACGGTGATTTCTCTCGTGCTGGTGGCGTTTGGTGTGCTGTCTTTCAACTACCTGCCGCTCAGAGAGTATCCGGACATCAATCCCCCGCTCGTCAGCGTTTCGACAACCTATCCTGGCGCAGCGGCGGAAGTGGTGGAAACCCGGATCACGCAGATCATCGAAGATCAGATCAGCGGGATCGAAGGGATAAAGCTCATCCGTTCGTCCAGTCGCGACGGACGCTCCAATATCAATATCGAATTTGAACTGGGCATGAACGTTGACCAGGTTGCCAACGACGTGCGCGACCGTGTTGCACGGATCGTGGATTCTCTTCCTGAAGAGGTCGATCTGCCGCAAGTGGCCAAACAGGATTCAGACGCACGCCCCGTCATGTATATCAGCTTGTCCAGCAAGCAGATGACTGAGCTTGCGCTGAACGATTACGCCAAACGTTATCTGCTGGACCGGTTTTCGGTACTGCCAGGTGTCGCTTCGGCACGTCTGGGTGGCGGTGAATTTGCGATGCGGATCTGGCTCGACCGTCACGCGATGGCTGCCCGTGAGTTAACGGTTGAAGATGTCGTTTCCGCGCTCCGTCGCGAGAACGTGGAGTTACCGGCCGGTCTGCTCGAATCCTCCGCGAGAGAATTCCGTGTCCGGATGGAGCGCGGCTACGCAACCGAAGCGGACTTTGCTGCGCTCATCATAGGTACCGGGCGTGACGGACATCCGGTTCGCATGGGTGAGGTTGCACGGATTGAACTTGGCAAGGCTGACAAACGGGACGTGTTCCGGATCAACCGTAATAATTCGGTCGGCATCGCGATCACCAAACAGTCAACGGCCAACACCCTGCAGACCCTGGAAGGGGTGAAGGCGGAGATCGCGCGTGTGCGGGAAAACCTCCCGGATCACATGGAATTCATTCCGAGTTCCGACGATTCCCTCTACATACGCGAAGCGATCAATTCGGTCTACCAGACACTGATCATTACAACATTGCTGGTGAGCATTGTCATATTTGCGTTCCTGGGCACGCTTCGCACGCTGATTATCCCTGCTGTGACTATCCCTGTCTGTCTCACTGCGTCTTTTATGGTGCTTGCGGTGTTCGGGTTTTCGGTCAATCTGATTACGCTTCTCGCACTGGTGCTGTGTATCGGTCTTGTTGTCGACGATGCGATTGTCGTGCTCGAAAACATACATCGCCGTATTGAGTCGGGAGAAGCGCCGCTGGTAGCAGCGTATCGCGGATCCCGCCAGGTGGCGTTTGCGGTCGTAGCGACGACTGCCGTTCTGGTAGCTGTGTTCAGCCCGATCATATTTCTTCAGGACAATATCGGGGTCATTTTCAGGGAGCTTGCGGCGACCATCAGCGGCGCTGTGATTTTTTCTTCCATACTGGCCCTCTCCCTGACACCTGTGATGTGTTCGAAACTCCTGAGGGACGACCCGGGGCGCAAAAACGCATTTGCCAGCCTTGTCGATCGAAACTTCAAGTACTTCGAAACTCTTTACCGGAAAATGCTCACTGGTGTCCTTAAAGCTGCCTGGACAATGGTCCCCGTCGCGTTGGGGACGCTGGGGCTTGCCTGGTGGCTGACCACGGTGGTGCCCCAGGAGTATGCGCCTCCTGAAGACCAGGGAATGATCTTCGCAAGGGTGATCGCTGCCGAGGGAACGAGCCTCGAGAAAATGCTGGAGCACGTCACCGAACTCGAAGAGCCTGTGATGCAGATGATCGACGAGGGGATCGCCGAACGATTGCTCACACGGGTACCGGGTTTTGGCGGGACCGGTGCGAATAACGCGGTGCTGGTCATATCCATGACGCCCTGGTCGGAGCGTGAAATCACAACGCCCGAAACAGCTGCAAATCTTTCGAGACAGTGGGCTGAAGTACCTGGTGTCAGAGCGTTCGCCTTTTCCCGCTCGGGCCTCTCACGAGGTGGTGGTGACCAGCCTGTCCAGTTTGTGATTGGTGGAACGGATTGGGACGAACTTGCCCAGTGGCGCGACATTGTCGTTGAGCAGGCAGAAGCCTATCCGGGGATAACTCGCGTCGATACTGATCTCAAAGAAACCCAGCCGCAGGTGATAGTCCGAGTGGACAAAGAACGCGCTGCGGCGCTGGGTGTGTCCGTACAGACAGTCGGCCAGACGCTCTCAACCATGATGAGCGAGCGCCGGGTCACGACGTTCCTGCGGGATGGCGAGGAGTACGATGTGATTGTGCAGGCGCGTGACGAACAGCGTGTCAGCATCGAAGATCTCTCGAACATCTATGTCCGGTCGGCGACGAGTGGGGAGCTTATCCCGCTGGCGAACCTGATAGTCACGGAAGAAACGGCGGGACCTGCCAGTCTCAACCGTTACAACAGAATTCGTGCGGTAGCGATACGGGCGAGTCTCGCGCCCGGGTATGCACTTGGGGATGCTTTGAGTTTTCTGGAAGAAACCGTACGCACCTCGTTGCCGGAAACTGCCCAGATTGACTACATGGGCGAGTCGCTGGAGTACAAAGAAGCGTCAGGAAGCCTGTTGTTCACGTTCGGTATCGCTCTGTTAATCGTGTTTCTGGTGCTGGCAGCGCAATTCGAGAGTTTCGTCCACCCGTTTGTGATACTTCTGAGTGTGCCTCTCGCCATTGCAGGTGGGCTGCTGGGCCTGTACCTGTACGGATCCACGCTCAACATCTATAGCCAGATCGGCCTGGTCATGTTGATAGGGATCGCGGCGAAAAACGCAGTCCTGATTGTGGAATTCATTAATCAGCTTCGCGACCAGGGTCACACATTCGAAAACGCCATCATCGAGGCTTCAGCGCTGCGATTGCGGCCCGTTGTCATGACCACGGTATCGACACTCATGGGATCGATTCCGCTTATCCTCGCGACAGGAGCAAGCTCAGTGAGCCGCAGTCTGCTGGGTGTGGTCATTTTCAGCGGTGTCAGCATGGCAACTTTGCTCACGCTTTTTGTCGTTCCTGCTTTTTACCGCCTCGTTGCCGGACGAACGGGATCTCCCGAAGCGGTAGCCAGAGAATTGGCGGAACTGGAAAAAACCTCCGCCGGTTGAATCGCGACGGCATAGGGAAATCCCTGAGTGGATGCTACCCCCCGATTCCGGTATATATGAAGGGTTAACCGTCAACTGGGAGGCAACGTGTCCGACACTCTCGATATGCAGCTGGACTGGATGGATCGTCAAGGTGAATGGGGTACACAAGCATCACCCGGCAAACAGGGCCTGACACTCGCCGACATCCAGGTCGGGGATTACGGCGAAACGCCGGAACACAGTGACAACATGACGGGCAGGCCCCGTGGTGCGGGTGCGCGGCCCGACTCTTACCGGATTGGTGGCTACTCAGTCCGCTCCAAACACGAAATCTGGCTGGACAATGCTTCTTTTCTCTATGAAGAAGCGCTCCAGCGGCAATGGAGTTCCGCAACAGACGTTCCCTGGGACACGATAGAACCGCTGCCGGATGATATTGAGCAGGCCGAGTGTCAGCTTGCGACGTTCCTGACCGAGGTTGAGTTTGTCGCCGGGGATGTTCCGGCACGCTGGATCTCGCAGACAACCCCGGACTACTTCGAACCGCGTAACGTGCTGCTTGCCCAGATCATGGACGAAGCCCGCCACATGGATGTCTTTCGAAAGCGCGCACTTGCAAACGGGGGCGGGTTGATGGGTGCGACCGGTGGCACCGCGGGAGTGGTTGGCTCGATTGATCTGGCCAGGGACTTCACCGAAATGTCCTCCCGTCTGCACATATCGGGAGAAGGCGCCGTGCTGACCATCTTCAGGATGGGAGAAATGATGGCGTACAACGACGCGGAGAAGATGATGTATCGACTCTGCGCCCAGGACGAAGCCAGGCACGTGGCGTTTGGTGTCATGCACATGCGCTACATGTCGGAAACTGCACCGGAACGTCGGGAGGAGATTGAGTGTTACCTCGATGAGGCAGAACGTCAGATTCTCGCCGGATCCCAGAATCCGGCCGGTGCGCAGGCTGAGAGTTCTGAATCGATGGCAATTCTCCTTGGCGGCGGCAAAGACAAATACGACGAAGGGGTCAATAAGCTGATCGCAATTCGCCGCCGTCAGCTTCAGGAATACCTGAAGCGGGTCCGGTCTGCAGGCTTTGGGGACCGGTTCGATAACGGTCGTTCGCCGATTAAAGACATGATTGCTGCGGCGGCTGCCTGAGTTATGGCCAAAGCAAAAGAAAAAGCACCGGCACCGCAGGTTCCAAAACCGGGGTTCAAATGGATGAACCGCACGAATCAGTGGGATACCCGGGTCAAGCCAGGTAAACACGGGCTGCGTCTGGGTGATCTCAATGTCGGGATTTACGGTGACATCCCGGAACAATGGCAGGATCAGACCCGGAACCCGCGTGGGGCTATCGCGAAGAGGGGTGTTCCGCCGCTCGGTTACTCCATTCGGGATAAAGCCGACATCTGGGCGGACTCAGCAGCGGATCTGTACGAAGAAGCGATCCAGCGCCGCTGGGCACCTGCCACTGATGTACCGTGGGAGACGATCAGGCCCCTGAGCGAGCCCGTGGAAAGGGCGATCTGTCAGGTCCTCACTGAACTGTGCCAGTACGCCAACTGCGATATTGAGACCATCAGCCAGTGGCAGCACCAGATGGCCTATGGCTATCACGAGGTGAAGCAGTATCTCGCCACCGCGAGTTTCGATGCAGCGCGTATGTTTGAAGCCTATCGCAAGCGTGCGCTATCGAACGGCGGCGGGCTTGGCCTCGAAGGTCCGGGTGAAGTCAACCGCATGATTCTGGAAAGCCGGGGTGGCTGGAGTGAAGCGGTGACGTATCTCTTCCTGATGCGAGGCACGTTCACGATGACGATGCTGAGGTATCTGGAGAAGTACGCCTACAACGAAGCAGAGCGGTCGATTTACGAAAAAGCACTCGAGTGCAAAGCCCGGCAGATGACCTACGGGCTCGAACATCTCCAGTACTCCATCGCCCATGGCGATGAACGCCGCGCGATCATGCAGACACTGCTTTTCATTGGCGACCGGGTCTGGAACAGGGAAATGAAAGACCATGTCCTGCGTGAGGCGCTCTCAATCGTGTTTGCCGGGGATCTCGTGCACGCCCCGACAGAAGGTTATGCGGTCTACAAAGCGATGATGGGTGACTTCATGCACGCCTACATGGATACATGTAAGTGGCTGGGTGTGGAACGCAATCTCGAAATGATCCCGGCCAGTATGACGTCTTATCTCTTCGAAGGTGCGGGAAGCCGTGGCTAAATTCCCATCCGTTGCGTGGTTTGACGCTGTCCGGAATGTCTTCAATTCGGATGACAAGTACCAGGGAGCCGGAGGTGGGAAGTGCGACTGTATTCTCGGGGTCAAAGTCGGAAAAGACGAGTTTCTGGTGACGTTCGAGGGTTTTGAGGTTGTCCAGGCGGAAAAAACAAAGAATCTCGGGGCCGCCGATTTTTTTCTCGAGATGGCGCCCGCTGATTGGAAGGAGATGCTGAAAGACATTGCCGCCAACGATGGGGCTACGCTGCATTACACGCTCAACACCCTGGACCTCGACCGTGAAGAGGGACTGTCACATTCTCTCCACGGCGATCAATACCGGGAGGATCTCTTCTTCCGGTACAACCAGACCATTCAATTCTTCTTTGACGCGTCTGCACGCGTCAAAACCACCTACTAGTCCGGGTTCAAGGCAGAAACAACAGGAGGGACGATGGCAAGGGCAAAAGCAAACCTCGATTGGCTGGCCAAAGCCCAGAAGTCGCTCAATGGCGATCCGGCCTATCGCAAACTCGGATCGACGGACGTCAAGCTCGGGTTTGAGATAGGTGAGGCAGCAAAGGTTGTTACTTTTGAGGCTTTTGAGATAACGGATGTTGCGGACGTTGACGCACCGGATCTCCGCGACGCTGACATTGTCATCCGCATGAGCCCTAAAGACTGGAATGCGTACCTGCGTAAACGCAAGGCAGGGAAAGGTCCGACACTTCTTTCTCTCGATCTCGAAAGTCACGTCATTCAGGCCGCTAATCCACTCAAACGTCTGATGCTCGAGCGTTTCAGCACGTCCCTTCAGGCATTTATCGACAAAGGCGCGCAGCTTGCGGCATGAACATCCCATGCTTGTGGGATCGCGGCTAAAGCCGCTTCGCTATCTCTCTGTGGGAGCGGCTTTAGCCGCGATCTGAATGCCGATCTACGAGTTCAGGTGCTCATCGTGCGCTGAAGTTAGCAGCAGGATGGCATCGATTGGCGATGCGCCTAAAACGGTTAAGTGTGACCAGTGCGGAAAAGAGGCGCGACGTATCATCTCCCGTCCGTCCGTTCACCTGTCAAACCTGAGCAAAGTCGAAAAGCTCGATCCGAAATACGACAAGATGGTCGACAAGGCGATGAAGAATACCGCCTCTGCGGATCCGGATCGGTACCTCAAGAAAATGAAACCCTACTCGGAGGGTAAGCCGTGAAAAAACTCACTACGTTGATTTGCCTGTTTTGTCCTGTGTTTGCGTTTGCGGGACCGAAACTCTATGTCTTTGATTGTGGCGTTATCGCCATGGCTGACATCACCATGTTCAATCTCTCCAATGACGAGACTGATGTTCGGGAGTTGTTTGTGCCGTGTTATCTGGTTGAGCACGAGAAAGGCCGGCTCTTCTGGGACGGCGGACTACCGAAACCGATGGCGGACGCACCCGGTGAGATGATGATCGCCGGGGGTAAGGTGCGGTACGAGCGATGGATCATTGATCAACTGGCAGACATGGGCGTGGGTATAGGCGATATTGAGTTTGCTGCTTACTCCCACCTGCACTTTGATCACGCGGGAGCAGCAAATTTCCTCACAGAATCCAGGGTCCTGATGCAGCGAGCGGAGTGGGATGCGGCGTTCAATGTCGAAAACGAGTTTATCGACACGAGCCTCGTCGATCAGATCCCGGAAGAGAATGTTCAGCTGCTGGACGGGGATTATGACGTTTTTGGCGACGGCAGCGTCCAGATTGTCTATGCCCCTGGTCATACACCCGGGCACCAGACACTTCTCATTGATCTCGAAAACACCGGTCCGGTGTTGTTGAGCGGCGATCTCTACCATTTTCGCGAAAACCGTTCGCTTCGTCGTCCGCCACACTTCAACTTCGACAGGGAGATGACCCTGAAAGCCATGGACAAGGTGGAGGCGGTGTTGAAGGAAACAGGGGCAACGCTCTGGATTGAGCACGATCAGGCGCTCGCAGACACTTTGAATAAGGCGCCTGACTTTTACGACTGATGCTGTGAGGACCTGACATGATTCTCCGCCTGGGTGCCGGATTTGTCGTCGGATTTCTGCTCCTGCTGGGACTTTTTGCGGTAGTTCAGCACTACGTTCTCCAATCGGGTGCGGTCGAGTTGCCGTCAGGTGATCCCTTTATGGCGCACCTGGCCAACTATCGGGAACACTGGATCATGGAAGGCCTGCACCTCATTCCAGGGTTTATATTCTTTGCGGTTGCCCCATTGCAGTTCATTTCCTGGATCCGGCGGAATCATGCTGCGGTTCATCGTGTTCTCGGGCGCGTCTACGTCTTCTTCGGTCTTCTGAGTGGACTCATTGGCATCCTGATTGCGTTCGTTTTCCCATTCGGAGGCTGGCTCGAGTTTGTGTTCACCGTGCCATTTGGCGGATTCTTTCTGTTTGCGGCAGGTTATGGGTTCCTGCTGGCTCGTTCGCGTCGCATAGCGGAACACCGCAGGTGGATGATTCGTGGCCTGGCGGCCGCCCTGACAATTTCCCTGCAGCGGGTTTTCTTCGGTGTGTTGCTCGGCGCCACAGGTGCTGAAGACCCACCGCTCATGTTCAGTCTTGCCATCGTGGCTGCTTTTGTCGTGATGATGGGTGGGGCGGAACTCTACATCCGGCGTTACCCCCAACCCGTCTGAATTTATGCGGTATTGACATAAGTGAACATATTTGTTCATATGAACGAAAACGTTCACTAATAGGTGCTGCATGACCGATCGATCCCTGTCCCGTCGCGAACGAGAGGTAGTTGAGGTCGTATATGCCAGAGGGGGTGCTACCGTGGCTGAAGTACAGGCATCGCTGAAGGACGACATTTCTTATTCTGCGACGCGCATGGTACTGCAGCGGTTGCACAAGAAAGGCAAGCTGACAGCTGAGCGCGACGGCAATCGCTACGTGTATCAGGCGGTCACACCCACTCACGAAGCCGGTGTACGGGCGTTCAGGAATCTGGTCGATACTTTTTTCGCTGGCAGTACCAGCCAGGCCGTTTCAGCACTGCTGGGTGAGGAAGAGGAGATATCTGCAGAAGAACTCGACGCGCTCGAGACTCTCATCAACGACGCCAGGAAACAGCAACGATGATTCTCCTCATTGCTAAATACACGTGTGTCCTGCTCGTAGTTCTTGGATTTGCGGAGTTGCGTAGTGTATCAGCGGCGGTCAAACACCTCGTACTCGCGCTAGGGCTCTTTTCGCTTCCGCTGCTCTATCTCTCTGGCGAACTGATTCCCGCTCCGGATTACCTGACGTTGCCTGAACCGATTGTCGAATGGGCCCACTCAACATCCCGTGGCGGGGAAATGATAGTCATGCGTGAAATGGCAACGAGACCGGCTGGTTCACCAACGTCACCGATTGTCTTCTACCTGATGGTCACCGGGCTTTTTGTTGCCCGGTGGCTTTGGCTCGTTGTCTGTACAGCCATTCGCATACGAAGGGGCAAACGACTTGATCTGAACGTCGAAGGCATTCGGGGAGTGTGCCTGCCTGGGATAAAGAGCCCCTTTGCGTGGGGGATCCTGCGCGGAATCATTGCGGTCCCGGAAAGTTTTATGGATTGGCCGCACTACAGGAGGTCGATTGTGCTGTCTCATGAATCTGCGCATCTGCGGCGCCGGGATGCGCTCCTGTCCATCGTGTCCGCGTTTTACGCGTGTCTGTTGTGGTGGCACCCGCTTGTGTGGATCGTGCGGCGACGAATGACGGCTGAAGCCGAGAAAGCGTGTGATGACCTGGTGCTGGCGGATGGTTTTAACGCGGTGGAGTACGCGGAAGTACTCCTTTCGATTAAAAGGGGTCACCAGCCTGGTTTGGTGGTGTCGATGGCGGGACACTCGAACCTGACGAGAAGAATTCACGCGCTGCTCGATAAACACCTGAGGAGGAGACCAATGAGTTTTCGACGTTTCTCTACAACTGCGGTTTTGTTTCTGACGATGATTGCGCCGTTGGCTGGGATTGGTCAGGGAGGCTCGGTGCAACCGGTTTCTGCTGAAATCCTGCCCGTTCTTGAATCAGTACAGGCACTGATTAAGGAAACACGTTATGAAGAAGCCAAAGCAGACCTTTATGAATTGATGAACACAGCTGAGCTAAGCGGCAACGAAACGGGCCAGGTCTACAACCTGATCGGGTATATCCACTTTCTGGAGGACAACTACCCGGAAGCGATTGAGGCCTATGAAAACGCTCTTCGTTCGTATGGCATACCTGAAGGTCTCAGACACATGACTCTGTACACGCTCGCGCAGTTGAATTTCGTTGAGGGGCACTATGAAGCAGCACTGTCATGGGTAGAACAGTGGCATGAGCGTGCGGCGACGCCAGGGCCGGTGCCTTTTGTTTTTATGGCGCAGACACTGTACCAGCTGAAGCGTTATCCGGAATCGTTGGAGAAGTTGAACCAGGGGCTTGCAGAAGCGGAACTGCGAGGAAGTGAGGTCAGTCCCAGATGGCTCGAACTCAGAGCATACCTTAAGCACGTGATTGAAACTGGAGAGGCTGGCCGAATCCCCGAGAACGGGGATTCGGATGTCATGCTGGTTGTCAGGGTGCGCCCTGTCTATCCAGAGGAAGCAAAACGCCGTGGTACGGAAGGTTATGTTGACGTGCAGTTTACGGTGAGTCCGGATGGTCTGGTACTTGATCCATCTGTAGTTGCGGCGCAACCGGAGAATGTTTTCGACGAGGCAGCGCTTGAATCAATTGTCAGGTATAGGTTCAAACCCCGTGTGCTAGATGGTTCTCCGGTTGCTGCGGCCGGTGTGCGCCACCGGGTCGAGTTTACACTCGACTAACGCTGCAGCAGTTCGGCTCCGGATGTAATGAACGCCTTCCATGTGTCGTCCATCTGTGGCTCCCATCGATCCAGAAGCTGAGTCCGGGCGGCTGCTTCTTCCAGACCCACAACGTGGTGCAGATACAGATAGAGAAACGCTGATACCCGGGCGTTTACAGCACAGTGCACAAAAACTCTCCGGGGTTTGAGCGTTTCCATCAGCCCCACAAACGTCTGCAACTCGTCCATGGTCGGGGATTCGAATTTAACGGGTATCTGGAAGTAGGCCATGTCGAGCGCGGTGACCAGACTGCTTTCGTCGGGTAGCGCATTGTCAGAAGAGGGCAGCGCCAGGTTAACGACAGCTTCGTATCCGGCGTCGGCGATCAGCTGGAATTCGTCCCTGGATGGCTGACCACTACACCCTATCTGATCGGTGATCTGTTCGAAGTGATAGATCTGTTCAATGGGAGGGGTCATCGGTTAACTTCCATGCATAGAGCGCGGAGATAGTATCGGAGATTCGAGTGCTGTTCCCTGAACAACCTGAAATGCGCTGATGAATGGAATTCAGTCGCGGCAGTCACGTGAGTGACAATCCCATAGAAGGGTATCGGGCAGAAGCCCGTCGCCGGGGGCATTTCAGTGCCATGCGCGGGCGTATGGCACATCACGCGCATCGGTGGCTGGGTCTGTATGTGGCCAGCGTCTGGGCGGGACCGTTCGATCTAAATCGTAAGGACGATCCGCCGCCCATTCCCGACGATTGCCAGCTGCGTCGCCTGGTTCCGGAAGATATTGAACCCCTGAGCCGTGACGAAAAGCTTGCGATCGACCCGCTTGCTTACGAGTTTGCGTTTGCTCACGATCACATGCCGCTGGGACTGTTCATCGGCCCTCAGCTCGTTCACTACACGATCTTCGGTCACACGGTAGCACCGGGTCCACACGGGATGGTCATCCGGCTGAGACCGGGGCTCATGTACATCTGGCGGACTTACACTCATCCGGACTTTCGGGGGCGCAGGCTCATCCAGGTTCGCACTCACTTTACCCGTCAGAACTGGCACAGTTTCGATTGGGGACGTGAATTTAACGAGTTTGCTTCTTACATCGATCTCTCCAATGCTTCGTCGATGATCGCAACGGGTCGACTCAGCGATGAACTGGTTGGATATGCCGGTTTCTGGCATATCGGGGAGCAGGCATTACACTTCCGGTCCCCGGGGAGTCGTAAACTCGGGTTCAGTTTTGATACGCCACGTACGGACGAGGAAAGGACAGTCCGGTTGATGGGCTAGATCCCCAAAAGGCAGCGGGAAATGAATGAGAGTGAAGTCAGCATCGCCTTCAAGGCGCACATGGGTTGGGTCAACGCGGTTGTTGTCTTGAGCGGTACACCGGAGCCGGAGCCACTCAGGGTCCAGCGGATCACCATTGCGGACAAGGCGGACCGTGAGGTGAGCGAGCCCTATCACGTGGCCGGTGGCTGGCAGGGTCTGGAACAGGTTCCGAAACCAGATAACCCAGCGGAGATTATTGAGCGGGGTCGTGCCAAACAGGTTGCACGAGCGGCAGAAGAATTTACCGATTTCCAGAGGTTGCTCAGCGATGACGGGCTGATCTGGAAGCGCGCAG
Source organism: Pseudomonadales bacterium (assembly GCA_028277965.1). Lineage (GTDB taxonomy): Bacteria > Pseudomonadota > Gammaproteobacteria > Pseudomonadales > Azotimanducaceae > UBA4421. The sequence continues at coordinate 63,021 of JANQFF010000103.1, forward strand.
TGGTGCTGACGACACGTGGCATTGTTCACTCGTTGGAAGATGCACTTGCACACCACTCCCACATTCATGTAGCGGAAGGCGAAGCAATACGGGATGCAACGCGTTCAGCACTTGCCCATGTCAAAGTCCATACTGCTGACCAGGACGAGAAGAGCACTCTCGATACAGCAGGAGAGCGGCTGGGCAAAAGCAGTAGTGAATGTGATGAATGGATGAAGGCAATGAAACCGGGGAAGTGTAAATGGGCGAAAGAAGAGCGGCTGATCGCATGGGCAGCCTGGTTACATAGCTGAGAGATGCATAGCTTAGAGATGCAAGTGAAATGAGTCTCTACCCAATCAGTGTGGTTGACGTTTTTGCCGAAAAACCCCTGGCCGGAAACCAGTTGGCGGTTGTCGAGGATGCGGCATCTCTCACTGATGATGAGATGCAGCGAATTGCGCGGGAGACCAACTATTCCGAAACGACGTTTGTCCTGGAAAGGGGGACCGACCGGGCGACTGTGAGGATATTCACCCCTGCCTGGGAGTTGCCATTTGCAGGCCACCCTACGGTTGGCACCGCATGGCAGCTGACGGGTGGCGAAGGCAGTATCACGCTGGACCTCCCGGTGGGCCCGGTGGCAGTCACATTCGAAAATGGGATCGGCTGGATGACACCGCCGGAGGTGTCCTTCAGCGACGGGATTGATCCGCAAACGGCTGCTGACCTGATTGGCATCGATGCCGAAGGGTTCAGTTCCGATTGGCCTGTCGAGTGCGCTGAAGTTGGACCGCGATTTGTACTGCTGCCAGTCCGGGATCTGGATGTTCTGAAATCTGCCAGGTTGAATGGTGATCTGCACGAGCGTCTGGTAGCCGAAGGCAGGTCAGTGCAGTGCGTATTTGTATTTACTGCAGATGCCTATGCGCCTGGCGAGGCTTTCGAGACACAAGCGGATTTTGCGTCACGCATGTTCTTCAACTCCGCTGGTGTACGGGAAGACCCTGCAACCGGTAGTGCCAATACCGCGTTCGCTGCGTATCTCAGGAAACATCGTGGGAACCTGGGTGACGTGGTTGTCGACCAGGGAGTTGAGATTCACCGGCCTTCCCGTCTGTACCTCAGGGTGGGCCCTGTCATCCAGGTGGGTGGGCGTGTTGTACCCGTCATTTCCGGGACACTGACTGTGTGAACCGCGTCACATATTCGACAGTCAAATCCCTCTAGGCTCTGTTTATCAATCTGTCCGCCGATCAATCGGGGGATCGTGTATACAGCTCATGGATGCGGCGTGGATAAACGTAAAGAAGACATAAGCGAAAAGGTACTGCACTACCGCAGTGCGGATCGTTTCGTGCGAGTCGATGGTAAGTGGTTTTTCCAGGCCCGGGAAGGCGACCACGGTCCATACAACAGCCGTGAAGAAGCTGGGCGTGCAGCCGCCTTATTCATAGCGTCCTCGGAGATGAAAGAGGCAGAAGAAAAAAAGGGCGTCGGAAAGCAGCATGACCCCGAAGAGCCACCCAAAGCACCCAACTGGGAGTTGATGGTCGAACCGGGTTCACGTCAGTCCTGAAGTTGAATCTCCCGTAGTTCGCCCGGAGAGATGCCGTCCAGGGTCCACGAGCCCACCCGGTAGCGAATCAGTCTGAGCACCGGAAAGCCGATCGCAGCACACATTCTTCTTACCTGCCTGTTACGGCCTTCTTTCAACGTTATTTCTATCCAGCTGTCGGAAATCGATTTGCGTTGCCTGATGGGTGGATTGCGCGGCCAGACTGAGGGTTCGTCCATTACCCTTGCCCTGGCGGGCAGGGTGCCACCGTCTTTGAGGTCGATACCATCACGCAGCGGTTGCAGTTCCCGGTCGGCTGGTGTGCCCTCGATCTGTGCCCAATAGCACTTGCTCCAGTGGTTGTCCGGATGGGTTACCTTGTGAGCGAGAGCTCCGGAATCTGTCAATACAAGCAGGCCCTCGCTGTCGCGATCAAGTCGCCCAGCCACCCGCAGGTCCGGATTGTCGATATACGTTTTGAGGGTCGTTCTACCGGCAGCGTCTGTGAACTGGGAAAGGACGTTGTGTGGTTTGTTGAAAAGGACAACAGTTGTCACGAGAAGTGGCGTTCGTGTGCCTCGCAGACACTCTCCCATAGCTGGGTGAGATCCTCTTCCAGCCCGAATACTCCCCGGTAGTGGTCGTGCATCTCGTCAATTGACAGGATTTCACGCCGCTCGACCCCTTCCGGTGTGATGTGTCCGTAGACCTTGCCAAACTGAACGTGCACTTCTCCGGGTCCGAATTTCTGGGTGATGAGCAGCATCCTGAACGGTGACTCCGGATTTGTCTGCAGCCATTGGCATTTCGTCGCAAGCTCGGATTCGCTGGCCGGTTCATGGCGGAAATCGAAAGATCTGACGTTGCTGTGTTTGTGGTTGTGGAATCGCCAGAAGCCATCGCTGAGTTTCTCCAGGCCGTATTCGAGACCACCCTGTTTGTAGGTTCCTTCCCTGATGGGCATCGGGAAGCGGGCCCCGTCACCAAGCCCTACATCCGCGAGATAGGGTTCGTCCAGCATAACCTCGATCACAAGATGGTTGCCGCGTTGCTGGTCGCCCTGAACTTCTCGCATGACCGCCCCGGACATGCGTGTCACCTCGAAACCGATTTCCCCCAGCGCCCACGAGAGAAGCCCGTTCATTTCGTAACACCATCCGCCCCGACGGCGAGTGACGAGTTTGTCGAAAATACGTTCCGGGTCGAAATCCAGCGGCACCCCCATCTGGACGTCGATGTTTTCGTAGGGGATGTTCAGAAGGTGCTGGTGGTGGAGTGCGTTGAGTGTATCAAGGCTGGGTTCCACGGGCCCTGTGTACTTGATGCGTTGCAGATAAGCGGACAGATCCATCCCGGGAGTATATCGAAATAGCGGCTGACGCCGCTCCCACATGGAGATTGTCTACATCTGTTTGAACAGGTGCCCGTACGTTGCACTTGATCGCAGTGTCTCGTCGCGCTCCCGCAGCGTCAGGGTGTAGCGCCCGCGTAAATCGCGGCGGGCTGATTCAATCTGATCCACACGTACGATCATGCCGCGGTGGATTCGCCAGAACTGGGCCGGATCGAGCTCGTCTTCGAGATCCTTGATGCTCTTGCGGACGAGGTATTCGTTTGTCGGGGTGAAGACCGAGGTGTATTTCTGATCCGCCTTGAAATAGACAACCTCGTCTGTCGACACGAGATGTGTCGTGTCATCGAGACCGGTGCGAATCCAGCGAAGGTAGTTTTGTTCCTGGGGAACCAGCCCTTTCAGGAGCTTCACGAGTTCTTCGCGATTCTGGCGGTCCATGGTCTTCAGGCGGCTGATGCAGGTCTGAAGGCGTGAGTCGCTGACGGGTTTCAGAAGATAATCGACGGCCGAGCGTTCAAATGCCTCGACAGCAAACTGGTCGAACGCTGTAACAAAGACGACTTTGGTGTCCTGGGGTAGCGCTTCGGCAATCTGCAGGCCGCTCAGTCCCGGCATGTGGATGTCGAGGAACGCAACATCGGGTTGCTCTTCCTTGACGAGGGCCAGTGCCTGACGGCCATTGTTTGCTGTGCCCAGAACCTCGAGCTCGGGCCAGAGCCGTGCAAGCTTGTCCGCAAGATAGTCGACCAGGTTCTGCTCGTCGTCGACGATGATGGCCGTGTTCATGTGCCGGCTACGGGTACCTTGATGCAGGCGATCATGCCGCGCGGCGAGTTTTCGCTCAAAACGAGTTGAGCGGTATCGCCGTACAAGGTTGCCAGACGCTTTCGAACATTCATCAGCCCAGTCCCGGAACCCGCGGTTGGGGTGCTCGTGTCCGGACCACCACCGGTATCTGCAATTTCTATCTCCACATAGGGACCGTTGGCCCGGGTAGTGATATGAATCGTACCGCCGTCTTCCATGGGATCGATGCCGTGTTTGATGGCATTTTCGACCAGCGGCTGAACGAGCAGGGGCTGCAGCGGTACATCGTTCAGGGAGGAATCGATGTCGATTGTGTACTCTAGCCGACCCTGCATGCGGATCTTCTGAATCTCGAGGTAAGCCCTGGCAATGTCCAGTTCCTGCTGGATGGTCGTCACAGCCTCGCGAGTCCGTTTAAGCGAGGAGCGCAATAGCGTTGTGAGGTTATGCAGCGTTTCTTCTGCAGCCTCAGGGTCAGTCCTGATCAGGCCGGCAACATTGGACAACGTGTTGAACAGGAAGTGAGGTTCGATCTGGGCCTGGAGAAGTTTGATTTCGGTCTCCATCACGAGGCGTTCCTGCCGCTCGGTCTCGAGGTTGGCGCGGGCAAGGTCAGCTGCAGTCTGTTCCAGTCTCGCGCGAGTGGAGAAAAGAACAAATCCAACGATCCCGAAGAACGCGGCCAGGACCAGCCCGGAAAAGTCGTTCTGAAAGAAGTACCAGGGGCTGCCCGTGATGAGCACACCACCGATGGTGAGACCAAAACAGAGGCCCAGGGCTGTAATGGGAATGGCTGCGACATAGGGGTTCAGAAACTGCTGCATCAGTCCGCCGAGCAAAAGGAACGCGAGATTGATCGACCAGCCGATGGAAAACGACACGGCCAGGTTCACCCATAGCGATGCACTATCGGACACCAGCCAGATCACGAGCGCTATCCCAAGACAAAATACGCCCGTGTACGTAAACGTACGGAGCGGGTTGTCCATGTATCGCGCTTCAGCCATATCAGCCTGCAGCAAATTTACCATGCAATCCGAATGGCAGCGCATATGGAAGTGTGGCAGTCGCCACAGGGCCATCGTCGACATGACTGACGTCAAAGACGTTCAGCAGCATCTGCTCATCACGCCAGTTGAGAGCGGTGCCCACGATCCACCCATCCTGTTCCGGAACGCTTCCCGGCCTGGGTACGTACAGGTGCTCCTCCGGCATCTGGTGGTCGGGATAGCGGTAGAGTTTGCGTTCACCGGTGTCGAAGTCGAACGTGCTCACCTCGTTGAGGCTACCATGGATGGCAGAGGTCGACGGGCTCGATGACAGCATCGTGAGCTTCCGGTTCTGACGACAGCTGACCCTGGGATCGACACAGGGAAACTCGGAATCGACGTCGGGTGAGAACATGGGGACTTCCGCGATAGACCGGGTGGAGGTATCGATCCTGTACTGGTGGTGATGAGAAGAGCTGCCGGGAACGATATTGCCACGCATGACCTGACGGAAGGTATCGATCATCGCAAACGGATCGTCCGCGCGTGCAGCGTCGAATCGGATGATGCCGTTGTTGTCTTCCCAGCCGTTGCCATAGTGAAACACCCATTGAGCCGGTAACTCGGTCCAGAAATAGTTCGAGAAGTCGTTCTTGTCGACCACGAGCACACGGGTTGCCTCCCCGGAATACCAGACGTGGGCATCCAGAAACGTCATTGGCCGGTCGGGACTGGGCTCATAATTCAGCGGAGGAACCATGAGAACGATATGTCTGCTCGTCACGACGAAGTCATGCACCATGCTGATGGGGTCAGCGTCGACCTTGCCTATTTTGACAAGCTTGCCGTTGGCATCGATGTGCCAGAGAACGAGAAGATTGGCGCCTGAGACGTAGCCGAAGTTCCATAGTGTGCCGTCGGGTTCCACCCGCGGGTGTGCAGAAAATGGAACGCCACGGGTGTTTTCGGAGAACTCGTAGATCCCTCTGGTGTTCAGTGTCTCCGGGTCCATCTCCCAGGGAGAGCCTGCTTCCCAGAGGGCGAGCAGTTTGTTGTGGTGTGGCAGGACGCTGATGTTCGCGACGTTCACGCTGTCGGGACTTGTGACACCCGCGGGCTCGGGCGGGATCGATGCGAACCCGGGGTACAACGCTCGACCGGCTTCCCGTTCTGCCTGCACTTTGTAGGTTTCGATAAGTCGTGCCTGGTGACGCACGCCTTCTGAAGACAGGTGATAAGCCTGAAGCATGCCGTCGCCGTCGAACCAGTGGTGATAGCGGTAACCGGCAATTTCATGTTGAGCCGGACCATTCCGGTAGAAGGTCCCGGTAAGATCTTCCGGCCAGTTCCCGGTGACCTCGGCGGTTGCCTCGTAAGCCGTCTGGCCGATACTCCGGTAGGCTTTCAGCCAGGGATGAGTTTCCAGGGCATTATTGAACTGTTCAGCCCAGGATTGCTCAGCGAAAGCGTCTGGCGATAAAAAAGGCGAAGCGGCGCCTGCTGCACCCAGCGCAGCAAGCTGTTGGAGAAAGGTACGTCGCGCGGTTGTTGTCATATCAGCCTCAGCGGTTCAGTTTGATGGTCTGGGTGACTTCGCTCTCCAGCGTGAACTTCACGTCTTTCCAGCCAGGGGGACCGAAATTGCCGGTTGCGTTGTTGGAAAAAGCCCAGGGTTCACTTGGCATGCCGACGAAGTTGGAATCGAGTTCGCCGTTATTGTTGATGTCGTGCATCACGCGGAACGCGTATTCGCCCGGTGGCAGGCTGGCTGCAGAGAAACTCATTTCTCCCTCGACCGCACGCTGCATGACAGAGACGATGGCGGGTGCTTCACCCTTGAATTCGGCCTCACTTGCAACAATCTGCAACATGATCTGGCCCTCCGAACTGGGTACGTTTGTGACGTGGATGTGGAGGGTGTCGGCTGCAACAACTTCGGTCCAGACAGCGGCAAGAAGCCCTGCTGTCAGTCCCAGGATCACTCTGAACATGGTGTGGTTTTCCGTCAGTTTCATCATGAAGCGCAGAGTACGATGAAAATCCGGATATGTTTCGGCTGGTCCGATCAATTGGTGAGAGATCAGATCAAACGGGAATATCGCGGCTAAAGCCGCTCCTACAAAGGTAGATTGATTCGGCTACCTCTGTAAGCGCCGCGATTTACGTTACGCTACCGGGCGCTTTCTGCTCTCCAAAGCCGCTCCTATAAAGGTAGATTGATTCGGCTACCTCTGTAGGAGCGGCTTTAGCCGCGATTTACGTTACGCTACCGTACGTTTTCTGCCGGGCGCTCTCTGCTCTCCGATGACAGGACCCCAGTCCGCGGTCAGGCCGCGACGCAGCTGGTTTACGGTCTCATAACCCAGACGCATGGCCAGTGCCTGTTCAGCACCGCGCAGTGTTTCCAGCGCCTGGTTGATGAGTTCTGCGCCTTTCTCACTGAAGACAATCCGGTTGGCCCGCTTGTCGGTCGGGTCAGGTAACTGGGTGACCAGTTCCTCCGCTTCCAGATCGTTGATCTGCTGCTGGATGGCCTGGCGACTGACACCGAGCGCCCGTGCAAGCTCAGCTGCACGCGTTACGCCGTTGGAGAGATGTATGAGGATCATGGTCTGAGTGCGCGTTCGTGGTTTGTGGCCAGCGCGCTGCAGACCGTTCTGAAGACTTTCATCCATCCAGTAGTAGGCTCTGAGGAGGCTGCGCATCAGCACCTCAGGAGGGATATCGTCTTCTTGCTTACTATCGAAACCGTTCATAATTGGCCCTATAGTCCTTGAGGGGTGTTCGCGGTACGTCGATGCACCGTGCCGACATTGTCGAGTAATCGGACAGTGAAGGCAAGGTTCTTGTCCACTTGGCGCGTTCAGGACATAACATCACATCAGTCAGCAGGGGAAGGGATAATGGATCTGTACGAGGTCATGCGGACCACGTTTGCGGCGCGGGATTTTACGGATGATCCGGTACCGGACGAGGTACTGGTCAGAATGCTCGAGAACGCGCGTTTTGCTCCCAGCGGGGGGAATCGCCAGGGTTGGAAAGTGGTTGTGGTTCGTGATGAACAGACCAAAGCGAAACTCGGACCAATGATCCGCCCGACATTCCAGCGTTATATCGCCCAGATGATGGCGGGGGAGGCTCCGTGGAATACGATCAACCCCACGCAGTTGTCCGACGAGGAAATTGCTGCGGTTGAGCCTCCGCAGGAGATGATCGACAAGATCTGCGGTGCACCCGTGGTTCTCCTGGTGTTCGTCGACTTATCCGTTGTAGCGTCGTTCGACAGCCAGCTCGACCGGGTTGGGGTTATATCCGGGGGTTCGATATATCCGTTTGTCTGGAACCTGCTCCTCAGCGCCCGTAACGAAGGTTACGGAGGCACACTGACAACGTTCGTGGGTGGTCGGGAGGGGGATCTGAAAACGCTCCTGAATGTGCCGGACAGCTATGCGTTTGCAGCCATGTTACCAATCGGTAAACCGGTTAAACAGCTGACGAAACTTTCTCGCAAACCTGTAGAGGACTTTGCTGTCCAGGAGGTGTTTGACGGTCCGTCGCTGACGTGAGCGCTTCAACTCCTGAGACTGAGCAGGTCAATTCCCGTTACGCGAGATACGTTCTCGGGGTTTTGATAGTCGTCTACATTTTCAATTTCATCGATCGTCAGATCATCTCGATCCTGGCTGAGGAGATCAAAGCTGACCTGGCTATCGGTGACGCTGAGATTGGCTTTCTGTATGGGACCGCATTTGCAGTTTTCTACGCGGTCTTCGGCATCCCGCTCGGGAAGCTTGCGGATGTCTGGAATCGCAAGAACCTGATCGCGATTGGGCTTTCGTTCTGGAGTCTGATGACGGCTTTGTCCGGGTTTGCCAAAAGTTACCCGGCACTCGCGGCATGTCGTTTTGGTGTGGGTGTGGGTGAAGCGAGCGCTGCCCCCTCGGGTTTCTCACTTCTATCCGACTACTTTTCTCCGCGTTTGCGAGCCACGGTTCTCGCGATCTATTCGAGCGGTATCTACATAGGTGCGGGTGTCGGGTTGTTCCTGGGTGGAGCCGTGGTCGAAGCCTGGTACGCATGGTACCCGGATATGAGTCAGGCGCCGCTCGGTATCAAGCCCTGGCAAGCGGCGTTTCTTGCGGTGGGTATACCGGGGCTCCTGGTGGCTGTCTGGGTCTGGACGTTGAAAGAACCACTGCGGGGTGTCAGCGAAGGGCTTGTTGCTGAAGAAGAACCCCATCCATTCAGGGCGACGAGCACGACGTTGATCAGCGTGCTGCCGGGACTGTCACTGATCGCGTTGTGGCGGGCAGGGGGTTTGCGGGCAATTGTGATCAACCTCGTCGCCTTGTTGCTGCTCTGTGCAGGTTTCTATGGACTCTATGTACTGATGCCGACTGCCCTGCAGTGGCTGGCTCTCGGTGCCGGTATCTATATCACGGTGACGTGGGTGCACTACCTCAAGCTCACGGATCCCGCTTGTTTCGGCATGATGTTTGCCAGCCGTGCATTTGTTCTTGCCACCATCGGCTTTCCGTCGATTTCTTTTGTGACGTACGGCGTTGGGTTCTGGTCTCCGCCTTTCATGCAGCGTGTCCACGGTGAGTCGATTGCGGATGCTGGTCTCTTTCTTGGGCTTGGCGCGGCCATTGGCGGGTTCATTGGGATTGTGATTGGTGGCTTTCTGGCAGACTACCTCAAGCGTTATACGGCTAACGCCAGGATGTACATTGGCATCGCGATACCAGTTCTCGCCGTACCGTGCGCCCTGGGGTTCCTCTATACAGAAAGCGTTGTCGCCGCGTACGTATTCAGCTTTGTGTTCAGCATCTTGTCACCAGCCTGGATCGGTTCTGGCGCCAGCACAGTGAATGATCTCGTGATGCCGCGGATGCGAGCCACGGCATCTGCCTACTACGTGCTGATGAATACATTCATCGGCCTTGCGCTCGGTCCGTACCTGATGGGGCAGCTCAGCGACGTCAGCATGGCCGCCGGTATGGCCTCGGGCGAGGCATTACGTCAGGCGATGACTCTCGGGCTTGTGATGTTCGGCGTGAGTGCGGTCTTTCTTATTTTCGGCTCGAGATATCTCGCCCGTGACGAAGAGACCCGGATTGAACGGGCCGGAATGTACGGCGAAAAAGACGTGACGGTCCTCTAGTCCAGCGGTTGATCGTATTTCAACAAATAAACAGGGCGGTGGCATTGCGTTTTGCAGGTCCTTTGGGGCAACCTTCCTGTCCGGCCGGAAAACTGCTACAGGGGAGATTCAGGGGATTGGAGCAGACTGGGGAATATCGCATCAGTGCATCCCGCGATGAGGTGTGGGCAGCACTCAATGATCCTGAAGTGCTCGGAACGTGTATCACGGGATGCCAGGACGTCACACAGATCGATGACGAACATTTTGACGTCAGGGTCAAAGCCAGGATAGGCCCTGTCAGCGCCACTTTCGATGCAGCTCTCGAACTCGGTGATCTCAACCCACCCGCAAGCTACGTGATTCAGGGGAACGTGAAAGGCGGCGCAGCCGGTTTTGCAAAAGGGTCGGCGAGTGTTTCACTTACCGAGGCTGGGGATGAGACTGTGTTGAGCTATACCGTCAACGCCAACGTGGGCGGCAAGCTTGCCCAGGTAGGAAGCCGCCTTGTGGATGGAGCTGCCCGGAAGATGGCGGATGAGTTCTTCGAAGCATTTTCCGAACGATTGTCGGGTGCAGGTGAACCGGAAACGGAGCAGATACCTCAGCCGGAGGTTCAGGATGCAGATACCCAGGAGAGCAGCGGTCAACGCATAATCTGGATCATTGCTTTCGTTGTTCTGGCGCTTGCCATTGTATTAGCGATCTAGCCGGGCAGATTGACCGGCTGAGATTTATAGGGGGAACCAATGAAGATATCGCTGACGGTTAACGGGGAAGCCTGTGAAGTCGATGTATCCAACAATACCTTGCTCGTAGACATTCTCCGGACTCATCTGGGGCTCACTGGCACCCACGTGGGGTGTGATACGTCTCAATGTGGAGCGTGTACGGTCCATGTAGACGGGCGAGCAATCAAGGCATGTACAGTGATCGCGCCCCAGGCTGATGGGATGAACGTGACCACGATAGAAGGGATCGGAACACCCGACGATCTCCACCCGATGCAGGAAGCTTTTCGGGAGTGCCATGCCCTGCAGTGTGGTTTTTGCACTCCCGGTATGATCATGCAGGCGATCGATCTGGTAGAGAACAACGACAACCTCGATAACCGGTCGATACGAGAAGGGCTGGAAGGCAACCTCTGTCGGTGCACGGGTTACCACAACATCGTGCGGGCGATACAGAGCGTCGCGGACGGGGGGTAGGGGGTGCTATGAGCGAAGCGGAAGTACAGAGTGATACCGGCATCGGCGCCCCGGTTCGGCGCCGTGAAGATGTCCGGTTTATAACAGGAGCCGGTAACTACACGGACGATATCAACCAGCCGGGACAGTTGTACGGCGTTTTCTGCCGGAGTCCCCACGCGCGAGCGCGTATCAATGCGATTGATACCAGCGAAGCGCTTGCAGTTGAGGGGGTTGTTGGCGTTCTTACGGGCGCAGATATGGTCGCGGACGGTCTCGGAGATCTCCCCTGTGGCTGGCTTGTCAAAAGTAAAGACGGGTCCGACATGAACTCCTCACCGCACCCCCCGATGGCTGCCACCGTTGCGAACTACGTTGGTGAGCCGTATGCACTGGTCGTGGCAGAGAGCACATATGCTGCCAGGCAGGCTGCTGAACTCGTGATGCCGGATTTTGATGAGTTGAACGCGGTGGTTGACCTCGGCGAAGCGCCGCATTCGGAGCAGATCTACGAAGGAATCGAGCAGAACCTCGCGTACGAGTGGGCGTTGGGGGATGAGGATGCAACACGGATGGCGTTTGCGCGGGCAGCGCACGTCACGTCGATAGATTTAACGAACAACCGGCTCATTCCGAATGCCATGGAACCCCGGGCTTGTCTTGGAGCGTATGACGCGGCGTCAGGTGAGTACACCTTGTATACAACGAGCCAGAACCCACACCTCGAACGCCTGGTTTTAAGCGCGTTCGTCCAGGTCGCCCCAGAGCACAAACTGCGGATCATCGCGCCTGATGTCGGCGGCGGATTCGGATCCAAGATTTTCATCTATGCTGAAGAAACCGCTGTCATCTGGGCAGCCGGGAAGGTTAAACGTCCCATCAAATGGGTGGCGGATCGAAGCGAGAGTTTCCTCAGCGACGCGCACGGAAGAGATCACATCACACATGCTGAGCTGGCGCTTGATGATAACGGCCGGTTCACTGGTCTGAAGGTCAGGACCACAGCAAACCTCGGTGCGTACCTTTCCACATTTGGTTCTTCTGTCCCAACCTACCTTTACGGCACTTTGCTTGCGGGGCAGTACAAAACCCCCAACATATATGTTGAGGTGCAGGGTGTTTACACCAACACTGCACCGGTAGATGCGTATCGGGGTGCCGGCAGACCTGAGGCGACCTATGTCGTGGAACGGATCGTGGAACAGGCGGCACGCGAGCTTGGTAAAGACCCGGCAGATCTTCGCCGGATGAACATGATTCAGCCTGAAGACTTTCCGTACGAGACTCCAGTTGCGCTCGTGTACGACACGGGGAACTACGAGGCGAGCCTGGACCGTGCGCTTGAACTGATCGACTACGATGGTTTTGAAGCGCGTCAGGCGAGAGCGGCGGAAGATAAGAAGCGCCGTGGTATCGGCTTTGCCTGCTACATAGAAGCGTGCGGGCTCGCGCCGTCCAAACTCGCGATTGAACTCGGTGCTGGTGTGGGTCTCTACGAAAGCGGGGAAATCCGAATCAATCCAACCGGGTCCGTGAGTGTCTTCACTGGCTCTCACAGCCACGGTCAGGGACATGAAACAACCTTCGCGCAGGTGGTGTCCGACAAGCTTGGGATTCCATATGAGGACATAGAGATCATCCACGGCGATACGGGGCGTATGGAATTTGCTCTTGGAACGTACGGTTCCCGGTCCCTGGCGGTAGGGGGATCGGCGCTCGTCGAGGCGGCCGGCAAGATCATCGAGAAGGGCAAAAAGATCGCGGCGCACATGATGGAAGCCGATGCGGAAAACGTGGATTTCGATAATGGCCAGTTTGTCCTGCAGGACAGCAATCAGGCTCTGTCGATCCAGGAGGTTGCGTTTGCGTCGTACGTACCGGCTGATTATCCGGAAGATCTGGAGCCGGGATTGACGGCAAAGACGTTCTACGACCCCAAGAACTTCACGTACCCTGCAGGCACACATATTGCTGAGGTGGAAGTCGACATCGAAACCGGTGTGACGACACTGGTCAATTTTGTTGCCGTCGATGACTTTGGCCACATCGTCAATCCGCTCATTGTGCACGGACAGGTGCATGGCGGCGTCGCTCAGGGTGTAGGGCAGGCAATGCTCGAACACGGGATCTACGATGAATATGGGCAGCTGCAGACGGGGTCGATGATGGATTACTGTCTCCCCCGCGCTGACGATCTGCCGGATTTCGACATAGATACAACCGTCACGCCATGCACCCACAACCCGCTTGGGGTTAAAGGATGCGGAGAGGCGGGCGCCATAGGATCGCCAGCTGCGGTTATCAACGCCATCACGCACGCTCTGGGCAACAAAGATATATCTATGCCGGCGACACCTGAAAAAGTGTGGCGAGCGATCCAGGGGGAATAGGGGAGTTCTATCATGTACCAGTTCAACTATCACAAGCCGGAAAGTGTGGGTGAAGCGCGGTCACTGTTTCAGGACGCGGATGACCCGATGTATCTGAGCGGCGGAATGACACTCATACCGACGATGAAACAGCGCCTCGCTGCCCCAACTGATCTGATTGACCTGTCAGGCATCCCGGAGATGACGGGCATTGATGTCTCAGGTGGCAAAGTCACGATCGGCGCTTTTACTCCGCACAATCTCGTTGCCGATTCCGCCCAGGTGCGCGGGACATTGCCTGTTCTTGCGGAAGTAGCAGGTCTCATTGGTGACAACCAGGTACGCAACCGGGGCACCATAGGCGGTTCCGTTGCCAACAGCGATCCGGCGGCGGACTATCCTGCCGCTGTTGTCGGGCTGGGTGCAGATGTCGTAACGGAATCCCGGACAATCTCCGGAGATGATTTCTTCAAAGACCTGTTTGAGACTGAGCTTAAGCCGGGTGAGATCATTACAAAGATTGAATTCCCGGTTCCCACACGTGCTGCCTATCGGAAATTTCCCAATCCGGCGTCACGTTACGCGGTCGTTGGCGTACTCATAGCCGATTTTGATGGAACGATCCGCGTTGGGGTGACTGGAGCCGGACCCTGTGCTTTTCGCGCGAGCGGCATCGAAGAGGTTCTGAACGACAATCTTGATCCGGCGGCCCTGGATGGCGTCGAAGTACCTGATGCCGGTTTCAACAGCGATCTGCATGCGTCAGCGGAGTATCGTGCACACCTCGTGAAGGTGATGGCGAAACGAGCGCTCGAAGACCTTCTTAACGGCTGAGATCGCAGCTCACAAAGAAGTCTGGCGACCTCTGTAGGAGCGGCTTTAGCCGCGATCGAATTGGGGAACAACCGTGAATCCGATAAAGACCCTTCTATGTGAAGAGATCTCCGAGGAGATTGGCTCAGTCCACCTCCGCGAAATTAACCTCCCCGACCCCGGACCCGGTGAAATCCAGGTCCGTCTGAAAGCGTGTGCGGTGAACTTCCCGGATCTCCTTATGATCCAGGGAAAGTACCAGTTCAAACCGCCGCTGCCGTTTGCGCCGGGTGGAGAATCAGCAGGTGATGTTGTGGCGGTAGGAAAGGGTGTCACAAACTTCAGGGAAGGCGATGCTGTTGTTCTCGGCACACGATACGGTGGTTTTGCAGAAGCGTTGAACGTCCCGGAGAAACAGGCCAGGCCACTCCCGTCCGGCATGGATTACGCTAAAGCCGCAAGTTTCCATACAGCGTATCTCACAGCGTATGTCGCGTTATACCGCCGTGGTGAGCTGCAGGCTGGTGAAACCCTTCTGGTACATGGGGCGACAGGTGGTGTTGGCATGGCAGCCGTGGATCTGGGCAAACACTTTGGCGCCACCGTGATTGCGACCGGTGGTCGGGACGACAAGCTGGCAGTCGTTAAATCCCGGGGTGCGGATCACGTGATCAACTACACCCTCGAAGATGGTTCACTTGGCGGTTTCCGGGACGAAGTGAAAACCCTTACTGACGGGCGGGGTGCTGATGTCATCTACGACCCGGTTGGGGGAGACGTGTTTGACGAGAGCATGCGTTGCATCAACTGGGGAGGACGGATACTCACAATCGGTTTTACCAGCGGTCGCTGGCCACAGGCGCCGGTCAATCTCATCCTGATCAAGCAGATCTCGGTGATTGGTGTGCGCGCAGGAGAATACGGACGCCGAGACCCGGTACGCGGAAAGGAGAACGACGATGCGTTGTTTGCGATGGCTGCTAATGGGGAGATTGACCCGTACATCAGCCACGCTTTGCCGCTTGAAGAAGCTGTCGGCGCGATGCGCCTGCTGGAAGACCGCGAGGTGATCGGAAAAGCGGTTGTGACAATGAACGGGTATAACCCGTCCTGACCGGCTGAACCCTGAAGCGCTTCGGTGCGGACCGGCTGGTCGCGCATCGGACACCCATTGATCTGTATAACGGATCTGTCATCCCGGGAGCGTATGGTGTGCCCCTGTTCCAGAGATGGGGCAACCGAGGACCGCTGTGCCCGCATCTGGTGCAGATTCTTACGTTTTCAGGCTGATTGGCGTGCCTTTTCCTGGCACGGAAGTTGCTCTACTGACTGCAGCTACAAACAAAAGGAGTTTCGAATGGACCGCAATTTCTTGATTGAAGATCTGAACGAGATTGGCGAACTGGAAATGAACACCGCATGGGGTGTCAGCTCCCTCTTCGAACAGTATGACGATGTCTCGGTTGATGCAGCGAACGACGATATGTACGAAAACCTGTACGCCATGCCGAGCTGACAAATCTCTTCATAAGCACTCCTCCCGCCGGTAAGCTAGTTCAACGATACCGGGGGAGGAGTGTATGCGTACCTTGTTATGGGCTTGGGTTCTGGCTGCTGGCCTGCTCGCAGCCTGCTCGGAGCAGACGAGCCCTGATGCGGGTACTGATACGGGTGCCGATGCGAGTCCACCGGATGTCGATTGGCCTCTTTATGGTCATGATCCGGGCGAGATGCGTTATAGCGCTCTCGACGAGATTAACCAGGATAACGTGGGCGAGCTTGGGCTTGCCTGGAGTTACGAACTTGGAAGTACTCGGGGTGTTGAAGCGACGCCAATCGTGGTTGACGGGGTCATGTACGTCAGCGCGCCCTGGAGTATCGTCCATGCAATCGATGCAAAATCTGGTGCACCTGTCTGGACCTTCGATCCGGAGGTAAACAGACAATGGGGACGATGGGCCTGCTGTGACGTTATCAATCGAGGCGTTGCGGTTGATGGTGGTCGTTTGTTTGTCGGAGCCCTCGATGGCAGGCTGATCGCGGTAGATCGCCGAACCGGCGATGAGATCTGGTCGGTTCAGACCACTCCAACGGATAAACCCTACACAATTACCGGTGCGCCGAGAGTTGCCGGTGGCAAAGTGATCATAGGCAACGGTGGCGCGGAGTATGGCGTGCGTGGCTATGTCAGTGCTTACGATGTCGCAACGGGCGAGATGGCGTGGCGCTTCTATACCGTGCCCGGAAATCCCGAAGAACCGCTTGAACACCCGGATCTCGAAATCGCCATGCCAACCTGGAGCGGTGGTCAGTGGTGGGAAATCGGTGGGGGCGGAACCGTGTGGGACAGTATGGCCCATGATCCGGACCTTGGGCTGATCTATGTCGGCGTCGGCAACGGTTCCCCCTGGTCACGCTACATTCGCAGTCCAGGCGGTGGCGACAATCTCTTTCTCGCGTCCATCCTTGCCATCGACGTCGAGACAGGCCGGTTGAAATGGCACTACCAGACGGTACCGGGCGACAACTGGGATTACACGGCCACCCAGCACATCATGCTTGCAGACCTGGAAATGGATGGAGAGGTCCGCAAGGTTCTCCTGCAGGCGCCGAAAAACGGGTTCCTGTATGTCATTGATCGAGCAGACGGTGAACTCCTGTCAGCAACACCCTATGTGGCAATGAACTGGGCAAGTCATGTCGACATAGAAACAGGTCGTCCGGTCGAGATAGTCGATGGCAATTACGCCAACGAGATGAAGAAGGTCTATCCGGGGCCGACCGGGGCGCATAGCTGGCAGCCGATGTCGTTCAGCAGGCGAACGAATCTCCTCTATGTACCGGCACACGACACGGGATACTGGTTTTCCAATGACGATGACTTCGAGTACAACCCGGCAGGTGGCAACCTGGGGATGGATTTTGTCGCAACGGAAGAAATCTGGAACGCGGACCCTCCGGAGTACAGGGGTCACCTCATCGCCTGGGACCCCATCGCGAAGCGGCCTAGCTGGCAGAAGCGTTTTGACGGCTACTTCAACGGCGGACTATTGAGCACCGCGGGTGGTCTCCTGTTTCAGGGTAAACCCGACGGATCGATAACTGCCTACCGTGACAGTGATGGCGAAGTGTTGTGGCAAACCGAATCGACTACGGGCCTTTTTGCACCACCGGTGACGTACAGAATCGATGGCGAACAATACGTTGCCATCGCTGCGGGCATGGGTGGATACGAGGCGGTGGAGTACAACCCGAGCCGCATCATCAACGAGTACCACAACGAAGGCAGGGTGCTCGTGTTCAAGCTGGGTGGGACCGCACCCATGCCGGTTTCTCTAAAACGGGAACAGGTTCTGCCCGATCTGCCTGAGCAGACCGCGAGTGTCGATGTCATCGCTGAAGGAAAAGAGCATTACCGTACCTATTGCGGGGCTTGTCACGGTCCGTATGCGGTCAGTGGTCTGTTGGTGCCGGACCTGCGCTATCTCTCACCCGATAAGCGGACGATCTTCGAATACATCGTCGTAGACGGCGCTTTCCGGGAGCTCGGGATGCCTTCATTTGGTGACGTGCTGACAAAAGAGGATGCCCGGGCCATCCACGCGTACCTGCTGCAACGCTCGTATGAACTCAAAGAGGAATTGATGTGATGCGCGGACTCTTGCTGACATGTCTCCTGGCGCTGGTGGCCTGTGGGGCGCCGGTTGAGCAGGCAGAGGTTGTTGAACGCGCAGATGAATCGGAACGGCTCAATGCCTGGTTCGAAGAGAAGTTCGAAGAGCGTCTGCAGATGAATCCGATGTGGATGACACGCCTCGGTCGCAGAGACCGATACCATGAAATTGGCGATCAGAGCGAAGCGGAAGCCGACCGGCAGCTTGCATGGTCGCGTGCAACCGTTGACGAGATGAAGTCGAACTTCGACTACAACCTGCTCGATACCGAAACGAAAACGTCCTGGGATTTGTGGGTTTACCTCTACGAACAGGCACGCGAAGCGCAGGAGTTTCGCAGTCACAACTATGTTTTCAATCAGATGGGTGGAGCGCAAAGCGGGTTGCCGCAATTTATGACGCTCGTGCACCGGGTGGACGATGAAAGCGATATGCAGGCTTATATCAAACGGATCGAAGGCATCGGCAAAGGGATCAGTCAGCTGCTTGAAACGGCGCAGCGGCGTGCTGTCGGTGGTGTTCGACCGCCGCGGTTTGCGTACGAGGAGGTGGGCAAACAGGTCGAGAAGCTCACGAGTGGTGTACCGTTTGCGGAAGTCGGGCCTGATGCACCCTTGTGGCGCGATGCCAGTGCCAAGATAAAGGCGCTTGAGGATGGCGGGGTCATCACGGCCGAGCGGGCTGCAGCTCTCCGAGCGGAGACGCAGACGGCACTGAAAAACGAGTTTTTGCCGGCCTACGAAGCGCTGGGTCAGTGGATCAACACGGACATCGATCAGATTGACCCCGAAGCACGTGGAGTCTGGTCACTACCCGACGGAGAGAACTACTACAACCACCGCCTGGCTGCGATGACGACCACCACGTTGACGGCTGATGAAATCCACGAGATTGGTCTGAGTGAAGTTGCCCGCATACACGATGAGATGCGCGAGATCATGGCAACGGTCGGGTTTGACGGGTCACTGCAGGACTTCTTCAAGTTCGTTCGGACAGATCCGCAGTTTTTCTATCCCAATACGGACGAAGGTCGCCAGGGGTACATCGATGACTCGGACGCGTTCATGGATTTCATCGGGGAACGGCTGCCCGACTATTTTGGGGTACTCCCGAAAGCCCGGCTGGTTGTACGAAGGGTTGAAGCGTTTCGCGAACAGGATGGTGCCCCACAGCATTACTATCCGGGTACTCCCGACGGATCGCGCCCGGGTGTCTACTACGCCCACCTCTCTGACATGTCGTCCATGCCGAAGTCGACGATGGAAGCGGTCGCCTATCATGAGGGGAACCCTGGGCACCACATGCAGATCTCAATCGCCCAGGAATTGGAAACTGTACCCATGTTCCGGACCCAGACCTTCTACACGGCGTACACGGAAGGCTGGGGTCTGTATGCGGAACTCCTCGCGAAAGAGATGGGTGCTTATCAGAATCCCTATTCGGATTTTGGTCGGTTGGTGTCCGAGATCTGGCGTGCTGTTCGGCTCGTGGTTGACACAGGTATCCACGCCAAGGGCTGGAGTGAAGAACAGGCGGTGAACTATTTCCGTGCCAACTCGTCGATCAGCGAGGGGCAGATGCGGGCCGAGGTTCAGCGGTACTTCGTCATCCCGGGGCAGGCGACCGCGTACAAGATTGGCATGCTCAAGATTCTGGAGCTGCGAAGCTACGCACAGGAGGAACTCGGCAACGCTTTTGATATCCGGGAATTCCATGACACGATCCTGACCGGTGGTGCCCTCCCGCTGACTATTCTGGAAAGGCGGGTCAAACACTGGGTTGAAGAAATCAAGCAGGAGGCAGCGCGGTCATGAAACTTGTGTCTGGGATCCTCACACTGTTGATCACGGGTACTGCGTTCGGCGATGCGCACGTCATCACCACGGACACCCACCGGCTGGAAGAGGTGGTGCCGGGTGTATATCTCGCTCAGAGCACAGCACGCCTGTTCAATTCGAATGCTCTGGTTGTCGTCAACGACGATGACGTCCTGGTCGTCGACTCCCACATCACGCCAACCAAAGCCCGGGAGTTGATCAGTTCGATCCGCGAGATTACGGACAATCCCATCACAACCCTGGTGAACAGCCACTTTCATTACGATCACAGCCACGGCAACCAGGCGTTTGGCGAAGGTGTGCATATCATCGGGCATGAATTTACCCGCATGAAAATGGCGGGTGATCCCTTGAGTGAGCACACGTTTGTACGCGGGAAAGCGGGGA
This sequence comes from Pseudomonadales bacterium, assembly GCA_028277965.1. Taxonomy (GTDB): domain Bacteria; phylum Pseudomonadota; class Gammaproteobacteria; order Pseudomonadales; family Azotimanducaceae; genus UBA4421. The sequence continues at coordinate 83,119 of JANQFF010000103.1, forward strand.
ACGAGGAGCGTCTCAAACAACTGCAACAGGTATACGAAAAGGCAGATGAGGCGAGGCGTCAGGAACTCAAAGCCCAGCTGGATCTGCAGGCAGCTCATGTGGATGCGTGGCGGGAGATTGCGCCGGTCGCACCCGATATCACGATGAGCCAGAGGATGACATTGTTCCGTGGCAGCCGTGAAATCCAGCTGCATTTTCTGGGACGCGCGCATACCGGGGGAGACGTGGTGCTGTATCTTCCGGCGGACAAACTGGTTTTCACCGGAGACATGGCTCTGGAAGGACCCTCCTGGCTGGGCGATGGGTATGTTGATGAATGGCCGGAGACGCTTGCTAACCTGCTTGCGCTCGATTTCGAGATCGTTGTGCCAGGGCACGGCCGTGTGTTTCGCGACCGCAGCCGTTTAAGTCTCGTACAGGTGTTTTACAGGGATCTCTGGTCTCGGGTCGCTGCTTTACGGGCGCAGGGCCTGAGCGCTGAGGAGGCAGCGACAGAAGTCGACATGACCGATCACGTTAAGCTTGGCATTTCCGCCGTTGGCCATGATCCGATCAGCGTTGCGAGGATGTATGAACGCATGAGTAATCCGGATTGAATCGTGGCTCTTAGCCATCTTGCTGCCCTTGCTACCTCTGTAGGAGCGGCTTTAGCCGCGATTCTTCGACCTGGATTGTATTCCCGGCATCCCTGCCGCAGTGCTTTCAGGTTGTATAAGCCACGGGGTCCGCGTCAACGCAAACCGCCTGCAGGCGGTTTGCTGCAAACCCGCACGACGCATGCGTCGTGCCTTTAGCCGCGATTCGTTTCAGACCACAGCACACCCGATTCCAGGAGGCTCGCAGCGTCGTAGCCGAGTGACTGTGCAAGTTCCTCACTCTGCTGACCGCCCAACGGCGGTCCTTTGAGCGTGTGAGTTTTGCCGTCAAACGTGACCAGTGGGCCGTGCCGCTCGTAAGCGCCCCAATCCGGGTGTTCCACAGTCTGTGTCAGCCCGATAGCTTGCTCATCATTCAGCCAGAAATCGCTGGGTAGCGGACCGTCCGCCTGCACGCAGCCAACTCCGGCTGGTATGAAAAGATCAGCCCAGAATTGCGCCGGGTGCCGGGAAAAGAACGATGTCAGATCCTGTTCTTCTAATCGGGGCACATCCATCTTCGCCTGGTCGAGAGTATCGGCAAAGAGGCTCCGTTCAGCCTCGGTGGTCAGGGCAAGAAATACCCAGGTCTCATCGGCACAACTGTACAACCGGTAGGTTGGGCTGAGTCCCAGCAGCCGATCGTCTGCTACAGCTCTCGGTGCTTTCCCCGGGTAGTTCAGGAAATCGTCATGATTGGCGTATGCATTCGCGCCAAACATGTCCACGAATACCTGCTGTCCCTGGCCGGTGCGCTGGCGTGCGAGCAGGCCGAGGACTGCGCAACTTGCGATCACAAGCGCGGTGTTGGGATCGGGGTTCACCTCGTTGGCGCGCATGAGCCTTGCGGTCCAGGTGCGCAAACCCTCGATGTCCTGGAGTTCAGCTGGCAGGCGCTCACCCATGTGAAACATCACACCACCCATGGCTGCACCTGGTATGGGGTGGGTTGAAGGTCGCAGCGCCCCCGGTCCGTCCGGTCCGTAGCCGTTACTTTGCAGGTAAATCACGTTGGGGTTGATCTGAAGCACCCGGTCATAGCCAATCCCGAGTTTTTCGGGTACCCCCGGTCGGTAGTTGTGGATGACAACGTCGGCGCCTTTGAGAAGCTCGAGCACCAGCGCCTGGCCCTCGGGTGACTTGAGATTTACGCTGATACTGCGTTTGCCCGGATTCACCCGGGCTGCGCCGATACCGCCACCCATACCGCGGTAGGGATCGCCGCCAATCTGCTCAACCTTGATGACGTCAGCACCCATGTCCGCCAGGAGTGCGGCGCCCATGGGGGCTGCGATAATTGTAGCCAGCTCCACTACCCTGACCCCGCTGAGGGGCAGATTTGAACTTGCGGGCTCGTCAGGCGCTGAACGGGGGTCTGCTCGCCACTCGGCTGCACGCTTCGCACCGTCTTCTACTACGTTCCCGGGTTGGGCAGGAGTTGCGGTGAAGCGTCCAAGGGGTCCGAGCTGAACACCGCCTTCTTCACGCTGGATAACGTGACCGTTGGCAACGATATCGGGGTCCTGCAGCGCCTCCTGGGTTGTCTGGTATGCAGTTGCGACAACGCCCCCGTCTGCCACGAAGATGTCCATCCATTCCGCCGCGCTTTTGTCCTGGATGCGTTTGAGCATCCGCTCACGAAAAGCCTCGTGTTTTTCCGGTGGCAGGAACAGCTGCTTATGGTCGAAGTCCGGGTCGGCAACGATATCGATGAGGTCGGTATTTATGAGGAAGTTATCGAACAGATGCGGCAGGAGGTTGCCAAACTGCATCCATCGTCCGTCACCGGCCTGAGCCGGGTGGTAGAACAGGCTCGGCATGGGTGGTTTGTGAGATGTGGGTTGCAAAGTGGCCAGTGCCGGGAAGCGGTCTGGAAACTGCGCGCCGATCATGGGCCCCTGCTCATAAGGCAACATGCCCTGCAGAAGACTCGTCTCCACCAGGCGGCCGACACGCCCCTCGGAACTGAAAAGCGCTGCGAGAATGCCTGCTGTAGCAGACTGGGTGCAGGCGTGAATGCCGACCTGAAGCGCTGAGAAAACAGGTCCCGGCCGGTCGACAATACCGGCAAAAAGACCCATCCGACCGGCGTAAGCTGCAACGACGTGTTCGTATCCCGGAACGTTCGCCATGGGACCGTCGTTGCCAAATGGAGTGATGAAACAGACCGTGAGGTGAGGGTGCGCGGCATGCAGTGTCGCGAAATCGAGACCAAGACGTTCGCGCGTTGCGGGACGCCAGTTGCAGACAAGCACGTCTGCGCCAGCCGCCAGATCATCGAATTGGGATCGGCTGGTTTCGATATCGAGCTCAATCTGCTGTTTGCCGCGCAGCCACATCGGAGCGGCTGGCAGATGGCGAAAACGGTCCCCGCCGGGTGGCTCAACTTTGAGAACCTCTGCCCCGAAGTCGGCCAGGATCATGGTTGTGAGCCCTCCGGCGGGACCCAGAGTCAGGTCCAGAACGCGTATACCGTCAAGTGCGCTCACGCTAAAGAAGGGCTAAATGGCCCAGGATTGATCGGTAACGCAGTGCGGTAAGCTCGCTCGCTGCCATTGGACAAGGCCGCCGTGAATGTTTGCTACCCGCTCCACCCCCGCCTTTCTGAGAATATCAGCCGCCATGGCAGAGCGCTTCCCGGTCTGACAGAGCGTGACCACGGGTAAGTCCCGGGGCACCTCGTCGAGACGTTCTCTCAACTCGTCGAGAGGTATGATGAGGCTGTCCTCAAGATGTCCGAGTTCCCCGCCGAACTCAGCAACGCTGCGAACATCGAGTATGCGAACCTCGCTGTAGTGGGTGGCAACCCACTCCGGTGAAACCTCGGGTGTACCGCCAAACGTGATGGTAATCGGTGCCCAGTCCTGACCGCTCGCAACCTCCTCGGGCTTGCCGCAATGTTTGTTGGCAGGTACAGCGATCTCGAGCAGTTTCGGATGAGGTAGCCCGAGGTTGTTCATGTACCCGACGAAGTCTTCTTTGCGGGCACGGCCGCCTATACGGGGGTTGTGCTCGCGTTCCTCCTGCACGGTGGAGACAAGGCGGCCCTGGTAGTCGTGGCCAGGGTAAACCAGGCATTCGTCGGGAAGCGTGAAGATCTGCTCACGGATGCTGTCCCACATCGTGGTAACGCTGCCTCCCTGGAAATCTGTGCGTCCGGCGGCGCGGATCATGAGGCAGTCGCCCGTAAACGCCATCGTCCTGTCACGTGTCACGTAGGTGACGCAACCGACTGTGTGTCCTGGTGTGGCCTTGATGTCGAGGGCGCACTCGCCAAACTCGATGACATCACCATCAGCGACACCCACGTCGGTTTCGGGTACCTCGTATACCGCCGCCAGAACAATTTCCGCACCGTAGCGTTCTTTCATGAGCCAGGCGCCGGTCACGTGATCCGCGTGGATGTGTGTGTCGAGGACGTGAGTGAGATCGAGATTGAGTTCAGTCAACAGGGCCGCATCACGGTTGTGTTGTTCGAACACGGTGTCGATCAGCACAGCCTTGCGGCTTGTCTCGCACGCGAGCAGATAAGTGTAGGTCGAGGATTCTGTGTCGAATAGTTGACGGAAAAGCATGGTTACATTCTGTCAAAAAGAGAGCCTTGAAGGTATCCGTAGTGACCGGTAGTCTCGGCAATTCCAAACCGGATCTTTACAGAACGGTATTGGGTAACAGTTAAACAGTCTGACTTCATAAACGAATGACTTGATCCACAAACGAGGACAGGTACATGAATATTCTAGAATTCGCCGCGCGTAAGAACGCCGGCAAAAAAATCTCCATGGTGACGTGTTACGACCACTGGTCGGCCAGGATTCTCAATGAATCCGCGGTCGATACGCTGCTTGTGGGGGACAGCCTGGCCATGGTCATGCATGGCTTCGACAGCACCGTCCACGCCACCGTCGACATGATGGCCACTCACGTGGCTGCGGTACGCCGTGGCGCACCCGACAAATTTGTCGTGGGTGACATGCCTTTCCTGTCAGTCCGTAAAGGGCTTGGCCAGGCGATGGATGCCGTAGGTGCGCTCATGCAGGCAGGCAGCAATAGCGTGAAGATCGAAGGTGCTGCCGGTCAACTCGACATCATGGCCCACATTGTCGAATCAGGTGTACCCGTCATGGGACACCTTGGCCTGACACCTCAGTCGGTAGAGGCGTTTGGCGGTCACAAGGTCCAGGGGCGGAACGAAGGTGCCGCAGCGAAGATCATGGATGATGCGAAGGCAGTGGAAGATACGGGTTGTTTTGCGCTCGTTCTGGAATGTGTCCCTGCCCCGTTGGCAAGAACCATCTCAGAACAACTGACAATTCCGACGATTGGTATCGGTGCGGGGCCGGATACAGACGGCCAGGTGCTGGTTCTGCAGGATCTTCTGGGTATGGACGACACATTCAAACCCAGATTCCTGCGCCACTATCTCGAGGGCAAAGACTCGCTTCTCGGTGCGCTGAATTCATATCACGAGGATGTGGTGAACTTGGCCTTTCCCTCTGCGGCTGAGAGTTACGCATGAAGGTCATAAGGAGTCTCGAAGAGTGGCGGGATCTGCGCAGGACACTTGAAGGCAGTGTGGGATTTATCCCGACCATGGGGGCATTGCATGACGGTCACACATCGTTGCTGCAGGCGAGCGTGGACCATGATGACGTAACGGTCATGAGCATCTATGTAAATCCGACACAGTTCAACGACCCGAAAGATCTCGCAAACTATCCGGATACGATCGATGCGGATCTGGAGGTTGCACGCGATATGGGTGTGGATTTTGTCATCCTCCCTGTCTACGACGAGATATACGCGGACGGCTACCGTTTCAGCGTGGACGAAAACCGTTTCAGCCGTGAACTTTGCGGAGCGAACCGCCCCGGACACTTTACCGGTGTCCTGACGGTGGTCATGAAACTCCTGAATATCGTCAGACCGGATCGGGCGTACTTTGGCAAGAAGGATTACCAGCAGTATGTGCTCATCCGCGACATGGTCGAGACCTTCTTCATGGACGTCGAGATCGTTGGCTGCGAGACGGTACGGGAGCGTGACGGGCTTGCCATGAGTTCACGCAACAAACTTCTCGACAGGGAAGGTCGGCTGCTGGCGACGTGCTTCAATCGGGCGTTGGCCCTGGACGCCAGCGATGCGGAAATCAGTTCACGGCTCGAGGATCTCGGATTTGACGTTGACTACATCGAGTCGCGAGGACCGCGACGGTTTGGAGCAGTGGTGGTGGCCTGTGGGGACCGGACTGTGCGTCTGATTGACAACGTTGAGATAAAACAAGTGGATGAAGAAGTTGGAGAGGTGGCCTGATGATACTGGCGCTCGACGTCGGCAATAGCCAGATATATTGCGGTGTCTTTCGCGACAACGAGCTGGTGAGCCAGTTTCGACACGCTTCCACGGCGCGCAGCTCGTCAGACGAGATTGGCGTTTTCCTGCGTGGTGCGCTCCGCGAAAACGGCGTTAACCCGGAAGAGGTCTCGGTCATCGCAATCTCCTCGGTAGTTCCGGAGCTCAATTACTCGTTGCGGGCATGCTGCCAGAAGTACTTTCGGATAGAACCGATGCTGATGCGACCGGGTATCAAAACCGGGCTCAAGATTGCCTACAAAGACCCGAAAGAGGTTGGCAGCGACCGGATCGCCGACGCGATGGGTGCGGTCAAGATGTTTCCTGGCCGCAATCTCATTGTTGTCGACTTCGGTACAGCGACAACGGTTTGTGCCGTGACTAAAGACGCAACCTTTCTCGGTGGGAACATCATGCCCGGGGTGCGTCTCGCCATGGAAACCCTCGAAGCGAAAACAGCCAAGTTACCTTCAGTTGAAATCAAACCTTCGCGTTCCGCCATTGGGAAAACGACCGTAGAAAGTATTCAGAGTGGTCTTTACTGGAGCAATGTCGGCATGGTGCGGGAACTCGTCGACCGGATAACCGAGGAGGTATTTGAGGACGATCCACCCCTTGTCGTTGCGACCGGGGGGTTTGCGCACCTCTTCGACCGGGAGCGGTTGTTCGACCACGTTGTGCCGGACCTGATCCTTACGGGGCTGCTCGAAGCGCTGCAGTTGAACGGCTACCTCGAGTAATCAAGAATTTCCTTAACTTGTGGGTCGGTGTAAGGTTGCGGGTTCCGGCGATGGAGGCTGGCCGTGGCTGACCAATGGCATTTTTATAGCGATACCTTTGGGAACTGCAACTGCGCATCGAATTGTGGATGCCAGTTCAACGTTCCAAGTACTCATGGCTTTTGTCAGTTTGTCGAAGGTGGAACGGTTCGGGAAGGCAAGTTCAACGGGATTGATCTGAACGGCCTGAACTGGGCGTTCATGATGATCTGGCCCGGTGAAATCTCGGAAGGCAACGGCAGGCGTCTGATCATCATTGATGAGCGGGCAGATGCGGAGCAGCGTGATGCGCTGGAGCAGATCATCGGTGGTTCAGCTGGAGCGCCGGGAAGCAATCACTTTTCAGTCTTTGGCAGCACGTGCAGCGAGTTTCTCGAAACCCGGTTTCTGCCGATCGAATTCGAGATAGACATTGGAGCGCGAACTGCTGAACTGTCGATTCCTGACGTCGTCAATGCGAAAGGCGAACCGTTGATCGATGAATTCTCGGGCGATGAGTTTCACATAGCACTCGCCCGGCCAAAAGGCAGCTTCGAGTTCACGTATGCTGAAATCGGCAAAGGTGCCTCGAGCGTTTCAGGTGACATGCAGATGGAACTGGATTCGAGCTACGCGCAATTCTGCGCGCACAACTATAACCAGGATGGTCTGATCCAGGCGGCGTGATTCCGCCAGATCGTTAGCCAGGAGTGTTCTCCGTACGTAAATGGGAACAGGGCGCCCTGTGGGTTTCGCTCGCAGGTGTCGTGACGATTGCCTGGTGGTATCTCTTTGTTCTGGCAAGTGACATGGGATCGATGAGCGAGATGGCTGGGATGCCCATGTGGGACAGCGCGTACGCGCTTTCGATGTTTTTCATGTGGACCGTCATGATGATAGGGATGATGGTTCCTACAGCGGTTCGTGCCATTGGGATTTACATGAACGTTGCACGCACAGCGAGGGAGCGAGGATCTGCCATCGCATCGACATATTCCTTTGTCGTGGGATACGTTGTCACATGGACACTGTTCAGTGTGGGGGCAACCGGGATACAGGCCATCCTCGACAACGCGGGTCTCATGTCGGGAATGATGACGATGACGAGCGCCTATCTTGGCGCTGGGGTGCTGATTGGCGCCGGTATTTACCAGTTCACGCCATGGAAGGACGTGTGCCTGCAACACTGTCAGTCCCCCGCGCAGTACCTCGCCGGACGTTTCGGTCCGAGACCGGTACATGGCATCAGCCTTGGCATGCGCCATGGTGCCTATTGCCTCGGGTGTTGCTGGCTTCTGATGTTGCTGCTCTTCGTGGGTGGGGTGATGAACCTCCTGTGGATCGCCGCCATCACGATGTTTGTGATCATCGAAAAGCTGTTACCGCGCTGGATGCAGGTGACCCGTGTTTCCGGCTTGGCGATGATTGTCGCGGGTTTAGCGTTCTTCGCGACAGGTTGAACCAACGTGGAAACTAGTCGATACGGTTGGGTCATCGTCGCCGCCATGCTGGCTGTGCAGACCGTCAGCTCTGGATTCGGTTTCTACAACATGTCCGTGTACATCGCGGAGCTGTCGAGGAACCTGTCAGTTTCTGTAGCCGACATTTCGCTCGCGATCAGTATCTTTTTTGTCATGGGTGCTATTGCGGGTATTTGGGTTGCACGCCTGCTCGAACGTTTCCACGTGCGATGGATAATGGTTGTTGGAGCAATAGGCTCTGGTCTTGCTCTTGGGCTTGTCGGAAACGCTGAAACTGTGTGGCAGATCTACATTCTGTTTGCACTGTTTGGTGTTGCCAATACCGGCGTTTCGCTGGTGGTAGCGACGACTCTCGTCACGCGCTGGTTTCCCGGGCCAAATCGCTCCATCGCATTGTCGATCTCCTCGACTGGGTTATCCCTCGGTGGGGTGGTTCTGACGCCTGTGTGTGCCCATCTTTTCAATACGGTTGGTCTGGAGACCACCATGCCCTGGATTGGTGTGGCGTTTGTGGTTCTGACTGTACCGATAGCGCTTTTCTGTGTGCGTTTCCCGGAGACCGGAGACTTTCACGGACATGTTCATGAAGACGCGGGTTGGAACTATCGAGATGCCGTGCGCAGCAAATTTTTTGTACTTCTGTCGATTGGCTACTTTTTTTGTCAGGGCGCGCAGGTAGGCGGGATTGCGCACATCTACAACCTGGTTGAAGGCATATCGACATATCAATCCGCGGCGGTTGCCGTGCAGGCGTTGACGATATGCAGTATCAGTGGACGAATCCTGGGGGGCTGGCTCCTGACACGGGTGCCTATCCGCCAGTTTACGCTTGCTAACGCACTGCTGCAGACGTTGGGGCTTTATCTCATAGCTACTGCGGAAACCGCATCTGCCGGTATTGTCGGGGCTGCGGTATTTGGTCTGAGTGTCGGAAATCTGCTGATGTTACAACCGCTATGGCTGGCGGAGGCATTTCCAGGGCATGTGTACCCGAGAGTGTTCGCGATGGCGAATGCGGTTGCGGTTGCCGGTGTTGCGATCGGACCTTACTCGCTGGGACTACTCTACGACCTGGCGGATTACACTGTTGCGTATTACGCGGCGGTGTTGGTTTCTTTGTTGGCATTCCTGTTCATATTGACAGCAGGCTCGCGCCCCAGGGAACCCCAGCTTGTTTCTGGCGGTCAAACGAAGTGAAGTAAAGGAAACGTTCGAAAAACAATGAAAACAAGACTAGTTACTCTCCTGATGTGCCTGGGCTTCGGTGTTAACACCCTCATGGTGAGCGTAAACGCAGAGGGTGCACTGCCGCTGAGCGTGCCGGGTGAAGGGGATCTTCCGAGCCTTGCGAACATGTTGGAAACAGTAAATCCGGCGGTCGTGAACATAGCCACGTACACAACCGTGCAGTACAGCAATCCGCTGCTTGATGACCCATTCTTCCGCCGCTTCTTCAACATTCCCCGCAATGCGCCCCGTGGCCGACGCACGCAGAGTGCGGGCTCAGGAGTTGTGGTCGACGCCGAGAACGGCTATATCGTGACGAACAACCACGTGATCGCCCGGGCGGACGAGATCACGGTGCATCTGGCGGACGGCAGGGCGCTCCAGGCGGAACTGGTTGGCCGGGATCCTCAAGTAGACCTTGCTGTGCTCAAGGTTGAAGCCGATAACCTGTCAGCCGTTGATTTTGCTGACAGCGCCGATGTTCGTGTCGGTGACTTTGTGGTCGCCATCGGTAACCCGTTTGGGCTAAACCAGACAGTCACGAGTGGCATTGTCAGCGCCCTTGGCCGCAGCGGGCTCGGGATTGAAGGTTACGAAGACTTCATACAGACGGACGCCGCCATCAACCCAGGCAACTCGGGTGGGGCGCTGGTTGACCTTGCCGGTGACCTCGTTGGTATAAACACCGCAATACTTGCGCCAACCGGGGGAAACGTTGGGATTGGCTTTGCAATTCCGGCCAACATGGTGGGCGCCATCATGCAGGAGCTCATAGACCACGGTGAGGTTCAGCGCGGCCTGCTAGGTGTATCTGTTCAGGCGCTCAACGCTGAACTTGCTCAGGCTTTCGCTGTGGAACGTCGTGATGGGGTTGTGGTTGTGGACGTCGAACCGGGCAGTGCCGCCGAGGCCGCTGGTCTCGCTCCGGGGGACATCATCACCAGGGTTGGCCGTCGTGAGATTAGGCGCCTGTCAGACTTTCATAGCCAGGCAGCGGTAATGTTCATCGGCGACGAAGTGGACGTGGAAATCCTCCGGGATGGCGAGACGGAATACCTCACGTTGGAGCTTGCCGAAAATACCCAACAGCAGGTTCTCGGGCGACGTGTGGACAACAAGCTGACTGGCATTGAACTCGAGAATTTCTGGAACCCGGACGACGGCGCCAGCTCCGGGGTACTTGCAACGTATGTAGATACGCGCAGTAAGCCATACGCTTACGGGTTGCGGGCAGGTGACGTCATTGTTGGCGTCAATCGGCGGACAGTGCGGGATATCAATGAGCTCAGGGATGCGGTACTGCTGGATAAACGCCAGATCCTGCTTCGCGTCTATCGCAATGGCCGGTTTGGGACGGTGGTGATCCGTTAGTGTGAACCCTGCCATGTAGGAGCGGCTTCAGCCGCGATTGACGCTACAATGGATGACAAGACTCGAAGAAACAGAGGCGATAGGCACACCTATCGCGACGGTGGCTTACCCATAGGAGGAAACATGACAACGGTACAAGTAGTAGAACAGGTTGCGGCAAGCGCCGATGATGTCTGGAACATTCTGAGCGACTTTGGAGGCATCAAGGTGGGCGGCCCCATCGAATCTTTCGAGATTGAAGGTGAAGGTGTTGGGGCCGTGCGGACCATCGGTATGGGCGGCGGTCAGGTGATCGAACGCCTGGATATCTTCGACCCCGACACGAGGACGTTCGCGTACTGCATCCTCAACGAGGACTGTCCTTTGCCGGTTTCCGGCTACTCGGCAAAAGTTGTCATTAGTGAAGACGAGCAAGGCTGCACCGTCGACTGGACCGGTGAGTTCGAAGCGAAAGGGGATGAGGAAGCTGCCAGCAAGATCGTTCGCGGCATCTACACCGGTGGGATCGCGGGTGCCCGCAAAGCATTGACGTAAGGGACTCTGCAAAAACTAGTAACAATGGGGTCAGACCCCAATGTTACTAGTTTTCTACCTAACTCCATTTATCCCAGCGCATCGTTTCTTCCACCGGCAGACGCGTCACGGGGCCGAAGTTTCCCATCGGGTAACCGACCGGGATCAATGCAAACGCTTCCATGTTGTCCGGAAGGTTGAGTACCGCCTTGGCGGCATCCCGATCGACCAGCCCCAGGGTGGTCGGTGCGGCACCCAGACCGAGCGCGCGGGCTGCGAGCAGCAGATTCTGGACGCCAGGCCAGACCGAGCCACCGGCACGAGCGGCTTCACCGGGTGAGACCGGTTCGTCGAACTCGTAACACGCGATGACCAGCGCCGGTATGTTCTGCATGTTTTCTGCCTGCCAGATGACGGACTCCAACATGCGCTGGCGTTTTTCTGCGCTCTGGTGGGGAAGTTCCCCGGGCCTGCCGGATTGCGGACCGATATAGGCGTCCACGGACTTCTTGTTGAGTTCAGCCAGCTTCATCTTCTGCTCTGCATCGCGAACGACAATCCACCGCGCGCTTTGCCGGTTCGATCCGCTGGGGGCCTGATTTGCAGCATCAATCAGCTTCACGAGCAGCTCTTCCGGCACCTCGGTCGGATGCAGGCGGCGCATTGCCCGGCAGTGGTACATGACATCAAAAATGCCCATTTCTTCTGACATGACAGTTCTCCCATTTGGTGAACGCTCCATCCTGCCATTCTTATGGCGCTGACCAAACCCCTCCCTGTAGACTCGTGCGTTTTATGCCGGGGAAAAACATGGCTGATCAACCCCTGACAGCAATTGTCGAATACCAGATTCGTGCCGAGAACAATTCGATGGACGAGTGGCTGGAAGTCTGGAAACCCCGTGGTGAAGACGCCCAGATCGGGGAGCCGGAAACGCTCGCGTATGCCACGGCCGTTAACGATGAAGAACCCAGCCAGGTTCTGGTGTACGAACGCTACCAGCGTCCGGAAAGCCTGCCCATCCACTCCGCCCGGGAAGCGCACAAGACACTGTTGTCCACAATGGGGGAACGTAATATGACCCGGCGCCGTGTCTTCAGCGGAAGATTCGATGACGGCGATGGATTTGGCTGGTGGGTGCCGTCGGGTGAGCAGGCGGATCCGATCTGTGCGGGAGCCTCGATCAGCCTCCTTGGTTTGCGCTTCGGTGAAGAGCGCAGTCGTCAGCGTTTTTTTGAACTGACGAGAGAGCACGCCCGCTACTGCTGGGACGCAGAACCTTCAACATGGGTCTACAGCTGTGGTTTTGCGGCGGCTGCCATGGACCGGGAGCTGGATGTTGTTGAGGATGATCTGCTGGGCGTGATGATCTGTGCCGATCGGCAAGCCGCTGACCAGCATGCAAATGACCCGCGGCACCTGGGTCTCGGCGAAACCATGGCCAATGAGAATCTGGATGTGAAACAGCTGTTCCTGCGTACCTACACCACAACCGGGCATGGCTTCCTGTGGCGATGAGGTATGCGCTGGCTGCCCTGCTGTTGTCCTGGGGAGCGTTTGCATACGCGACGGAAGCCACCTTTTTAGACGACGTCCGTCAGCTCACGTTTGCCGGTAAGCGAGCCGGTGAAGGCTACTTCAGCGCAGACGGTCGTCAGCTGGTGTTCCAGTCCGAGCGGAATGTGGAGAATCCGTTTTATCAGATCTACTTACTTGATCTTGAAACAGGAGACGTTGACCGGGTTTCTCCTGGATATGGCAAGACAACGTGTGCATGGATTCATCCGACTGAGGATGCAGTGTTGTATGCCTCCACCCACGAAGATGTGGATGCCCGCGCGAAAATGCAGGAGGAGCTCGATTTTCGGGCCTCCGGTCAGGAGCGTCGCTACAGCTGGGATTATGACGAACATTTCGAACTGTACCGCGATAATCGAAACGGTGAACGACTCAACCTGACCCGTACACTCGGTTACGACGCAGAAGGTGCGTGGTCACCGGATGGCAGCAAAATCGTGTTTGCTTCCAACCGGCGCGCCTATGACGGTTCAATGACCGAAGCGGAAGCAAAAATCTTCGAGCACGATCCGGCGTACATGATGGACATCTATCTCATGGACGCGGATGGAGGGAACGTCGAGCAACTGACAGACTCTCCCGGTTACGATGGCGGATCGTTTTTCAGCGCCGATGGTCGTTTAATTACCTGGCGGCGTTTCTCAGAAGACGGATCGCGTGCGGAAATCTTCACAATGGACCTTCACACCCGGGAAGAGAAGCAGCTCACCCGGACGGGTGTAATGTCCTGGGCACCCTATTTTCACCCTTCTGGTGATTACCTCATCTACGCCTCAAACAAAGAAGGGTTCGCTAACTTCGAACTTTTTCTGGTCGACGCTGCAGGTCAGAGTGAACCGGTGCGTGTCACAACCACGGAAGGGTTCGACGGCCTGCCGGTTTTTTCGCCCAATGGTGAGCAGCTCGCGTGGACCTCCAACAGGACACCCGGCAAGCAGAGCCAGATTTTCATCGGAAGCTGGAATGATGCTGCTGCACGAGAGGCGCTTGGAATATCCGGCTCCCACGCTGTTGACCGCCCCCGGAGGCCACTCGTACAGACCGATTCAGCAATTCGGATAACGGACGCGCGGGCACATCTCGAGCGTCTGACAGCCGATGACATGGAAGGACGCCTGACCGGGACACCCGGAGAGGCGCTGGCAACCCGGTATGTTGCGGATGTCTTCGCTTCGTTTGGGCTTCAGCCGGGAGGTGAAGACGGTACGTTCTTCCAGGCATTCAAGTTCACGGCTGGTGCGGATTTGAGCGACGACAACCAACTCGAGATCGATGGTTGGCAAGGGGTGGTTCAGGAAGACTGGCGGCCACTGGCGCTTTCCCAGAACGGTCGTTTCGAAGCAGCCCCGGTCGTGTTCGCGGGGTATGGCATTGTTGCCCCGGCCGGTGAAGGGCAGCAGGCCTATGACTCATATAAAGACCTGGATGTGACGGATAAGTGGGTGATGGTGTTGCGGTTTCAGCCGGAAGACGTCGAAAGTGACGCGCGCAGGCATCTGCTCCGGTTCGCGGATCTTGGCTACAAAGCCGCACAGGCCAAGCGCAATGGCGCGCTCGGTATAGTTGTCGTCACGGGCCCGCGAGCTGCGGCGAAAGACAGACTTGTACCACTGCGAATGAACGCCACAACCGCCACAACCTCAATCGCGGCAGTCTCGATCACCGACGAGGCAGCGCAACGGTTTTTCAAAAGCCGGACGCTGGAAGATGTACAGGCTGAATTCGATACGGGTGAACAGGTAGCCGGATTCGATCTCGACGATGTTTCGGTGAGCGCTCAAATTGATGTGATTCGCCGACAGCATGAGGGTCGCAACGTCATAGGTACCTTGCCTGCAGCGAATCCATCAGGTCTTCCCCCGCTTATCTATGGGGCGCACATCGATCATCTGGGACGCGGTGACGTGCAGGGATCTCTGGCGAAAGATGATGAGAGCGGTCAGATTCACCGCGGTGCGGATGACAATGCCTCAGGGGTTGCAGGTCTGCTCGAAGCGGCGGAATACCTGGCATCGCTCGATGATTCCGGAAAGCTGGGATCCGTGCGGGATATACAGTTTGTGGCCTGGTCCGGGGAGGAACTCGGCACTCTCGGCTCAACTCACTTTGTCGAGCAGCTGGCGGGTCACGGTGATCTTGCCGACAAGGTCTCTGCCTATCTGAACATGGATATGATTGGGCGCGTGGAAGAAACCGCCTACCTACAGGGCACGGGATCGAGCAGTGTCTGGGCGTCGGAAATCGAGCGGCGTAATGTACCTGTTGGCTTACCCGTGAGTTTGAGCGCTGATCCCTACCTCCCAACCGATTCCACGCCGTTCTATCTGAAACGGGTTCCGGTCCTTGCAGCCTTCAGCGGTGTTCACGAGGAGTATTCAACGCCTCGCGATACCGCGGATCTCATTAACTACGAAGGTCTCATCGATATCACACGCCTCATGACCGGGATCGCACGATCGCTTGCGCGATCCACGGACGAGCCGGATTACGTTGAAGTGGAGCGGGAACAGACAGGCGGTCGTTCCATGATGCGTGTCTATCTCGGCACCATCCCGTCTTATGCAGAGGAAGAGGGCCTTGTTGGCTTGCGTCTCCAGGGCGCGGTCAAAGGATCTCCCGCTGAAAAAGCAGGCATAGAGCCGAACGATGTGATTGTTGGGCTTGCCGGTGTGGACGTGGAAACCATCTACGATTTCATGGGAGCGATGAACGGGCTGAAAGCAGGTGAAGTGTCCACTGTCGTTGTGATGCGAAATGGTGAGCGGGTGGAACTCACGATCATCCCGGGTACGCGGGAGTAGGAATCGTCACGCTGAATGATCTGGCGACCTCCCTTTGGACGGTTAGCCGCGATAGAGAACACCATTCTGCTCGAGTACTCGCGATTAATGCTAAGCCATTCTTTAGCCAGTGCCTCAGAGTCAGGGAAAATAGCCTCTGCTGGGCATTCAATAATTCACCCAACGCGTCCATATCCTTATTCAAAATACAGACTTTTGCTTTTTCAG
>JANQFF010000120.1 GCA_028277965.1 Pseudomonadales bacterium
CGGACTGTCCATTCTCGTGGCTGCCTTGCCGTTCGGGGGGAGCCGGATCGTCATGCTCGCGGGGCGCTCGGTATAAGTTTCACGTTCCACTGCTCGATAAGAGATCCGGCTTCAAGGCATCGTCGTCGGTGAACAGTCGTTTGTAGCTCAATCCTACCAGTATGATGCTGCCTATCGCAACCGCAGCGGTAATCATGAGCATGACCACTATCTGGTACCGGACCGCCTCTACCGGATCGACCCCCCCGAGTATTTGGCCGGTCATCATTCCCGGCAGACTGACGAGTCCAACCACCATAAGTGCGTTCAACGTCGGCGTCATTCCTGCCCGGACCGCCTCGCGCACACAGTCCGATACTGCTTCCCATGGCGTGGCTCCCAGACTTAGCAAAGTCTCCACTTCCGCGGATCGGGCACGGACCGCCGCATAGAGCCTATCTATGGAGAGTGCCACCCCGCTCACCCCATTTCCAAGGATCATTCCGGCAATCGGAATAGCCAGCCGGGCCGTATACCATGGTTCAGCCTGGATAATGACCGCACATACGATGACCATAACAAGAAAGGTGCTGGCGGCCAGCGACACGAATGCGATCACCGTCGGAAAATGGCTGACACTTGGGGTGCGCAGCGTAGCAGTGTGCGCAGCTACCACGCACATGAGGACCACTATGGCAATCACCAGATCCGGCCTGTCCACGCTGAAGATCCAACCGAGTGCATACCCGATCAGCGTCAGCTGCAGCACACAACGAACCGTGCCCCATGCCAGGGATCGAAGAAGCCCGAGACGAAGCAGGGCTGAGACGCCGGCTGCCAAGGCCAGGAGGAGCACCGTCAAGAGAAGACCGACATCCGTTATGGGAGTAACTTGATGGCTCATGGAATGAGATATCCCCTCCTTCAGTATGCCCGCAACCCCGGGTCTTCCAAATCTATTTCTTGTCCCGGCAGGGATTCCCGCACCAATGGATCGTGCGTGACTCCGATTATGGCACGGCCGTTTGCGGAAAGCCATTCCTGAAGCACTGCCGTCACTGCCTCGGTCGCTGCTGCATCGAGCGCCGCGGTACCTTCGTCAAGAAGCATCACCCGAGGTTCAATGAGCAGCGTCCGCACAAGCGCTACTCGCGAGAGCTCTCCCACCGACAGGGTCAGCGCATCGCGGCGCTCGATGTTTTCAGGAAGTTTCAAACGGTTCAAGTGTGTGCGAACCGCAGCAGGGTCAGGGTGACTGGATGGTCGAGCATGCAGGCCGAACGGCAGGGTGAGATTGTGTTCAACCGTTCCGGGGAAAAGGGTCGCACGCTGGTGGAGATAGGCCACACGACAGCGCCAGTCGACGGCGTCCATCTGCTCGAAGGGGATTCGGTCGAACCACATCTGCCCGCTCACAGGGGATTTCAGTCTGGCAAGCGTCCGCAAGAGGCTGCTCTTGCCCCGCCCTGACGCCCCCGTGATCCACAGGCATTGGCCCGGCTCAAGAACGAACGACACCGAAAGACGATAACCGTCTGAGCCGGCATCAAAAACGAGCTTTTCCGCCTCAAAAAGGCTCACGGTCTTTTCCCGCTAAGACCGTTCGGTTCCATACGCCGTCGCTGCGACATGTGAACGCTATCACTCTGACTCATTCTGCTTTCTGGGATCGCCGGTGCAATCGTCCTGCTGCTTATACTCGACAGTGACCCTAATTGCGATGCCGCCACGGGGATTCATATGACCGTCCACCTTGGCCCATCTTGGCCGGCATGCCCCCACGACGTCGTCCAGAATCCTGTTGGTAATCTCTTCGTGGAACATCCCCGTGTTCCTGAAGGC
>JANQFF010000128.1 GCA_028277965.1 Pseudomonadales bacterium
CCGGGCCAGGTCAAGAAACGCATCCGCGACCTGATGTGGGAGAAGCACAACTACATCAAGACAGAAGCCTCAATGCAAGCCACGCTGGATGGGTTGTCACAGATTGAGGCTGAGGATGTGCCGCGTATGCGCTTGCAGACCGACACGACGCGCTTCAACTACGATTGGGTGGATGCGTTGGATGCCATTGACATGCTGCAGGCGCTGAAGCTCGAAGTGCAGTTCAGCCTGTTTCGCAAGGAGAGCCGGGGCGCGTTCTATCGTGAGGACTATCCCAACACCGATAACGAGAACTGGCTGGTGCACGTGATGGGGCGTAAAGGTGGAGATGGCGATGCGGTTATTGAGAAAGAAGCCGTTGACCTGCCTTACGTCCGGCCCAAGGAAGGTATTGCCAGCTTCTTCGACGTGGATTACTAGTCTGGTTGATGACTCATAAGGACAACGAACCCATGGCTGATCTTCAGATTGGCGATCCGGTCAAAGTAACCGTCCAGAAATACGATCCGAGTCGGGACCCGGAACCCTACTACAAAACCTATAGCGTCCCCTACACCAAAGAAATGCGTATTCTGGAAGCGCTGGACTACATCGTCGAAACGCTCGGAGAGAGTCTGGCTTACCAGTGGTTTTGTGGTGTCAAGAAGTGTGGCATGTGCGGCTTCCGGGTCAACGGGCGACCGCTGCTGGGTTGTTGGGAACCTGTAGAAGAAGAAATGGTCATCGAACCGCTCGAACAGTTCCCGGTGGTCCGCGACCTGGTCATTGACCGTGGAGAGTACGTAGAAAACCTATTTTCGCTCGACCCCTTTTTGGACCGTGGCGACATGCCATACTCGCCTGATAGTTTTCCCGAACCGCTGACCAGCACCGCCATGGAACACGCAGCCAAGATGGCACATTGTATTGAGTGCATGCTCTGCGTCTCTGTATGCCCGGCCTATGGACCGGAATTCGTCGGCCCTGCGCCGCTGGTGCAGCTTGCTCGCTGGGCGCTCGATCCGCGCGACCGGGCGAACGGTCGCCGGGCACGAACAGCCATGGATGTGGGCGGCATTGCGCATTGCGTTTCCTGCTACGAATGCAGTCAGGCCTGCCCGACCAAGATACCCGTTCTCGAATGGGCGATAGATGGGCTGCGCAAGCAAATCGTAGATGAGGGTATGGGCGACGTCGCCCACCACAATCGGGTTTACATGGACCTGACCATGGAACAAGGTCTGGTCAAC
>JANQFF010000073.1 GCA_028277965.1 Pseudomonadales bacterium
GAAGACACCGGACAGTCGCAGATCACACGATACACGGTCGTTCAGGATGCCGGCCGCGCGGTACATCCAAAATTTGTCGAAGGACAGTTCCAGGGAGGCGCGGTCCAGGGTATCGGCTGGGCCCTCAATGAAGAATATGTCTACAACGACGATGGCGTGCTTGAAAATCCCGCTTTCCTCGATTACCGGATTCCGCTCGCCTCGGACCTACCGATGATAGAGACCATCATCGTTGAAGTCCCGAACCCGCTCCACCCCTACGGCGTGCGGGGGGTCGGCGAGGCAGGTGTGGTACCACCCCTGGCGGCGATCGCATCCGCCATTACAAACGCCACCGGCGTTCTGATGAAAGACCTCCCCTGCTCACCCACCAATGTCTGGCACGCCATTCACAACCACAACAACGCACAAGGATAGTTATGGGACCGCTACGGGGTTTTACCGTCATTGAACTCGCAGGCATTGGACCTGGACCGTTTTGCGGCATGATGCTGGCGGATATGGGTGCCAGGGTCATTCGCGTGGACCGCGCAGGCCCTGATGCGCGGGTACGCAAGGAAGTTGCCTCCAGAGGCAAAGAATCCATCGCAATCAATCTGAAAGACCCCCGGGGCGTGCAAATCGTTCTGGATCTGTGCAGGGAGGCGGATGCGTTGATCGAGGGTTTTCGGCCGGGTGTGACCGAACGGCTCGGCGTTGGCCCGGACGATTGCATGGCGGCAAACCCTAAACTGGTTTATGGGCGGATGACGGGCTGGGGACAGGACGGCCCGCTGGCCATGGCGGCCGGTCATGACATCAACTACATCTCAATCGCCGGCGCGCTGCATGCCATCGGGCCCAAAAACGGTAAACCCGTGCCACCCCTCAACCTGATTGGTGATTTCGGCGGCGGTGGAATGTTGCTCGCATTTGGCGTCCTCGCCGGCATGTTGGAGGCCCAGAAGTCCGGTCGAGGGCAGGTTGTCGATGCCGCGATGGTGGACGGCACTGCTGCGCTCATGGGGATGTTCTTCACCAGCCTCGGAAACGGCAGCTGGGTCGACGAACGGGGCTCGAACGGACTTGACGGCGGCGCGCATTACTACAACACCTACGAAACCGCGGATGGAAAGTTCATTTCCATCGGCTCAATTGAGCCGGAGTTCTACGCGGAACTCCTGGAGAAGACGGGTTTAGGAGATGATCCCGAATTCAAGGATCAGCGTAACGCCGACACATGGGAACACCTGAGCGGCAAGTTGACCCGGGTTTTTCTCACCAGATCCCGGGATGAGTGGTGCGATATCATGGAAGGCAGCGACGTTTGCTTCGCGCCGATTCTCTCGATTACGGAAGTGCAGAACCATCCACACAACCAGGCACGCGGCGCCTACCGGGAACTGGACGGATTTCTGCAGCCGGCGCCCGCACCGAGATATTCGCGCACGGTGCCGGAGCTGACCACGGGCACCCCGGATCCCGGTGGCAACACGCAGAACATCCTCACCGGGACGTTGGGATTGGATGACGCGAAGGTCAGGGAGCTTGCAACCTCGGGTGTCGTAGCGCTCGCAAACGCCACGGATTAAACGCGATAGGCGGCGAGAGCAGCGTCGTGAAATAACCAACGTTTCTCATCGGCGGACGCGCCCTGAGCAAGACGCTTAAACGCGTTCCATGTGACGTGATAACTCGCGAACAACTTCTGCACCGGGAAATTGGATTCAAAAAAACAGCGCTCGACACCGAACGCATCGATGCAGACATCAACCCACGGACGCCAGGCGGTCGTGGTTTCTTCCGATGTGGGCGGGACACTTCTGTCAATCCCGTCTCCCGACGACCGAATCGGCAAAGCACCCAGTTTCATGTACGTATTCGGCCGGGAAGCAACGGAACGAACACCTGTCTCCCACTCCGCAAAAACAGCTTCTCGACGATCACGATATGGTCCACCCAGAATGGGTACGCCGGTGTGATTAACGACAATCGTCAAATCAGGGAGGGCGTCCGCAAGCTCGGCAATTTCGGACAGTTGAGGATGGTAAACCCACAGATCCAGGGTCAGACCCATCTCTGCCATGACTTCAGCGCCGTTTCGTACCGATGCTTCTCGTAACATCTGCGGACGAGGCACCTGGCTCTGTATCCGCTCACTTGCATCCCATGCCGTCGTGAATCGAATACCTTTGAATCGTCCGCCCGAGATATCCACATGCCGCTCGAAAATTTCACGAGTAGCGTGCTCGAGACTCAAGTCCACATTGCCGATAAACCCCTTACAGAAACCGATGTCACCAAATACACCGCTGTCCGCCATCGCAGCGCAACCCGTGACAAATTCGGTTTCTCCCAGTGAACGCCATTCCTCCGGCCCGGATTGGCGATACATGGAATGACATTCAGCATAAATGGTACCGACTATGTTGTGACCGGTTTGCAGATCTTCGAGAAACTCCGGCACGAGGTAACGATGACCCGACCGGATCCAGAGGTGGTGGTGCGCATCGATGATGGGTAACTCCGGTTCAATGATCTCTTCCCGGACCTGTTCAATCCATGCTTCATCGGGGACCGATTGCCCCATGATTTTTTTCTTTGACGCGGACACTAGAGAGTCACTCCATCACCAACGATGCGCGTCTTACCTTGCCCGCATCCTGATCCGCAAACGCGCGGTCGATTTCCTCCAGTGGGTACTCCACCAGCACCTCGTTCAGCGGCAGGGTGTCCATATTTCGATCCAAAAAGCCCATCGCGTTCTGCAAGCAGGCAGCGGTATAGGATCCAACGGCTTCTATTCTATGATTCTGTCCCACCAGCCTGCCCGGATCACATTCAAAGTGCTCGCCTCGGAAAACCACACCGATTTCGAGGTACTTGCCACCCCAACCCAGCATGAGCAGACCTTCGTTGATGACCGCGGGTGAGCCGACCAGTTCCGCCACAACATCCGCGCCAAAGCCACCGGTCAGCTCTTTGACCCTGCTGACCCGTTCCCGCATATCTGTCATTTCCGACACGTTGATCGTGTAGTCGGCACCCATCTGGCGGGCGAGGTCCAGGCGATCCTGAAAGGCATCGACTGCGATCACCATCTCCGCACCACGCTCTTTGGCGATTGCACAGGCATAGACACCCAAGCCCCCA
>JANQFF010000322.1 GCA_028277965.1 Pseudomonadales bacterium
CGGCGATATAAGTAGTAAATCCGCTGGTGGGTAACCACACAACGGACATAACTGGAGGGGTAAACATGACCGCACTGCGTTTGAGCGTAGTTCTGCTGACGTGTGCGTTCGTCGCCAACATTGCCGTCCCGGCACAGGCGGAAGAACGTCGCATCGAAGAAGTGGTGGTCACCGCTGAAAAGCGTGAAGCCACTGTATCCGATACATCTATTTCCATTACCGCATTCACCGGTGTCATGCTCGAAGAGCAGGGCATCCAGAGCGCCGACGAGTTCGTCAACTTCATCCCGGCCACAACCCGGGACAACTTCGACATCCGCATCCGCGGCGTCGGGCGTAACTTCCGAAACCTGGGTGGTGACCCGGGTGTCGCGACATACTACAACGGCATCTATTCGGAAGATGCGTTGATTGCTCTGTCAGAGTCGGGTTTGTACGACCTGCAGCGTATTGAGGTCCTCAGGGGTCCGCAGGGTACGCTCTATGGCCGGAATTCGATTGGCGGCGCCATCAACTACATCACGAAGCGCCCATCGCGTGAATTCGAGGGTGAACTCAGAACCCAGGTGGGTAAAAACAACCAGTTCGAGATCTACGGCATGCTCTCCGGGCCCGTGACTGACACCCTGGCCTACCGTCTGAACGCTGCCAAGCGGACGGAGGACGGCTGGCAGGAAGGCCAGTTCGACACCCAGGACGTCAATTCGTGGAACGACCAGAACCTTTCGCTGGCCCTCGACTGGCAGCCTACCGACAGGATCTCTGTATACACCCGGTTCAATGATCGTCGTTCTTTACGTCGAATCGGCACTGGCATGATCTACAACGAAGGCTGGGGCTCAAGACGCGGCACACGGAGTACTGACCTCTACGCATACGGTATGCGGGACGTCACAGGTCCGCTGGCTGGCTTCGTTCCTGGTGCTGAAGGCATCACCCATCCGGTGACCGGGGAAACGCGTTTTGGTGCCCCCATACGCCCAGGTGTGGACCCCGCAGCCGGTACCTTCCCCAACGCTGAGTTTATGAGCTCAGTCTATGGTGGACGGGGTTATCTCAACGACGGCCGGGCCAACGATATCGACGACGACATCGAGGCGGAAGCTTATACAAACGGCCTCAACAACGAGGAGTTCGACCAGCAGGCTGTCTCTCTTGAGGTCAACTACGATCTCGACAATGTGAGTATCAAGTATCTCTTCGGTTACAGTGACTTCCTGTACACCTTCCATACCGACGGCGGATTCTCCAATTCGGAAATCGAAGACACGGGCGGCCGCACCCATGAGGAAGTGCACAGCTTCTCCCACGAACTGACCGTCGTATGGGATGCCACTGAAGACCTCGAGATCACCGCGGGTCTGTATCACTTTGATACCAACCGCCTGCAGGATTTCTCTTTCGAAAACTTCTTCAGCCAGGGCCGCCTGGGACAACCACAGGATTATGGTCAACTGGACGATCCGAACCTCCTGCTTGGCGGGCTTTCCATTCTCGATGCCGCAGGTATCGGCGCACCGGTTGGTCTGGGACAGGCGCCCATCGGGACCGGCATCAGCGGTCGCTGGGACGGTTCGTTTGACGGCACAGGTTCCGTCTACCGCCATCGCAACAAAAACGAGACCAAACAGAACGCGGCTTACGTCCAGGGTACCTGGCAGATCAACGACGAGTTTGCCCTCACCGTTGGTGCTCGCTGGGCAGAAGACGAAAAAACAGTGTTCGAAGACCGTGGAGGCTATGTCGAAATCAACTTCATGGCTGGATTCTACGGTCTCGTGAGTGGGTTCCCGGCTCTGTTTGGTCTCAGCCAGGCACAGGTGGATGCCATTGGCGCTGAGTTCCTTCAGGGAATAGTACCCGGCGTAGGCGGCATACCTTCAGCAGGGCTGGCTTTGACCAACGTGCTGATGGGCAGCGCCGTGGCCACTGGTATTCCCGGGGCGCCAATCGCGCCTGTGTGTGACCTGACAGCTTCCAGCTGTGCCACACCTTTGCGACTCCAGGGTGTACCCCTGAGCTGGGCCGGGCGTGCTGAAGACGACGACACCTGGGACGATATTTCGTACCGCGTGAATCTCGACTACCAGCCACACGAGGACCACCTGATCTACGGGTATGTCACCACAGGCTATCGCGCCGGTGGCTATGCGCTTGGTGCAGCTGATGCCCGGATCGGACCGCCTACAGCCATCTCTCCGTTGTCTTACGACGAAGAAACCGTGACCGCTTACGAGATCGGCTATAAAGGCACACTGCTCGATGGTGTCCTGCAGTTGAACACGGCTATCTACCGTTACGACTACGAGGGTTACCAGGACAACGTCACGATCTTCGACCCCGTTCAGAACGCTTTCCGTTCTATCGCGGTGAATACCGGAGACGCGGTTAACCAGGGTCTGGAAGTCGAGTTGACCTGGCTTGTGACGGACAACCTGACATTGAACGCCAACTACAGCCTGACCGATACCGAGTACCAGGACGACGTGCTCTTCACGGACAACGATGACCCGACCAGACCTGTAGCTCTGTTCCCCGACCCCTTAACGGGTGGTGCGCCAGTTGTGAACATCAAAGGCAACAGCCTGAAAGGCATACCGGAGCATAAAGCCACGGTCTGGGGCACCTATGAGTGGGCCACGGAAATCGGCAAGATCGCTCTGGGTGTGTCGATGTTCTACACAGGCGAGTACTACCCCGAGGGTGTCGAACGTGATCTGGACGAGATTCCGGATCGTCTGCGTACGGACGTCAGCCTGACCTGGCGTAGCAAAGACGAACGGATCCGTGCACGCCTCTTCGTGGACAACGTCTTCGACGAGACGATGATCCGCGATATCGGTACCGGCACCATCTCGAACCACTACCGTCTGACGGGAACGCTCCTGCGACCCCGCTTCTACGGTCTCGATGTGCGCTGGGCTTTCGGCGGCTAAGAAGCCACAACCCGAAAAAGCCCCGCACCTGCGGGGCTTTTTTTTGCGCGGTATCCACCTTGCATCGTGAGATGGCATCCGTATAACTATCAGTTTGCTCTTGGGGAAGGAAGCTATGGAACTCGATTGGGCGACGACCCACGGCATGCTGGTGGCTTATCACGCAAACCAGCATCCCGATGTCACTGCGGTGCAAACCAACTACGGTACCCGAACGTTTGCGGAGCTTAACGCCAACGCAAACCGGATCTGCAGGTTACTCACTTCAAATGGGATTGGACCCGGTGATTCGGTTGCCGTGGTTCTCAAGAACCGGCCGGAGTTTATCGACGTCCTCGCTGCCACGCAGCGTTCGGGCATTCGCTTTACACCGATCAATTTCCACCTGAAGGGTGAAGAGATTGGTTACATCGTGGATAACTGCGAGGCCAAGGCGTTTTTTGCGGATGCTGACCTTGGTCCCGCCATTGCCGAGGCCACAAACGATGCACCCAAAGCCACGTTGAAAATCGTCGTTGGCGGATCCACGGCTGGTTTCGATGACTACGATGATTCCATTGCACCTTTCGATGGCGATGACATCGAGGACGCAGCCCTCGGCGGGACCATGCTGTACACCTCCGGCACAACCGGTCGACCGAAGGGTGTCTACCGGAAAGACCGTGTGCCCATTGCCCCCATCTGGGACGAATCGGAACCCGCTGCGTTTTCCCCCGGCGTGAGCAAAGCGCTCTGCACCGGCCCCGCCTATCATGCAGCTCCCCTGCTGATCGATATCGTCCGGCCACTCTGGTCCGGCGCGGGCATTGTCATGATGGACAGGTGGGAGGCGGAAGAGACTCTGCGTTTGATAGAAGAACACAAGATCACGCACTCTCACATGGTTGCGACCATGTTCCATCGCCTGCTGCAGCTGCCTGAAGAATCCAAAGCACGCTACGACCTCTCGTCGCTCGCCTACATCATTCACGGTGCAGCACCGTGCCCGGTCCACGTGAAACAGGCGATGATCGAGTGGTTCGGTCCGATCATCTGGGAATACTATGCGGCCACCGAGGGTGGTGGCGGCTTTCTGGTCGGCTCAGAAGAGTGGCTCACAAAACCCGGCACTGTTGGCAAACCTGGACCTGAATTCGATAACAAGATCCTCGACGACGATGGCAATGAGGTTGCTACCGGAGAAATCGGCACCATCTACATGCGTGCGCCCCAACAGGGCCGTTTTGAGTACTACAAGGATTCGGAGAAAACGGGCGGTTCCTACCGTGGGGACTATTTTACGCTGGGAGACATGGGGTATTTCGACGAAGACGGTTACCTCTTCCTGACCGGCCGAACGGCAGAACTCATCATTTCCGGTGGCGTAAACATCTACCCACAGGAGGTCGACAGCGAGATTTTGAAACACGAGGCAGTGCTGGACGTGTGCACAATCGGCGTGCCGAACGACGAGTGGGGCGAAGAGGTCAGATCGGTGGTTCAACTTCAGCCCGGCATCGAGCCAAGCGACGCCTTGAGCGAAGAATTGATCGCGTGGGCAAAAGAGCGACTGGCCAACTTCAAGTGCCCGCGTTCCATCGACTACGTTGATGAACTCCCCCGCTCCGCAGCTGGCAAAATCCAGCGTCGGGTTGTCAGAGCGCCGTACTGGGACAGCTGACAGCGTGCAGATCGACCTTCTTAGCCCGGAGACGTTCGCCCACGGTCACCCTGTTGAGCAATACCGGTGGCTGCAGGACAACGCACCTGTGTACTGGCATGAAGAACCGGAAGGTCCCGGATTCTGGGCCCTGACCCGCTACGACGATGTCGCCCAGATTGGCCGCGAACCGCATGTGTTTTCGTCTGAACCAACGGTGATGATTGCCGACCCGGAAGCAGGCAATCTGACCCAGTCAGGTGATCACAAAATGATGCTGATGATGGACCCGCCGCAGCACACCCAGTTCAGACGCATCATCAGTCGTGAATTCACACGCGGCCCAGCCGCCGCACTTCGACCCAGGATTGCAGAACTGTCGGCACAGATCCTCGACAAGATCATGGACAAGGGAGAGTGCGAATTTGTCGGCGAGGTCGCTGGTGAACTGCCGTCCTACGTTATCGCAGAACTGACGGGTATACCCCTCGACGACGGACGCGAGCTCTACAAGCTGACGGAGATCATCCACACAGCGCCGGAGACGCTGGAAGAAGGCGCACAGCACAAAGCCATCTTCGACATGTTTGCATACGCTCAGACCGTCTATCGCGAAAAACTCGCAAACCCGACCGAAGACCTTGCCAGCCAGATCGTGCACGCCGAGGTCGACGGCAGACGTCTCGATGAAATCGATTTCCAACTCTTCTTCATGCTGCTGATCGACGCCGGGGGAGATACAACGCGCAACCTGGTGGCCGGAGGGCTTCACAAGCTCATCGAGCACCCGGACCTCTATCGAGAGTGGCAATCACACCCCAATACTGAGCTCAACCATTCAGCCAGGGAAGAACTGCTGAGGATTGTGAGCCCGGTGATCTACTTCAGGCGAACCGTCCGCAGAGAAGTCACATTGCATGGGCAGAAGATCCGTGCCGGTGACAAAGTTGTCCGCTATTTCGCAGCCGCCAACTACGACCCGAGGCAGTTCGAAGACCCACTCGAATTCAACATCCACCGGTTTCCCAACCAACAGATTGCGTTCGGCACCGGTGCGCATGTCTGCCTTGGGCAACACATCGCTCGCGTGGAAATCGACTGCATGTTCCACGAGATCCTCAACCGTATGGACAACCTCGCCCTGGCGGAAGCGCCGGAGTGGCTGGCGTCGAATTTCATATCGGGTATCCGGCGGATGCCAATCACGTTCGAGAAGAAAAAGCCTTAGCTACCTTTGTAGGAGCGGCTAAAGCCGCTCCTACAGAGGTAGTAATTGGTTGATCACAGGTAGCGGATGGTTAGAGTGGCGGTTTAGTGTTTCAGACGGCTGTCTCGAACCGCCTGCAACTGATCCCTGACTTTCGCTGCCTCTTCAAACTCGAGGTTCTGAGCGTGGTCCATCATTTTCTTCTCGAGTTCTTCGAGCAGCTTGCCAAACGCTCTCGGATCCTCAGGGATCACAATGTCTTTTGTATCTTTGCTCCCGGACCGTCGTGACCGCTTGGGTGCCCCGGGTGCCGCCGACCTTGCGCCTTCCATGATGTCGGCAATCTGTTTCGAGACCGATCGTGGGGTAATGTTGTGCGCTTCGTTGTGCTCGAGCTGTTTGGTCCGCCGCCGGCCTGTTTCTGCAAGCGCACGTTCCATCGAGCCGGTCATATCGTCCGCATAGAGAATCGCCCGACCCTTGAGGTTTCTGGCCGCCCGTCCAATTGTCTGTATGAGTGAACCCTCCGACCGGAGAAAACCTTCCTTGTCTGCATCCAGGATAGCCACGAGGGCGACTTCAGGCATGTCCAGACCTTCTCGCAGGAGGTTGATTCCCACCAGAACGTCGAACTCACCTAGCCTCAGGTCACGGATGATTTCCATCCGCTCAACCGTGTCGATATCTGAATGCAGATACCTGACGCGCACACCGTGTTCATCGAGGTACTCAGTCAGATCTTCCGCCATGCGTTTGGTGAGGGTCGTCACGAGCACCCGGTTCCCCTCAGCAACCACCTGGTGGATTTCTCCGAGCAGGTCATCGACCTGAGTGGATGCGGGGCGGATGATGACATCAGGGTCCACGAGACCCGTCGGTCGCACCACCTGCTCGACAACCTGGCCACCTTTCTCTGCCTCGTACGGTCCGGGTGTAGCAGAAACAAAAATCATCTGTGGCGCGAGGCGTTCCCACTCGTCAAATCTCAACGGCCGGTTGTCGAGCGCCGACGGGAGCCGGAAACCAAATTCGACCAACGTCTCCTTCCGGGAGCGATCCCCTTTGTACATGCCGCCGATCTGCGGGACTGTCACATGGCTCTCGTCGATCACCAGCAACGCGTTGCTTGGCAGGTAGTCAAAAAGCGTGGGAGGTGGTTCGCCGGGCTGCCGGCCGGACAGATAACGTGAGTAGTTTTCGATACCCGAGCAATAACCCAGCTCCTGGATCATCTCCAGATCGAAACGTGTGCGCTGTTCGAGGCGCTGAGCCTCGACAAGCTTATTGTGCTGATTGAGATAGTTCAGCCGGTCCTGGAGCTCTACTTTGATGTCTTCGAGCACCGCGAGGATCCGTTCCCGCGGCGTGACATAGTGCGTTTTCGGATAGACCGTATAGCGTGGAACGCGATTGAGAATCTCACCGGTCAGCGGATCGAAGATCGAGAGGTTTTCAATTTCGTCGTCGAAAAGCTCGATCCGTACCGCTTCTTTTTCCGATTCCGCCGGGAAAACATCGACAACGTCGCCCCGCACCCGATACGTTCCCCGCTGAAAGACCTGATCGTTGCGCGTGTACTGCAATTCAGCCAGGCGCATCAGGATGTAACGCTGATCGACATGATCGCCCCGATCCAGGTGCAGGACCATGCGCAGATAAGATTGTGGATCCCCGAGACCGTATATCGCCGACACCGATGCGACGATGATTGCATCGCGCCGTTCGAGCAGCGCCTTGGTTGCTGAGAGCCGCATCTGCTCGATGTGCGCATTGATGGATGAGTCTTTTTCTATATACGTGTCCGATGCAGGGACGTACGCCTCGGGCTGGTAGTAGTCGTAATAGGATACAAAGTACTCAACTGAGTTGTTCGGGAAGAATTCCCGAAACTCACCGTAGAGCTGGGCAGCGAGCGTTTTATTTGGGGCAAGGATCAGCGTGGGGCGCTGGACCGACTCGATGACCTTGGCAATTGCAAATGTTTTGCCGGAACCGGTTACACCAAGGAGTGTCTGGTGGCTGAGCCCGTCCTCCAGACCTTCGACCAGCGTCGATATGGCCGTTGGCTGGTCACCGGCAGGCTCGTATTCGGCAACAACACGTAACTCAGAAGCAGACTGAACCATTTCGCCAGTCTACAACCTCACATTCCTGTGACAAGAAGATCGGGGTGATCAGCCTTCCGGCTTCTCTTCCTCGTCGTCGGCCGCTGGTTCTTCCGCAGGCGATTCGTCTTCGGCAGCGTCATCTGTTGCTTCTTCTTCGGCAGCTTCTTCTGTTGTT
The DNA here is from genome assembly GCA_028277965.1 of Pseudomonadales bacterium. Lineage (GTDB taxonomy): Bacteria > Pseudomonadota > Gammaproteobacteria > Pseudomonadales > Azotimanducaceae > UBA4421. The sequence goes on from JANQFF010000322.1 coordinate 8,066, forward strand.
TCTTCAGCTGCGGCTTCTGCCTCCTCAGCAGGGGCTTCATCCGCCTCTTGCGCCTCGCCAGCTTCCGCGGCAGCTGCCTCTTCGACTACCTCCTCTTCGGCGGCAGGTTCAGCCGGAACCGGCACATCGATGAGGCTGTGCTCGAGGAGGATCTTGATCTTGTCAGCGCCGTTGATTGGTGACTTATCCGCAGCCTGAACTGCATAGCGATTGTCCTTGCGCTGGTAGATGGTGTACTCATCGGTACTCGCGACTACTTTCATTTTCATCGTCTTCTCCGCTTTCTCGAAAGCCGCGCACTCTACCTGTACATACGGGACCAGGCAAAGGTCATTTCGTATAAAAACCCGGTTATCTATAACCATATAGCATCAAAGTTCTAGAAACGCCTCGCGTGGCTTCGTCGATTTGCCTACAATTGCGCGCCTTTCCGACACCAAATTTGTAACGTGAACCAGAAATTACCGGGCAAGAACAGCCATGTAATCCGATTTGCCGGAGACTCCGGCGATGGCATTCAGCTGCAGGGACAGCAATTTACGGTCGCTTCCGCCCTGGCGGGGCATGACCTGGCCACGCTCCCGGACTTTCCCGCTGAAATCCGGGCACCGGCGGGCACCCGCTACGGGGTCTCCGCGTTTCAGATCCAGTTTGGTGGCGAACGCATCACCACCCCGGGGGACGAGCCGGACGTTCTGATTGCGTTCAATCCCGCGGCGCTCATCGTCAACCTGGCACACCTCGCACCCCACTCACTGGTTTTAGTTGACGAAAGTGCGTTTACAGACCAGCGTCTCAAGCGCGCCGATCTCACAAGTAATCCGTTGGAAGACGGAACGCTGTCCGAGCACGAGGTCATCACCATCGACATCACCCACCTCACAACAGAGGCGGTGAAACCCCATGGTCTTGGGACCAAGGACGCACATCGCTGCAAAAACCTCTGGGCGCTCGGACTCATCCTCTGGATGTACGACCAGTCGCGGGAACCCACACGGGAGTGGATCAAGGCAAAGTTTGCCAAAGACCCGAAGATACGCGACGCCAACCTCACAGCCCTCGACGCAGGGCACGCGTATGGCGAAACCGCGGAGTTGAGTCACGTTCTGGCACAGGAAAAGATTCCGGAAGCGCCGCTGGATTCCGTCGAATACCGAACTGTAACCGGAGCCGAAGGCCTCGCACTCGGCCTGGTTGCCGCAGGGGAACTGGCTGACACGGAACTCATGTTCTGCTCTTATCCGATCACACCTGCCTCATCGCTCCTGCACAATCTGACCGGTCTGCAGGACGCAGGCGTCAGCACATTCCAGGCGGAAGATGAGATCGCAGCCGTCTGTTCTGCAATTGGCGCGTCTTACGCCGGAAAACTCGGTGTCACCTCATCTTCCGGGCCCGGTGTCGCGCTCAAAACCGAAGCCCTGGGACTTGCGGTCGCAGCTGAGCTGCCGTTGCTGGTCGTGAACGTCCAGCGCGCCGGACCGTCAACCGGGATGCCGACCAAAACCGAACAATCCGACCTGTATCAGGCGGTCTATGGCCGCAATGCCGACACACCACTGCCGGTCATCGCCGCAAAGTCACCCGCGGACTGTTTTGAGACGGCCATCGAAGCGGTACGCATTGCGCTTCGGCACATGACCCCCGTCATCCTCTTATCCGATGGCTATATCGCTAACGCATCCGAACTGTGGCCAATCCCGGACTTCGATGAGTTTGAGGCTATCGACACGCGCAAACCGACAGCTGACGACCCACACCAGGTCTTCGACCGGGACCCGGACACACTCGGAAGACTCTGGGCCATTCCCGGTGAAGCCCATCACATTTACCGCGTTGGTGGTATCGAGAAAGACATCGAGAGCGGCAATATCTCCTACGATGCTGAGAATCACCAGGCCATGACAGACATGCGCCGTGAGAAGATTCAAAGCATCGTCAAATTCCTGCCTGATCAGACAATCGACCAGGGCGTGGCTGGCAGTTTGGCGGTTGTGGCATGGGGTTCGACTTATGGCACTGTCTACCAGGCGGTCAAAGACGCGCTGCGGGACGGTCACCAGGTTGCACATATACACCTGCGCCATATCAACCCGCTGCCCGGTAATCTTGGCGAACTCCTGAGCGAGTTCGACACGATCCTCGTACCGGAACTCAACACCGGCCAGCTTGCTACGCTCCTTAGGGACAAACTGGGTGTCCAGGTAAAACAACTCAACAAAGTCAGCGGCCAGCCATTCACTGTCACCGAAGTGAGCGAAGCGATTGCGAGCCTCAGCTCACCGCGCATACAACAGGTTGGAGGTTCATCGTGAACGATCTCGCCTCACCACTTACCTTCAAAGACTTCGCAACTGACCAGGAAGTGCGCTGGTGTCCAGGTTGCGGCGACTATTCCATTCTGAAAGGTGTTCAACGAGCCCTGGCCGATGGTGGATCGGATCCGGCTAAGACGGTTTTTGTATCCGGTATCGGATGTTCATCCCGCCTGCCGTACTACATCAACACGTTTGGTTTCCACACAATTCACGGACGTGCACCGGCGGTCGCTACCGGCGTCAAGCTGGCAAACCCCGAGCTTGAGGTCTGGGTTGTGACCGGTGACGGTGATGGACTGTCAATCGGCGGCAATCATCTGTTGCATGCGTTGCGACGCAACATCAACCTCAACATTCTGCTTTTCAACAACGAGATTTACGGGCTTACCAAGGGGCAGTATTCACCGACCTCCCGCTTTGGCACCGTAAGTCCAACCAGCCCTGACGGCTCCGTCGACCGACCCCTCGATCCGGCCACCTTCGCGCTGGGCGCAGGCGCCACGTTTTACGCACGGATAGTCGATATCGACCAGAAAGCGATGCCTGGACTCCTTGTCGAAGCACGCGACCATGAGGGAGCGTCGTTTGTGGAAATCCTGCAGAACTGCATCGTCTACAACAAAGACGTATTCGACGATGTTGCTGCAAAGAAGACAGCCGCCGATACGCAGGTTGTCTGCGAACACGGCCAACCTCTCATTTTCGGCAAAGACCGGGACCAGGGATTACGCCTTAATCCACAGACCCTGAAAATCGAAGCTGTCACCATCGGCGCAGAAGGTGTCACTGAAGCTGACATCCTGGTGCACGACGAGACCAACGAAACGCTCGCCCACATGCTGGTTCAGCTCAAAGCACCCACCGCAATGGGGGTGATCCTGAGGAAACCTGCCCCTGCGTTCGAGGCAAGCTATTGGGGTGCACGACCCACCGAGCGACGCCGGAAAGTTGTCGAACTTCTTCATACCGGGAATATCCTGGACCACAGATAAGAATCGCGGCTAAAGCCGCTCCTACAGAGCTAGCGAGATTTCTCTGTAGGAGCGGCTTTAGCCGCGATTCTTTACGGATTGTTTGACGAAACGCACACTTTGTTACGCTGGGTAACAAAAACCTTGCTTTTCTGGCTGTATTTCCCTAAATTGCCCCGACCAATTTGGTCAGACCAGATTGGCAGGACCAAATCCTGCAAACCCCAAGAAAAGCAAGAAATCGGACACATGACGAGTAAATACGAGGGTATCGCAAATGCCCTCATACATGACATTCTGAGTAACCGCTACCAGGTGGGCGACCGGCTGCCGTCGGAGCGTGATATGGCTGCACGTTTCGAAACCAACCGGGGTGCCGTTCGTGAGGCGATGAAGAAGCTCGAACACCTGGGTCTTGCCGAGATTCAGCCAGGCGGAGCACGGGTCAAAGACCGGACTGAAGCCAGCCTCGATGTCATTGGCCACCTGCTATCCCAGGGTGCCTCACCGGATCCCGTATTGGTCGATCAGATCCTGGTCGTCATGTCTTCGCTCATGACCGTGGCTGCAGAACAGGTTACCGAGCTTGCGACAGACGACGAACTACAGAAGATCCGCGATCTCGCCCGACCGCTCGTAGACGGGGAACTGGACGAAGAGGCACATGCCCTCGCCCGTTTTGAACTTTTCGGCAGCATTATGGAAACGAGTGGGAACCTGCCGCTGCAATTGATCGCTAAAACCATTTTTGAACAGTTCGGACCGCATCTGCTTCCGATCATTCAGACCGCAAAGCCAGACCGCGAAGCATTTCGGGTCATCGCCAGACAACTCGAGCAGGGACTGACGAGCCGTGATTTACCTGCCGTCCGCGCCACGTTTGCGGCAATCTCGGATCTCAACAGGCAGAACATGATGAAGGCAATCGAAAACGCCCAGGTACAGAAAGAGGCAAACCAACCATGATGCGCACTTTTCTGATCCCAGGAATCATCCTGATTGTATTTTTGTTTGGTGCCGTCACCCTGATGGCCACCGCACCCGTGCTGGAACCTGCGGCACAGGAACCTGTTTATACAACCGTGCGAATCCAGGAAGTCGCCCCTGAATCCGTACAACTGAAAGTGCATTCCCAGGGCACTGTCATGCCGTCGACGGAAAGCCAGCTGATCCCTGAAGTTTCAGGCCGTGTCATGTGGATGTCTCCAAGCCTCGTCGCCGGTGGCTATTTCGAGGAAGGTGAGTTGCTCGCCAGGGTCGATGATCTCGACTACATCAACGCTCGGGACCGCGCCAGGGCAACGCTGGGTCGCGCCGAGGCGGAACAACAACACGCGGAGTTCGAATATCGACGCCTTCAGAGTCTTGAAAAGCGAAGGCTGACCAGCCGTTCGCAGCTGGAAAATGCGCTGCGCGCCATGCGCGTCGCTGACGCTGCCCTGCAGGATGCCAGAGTCAACTTTGCCCAGGCAGAACAGAACGTGGAGCGGACGGAAATCAAAGCGCCCTTCAGCGGTCTCGTGCGTTCAGAAAACGTCGATATTGGTCAATTCATCTCGCGTGGGTCTCCCATCGCTACGCTCTATGCAAGCGATGCCGTTGAAGTTCGGCTGCCTGTCGCCGATCGTCAACTGGCGTTTCTGAATCTGCCTCCCACACTTAGAGGAGAGTTACCCGAAGAGTTGCAACCGGACGTACTGCTTTCTACCGAATACGCAGGTCAGAAACTGGCATGGCAGGGGAAGATTGTTCGAACCGAAGCGGAAATTGACGTTTCCAGCCGCATGGTTCAGCTCGTAGCGCGCGTCCCAAGCGATCCGTCAGGAACCCCTATGTCCGTTGGCTTGTTCGTCGAGGCTGAAATCGAAGGCTTGTCTGCCGACGACATCATCGTGCTGCCGAGATCAGCACTCCGAAATGACAACCAGGTCCTGGTCGTCGACGATGAAAACCGTCTCCGTTTCCGACCGATCGAACCGCTGCGCCTGTATCAGGACAACGTTCTCGTGAAGAGCGGCCTGGAAACCGGCGAACGGGTCTGTCTGTCTCCGATCCAGACCGCCATTGAAGGCATGACGGTCAATCCTGTTCTAGATTCCTAAAGACCATGCACACCGCAATACGATGGTTTGCCAATAACCCGGTCGCAGCCAATCTGCTGATGATCCTGCTATTGCTGGGCGGATCTTTTGGCGCGCTTACGACAAATCAGGCTGAATTCCCCAACTTCGATGTCAAAGTTGTGATGGTGACGGTGCCTTATCTTGGCGCCGCGCCAGTTGAGGTTGAAAAATCAGTGTGCGTCAGGATCGAAGAGGCTATCGAGGGCATCGAAGGCATCGACAAGATGCGCAGCCGCGCAACGGAAGGTATGTGCAGTGTCACCGCTGAGCTTCACAACGACGCGGACGATGTTGTTGCACTCAACGAGATCAAAAGCCAGGTTGACGGCATCAACTCATTTCCAATCGAAACTGAAAAACCCATCGTTTCCAAAGTGGCGATCTCGCGCAGAGCGGTCCAGATTGCGGTCTCCGGGCACACAGACGAGCGTACGATCAAAGAAATCTCTCAACAGCTTCGTGACGATATCGCAGCGCTCGACGGCATCTCACAGGTGGGGATGACCTATACACGTCCCTATGAGATCTCGATAGAGGTGTCTGAACAGAACCTTCGACGTTTTGGAATTACCCTCGACCAGGTGTCCAGAGCCGTGCGCCAAAGCTCTCTCGATATGCCCGGGGGCACCATCCGCACTGCCAGCGGTGAAATACTCATCCGGACTACCGGCCAGGGGTACTGGGGCATTGATTTCGAAGACATCATCGTCCTCACCCGCAGCGATGGCACCCGGGTCACACTGGATGAAATTGCGACTATCCGGGACACCTTCGAAGAAGGCGACCTGCGTGCCCAGTTTAACGGCGCAAGAAGTGCCATGGTTACCGTTTCCCAGGTGGGTACTGAAGACCTCATCCAGATCGCTGAAGACGTACGCAACCTTGTTGCAACGTACCCGGTACCGGAGGGTATCAGTCTCGATATCTTTATGGATGGCTCGGTGCAACTCGACGAACGCATGTCGGTACTACTGAAGAACGCAGGCGGCGGGCTTCTGCTGGTTCTCGTCATCCTCGCCCTGTTTCTTAAATTCCGGGTCGCCATGTGGGTAGCGGTGGGTATTCCTGTTGCACTTCTTGGGACACTTGGCGCGTTGCCGTTTACAGACATCACCATCACTACCATGACCGTCATGGCATTTATCCTGGTCCTCGGGATAGTGGTGGACGACGCCATTGTTGTGGGTGAACGGGTCTACGGCCATGAACAGATGGGGAAAGACGGCCTGCACGCCGCCATCGACGGGACCTGGGAAGTTTCCATTCCCGTCATTTTCGGTGTGCTGACAACCATCGCCGCCTTCCTGCCGCTTATCCTGGTCCAGGGCCGGATGTCGGGATTTTTCGCCCCGATCGGCTGGATTGTGATTTTTGCGCTGATCTGCAGCATCGTCGAATCCCAGCTCATCCTGCCGTCACACCTGGCTCACCGTAAACGGGACGAGCCTTCAAACAAGTTATCTATCGCCTGGAACCGGTTTCAGGGTGGCCTCGCAAAGTGGCTGGAAAACGTCGCCACACACTTCTATCTGCCACTCGTGCGCAGAGCCACAACAAATCGATATATCAGCTCGGCCATAGGTCTGGGTATTCTGATCCTGTCGATCTCGTTGATCGCCAGCGGCCGGGTGGTATTCGGGTTCTTTCCTGCAATTGAAGGCGACACGATCTATGCCGGCCTGGAAATGCCCGTCGGTGTCTCTGCAGACACCACGCTTGCCGCTGCCCAGAAAATCGAAGCAGCCGCCTACCAGATCAGCGAAGAGATGACAGAGGAACTGGGTCTTGCCCAGCCCCTCGTTAAAAACGTCCTGTCGAGTGTTGGCACGAATGTCGAACGTAGCGGTCCGCCCATGGGCGACGGCGTCGGTCGAAGCAACATCGCAGAGATCATGATCGATATCGTTTCGCTCGACGATCGCAATAACCTCAGCGCTAAAGAGGTATCAGCCCGATGGCGCCAGGCGGTTGGGAGTATCCCCGATGCCGTCAAGCTCACCTTTGATGCGGACATGTACTCGGCAGGTTCCGCAATCGAGTATCAGCTCAAAGGTAAAGATGTCGATGAACTGCGGGAGGCTGCCGAAACACTGAAAGCGGAACTCGGAAGGTACACCGGCGTATTCGATATCAGCGATTCTTTCCGGTCCGGTAAACAGGAAATTCAGTTGGATCTCCTCCCCGAAGCACGCAACCTCGGCCTCACCCTGGCAGATCTTGCCAGCCAGGTTCGCAGCGCTTTCTACGGCGCAGAAGCCCAACGTGTCCAGCGCGGGAAGGATGATGTGCGGATCATGGTGAGATTTCCCGAATCCGAGCGAAAGTCCATCGGCAATCTGGAAGACATGTACATCCGTACACCCGATGGTAACCAGGTACCCTTCTACAGCGTTGCTAAATTCAATCTCACACGTGGATACTCCAGCATCAACCGCATCGACGCCCGCCGTACCGTCACGGTCACTGCAGATGTCGACCGCTCCCAGGTCTCACCGGAAGAGGTTGCAAACGCCATCCAGGTTGAACTGATCCCGGAGATCAGGCGTCAGTTTCCGCAAGTCGAAATCGATACGGGCGGTGAGCAGGAAGAGCGGATGACCGCCATGAACGGTCTCGCGGTAGGTGCGATGTTCTCTCTGGTAGTGATCTACGGACTCCTGGCAATTCCGCTCAGAAGTTATCTGCAGCCTCTGGTGATCATGAGCGTCATCCCGTTTGGCGCCGTGGGTGCCATCGTGGGTCACTTCGTCCTGAACGTACAACTCATGTTCTTCTCCGCGCTTGGCATCGTCGCCCTGTCCGGGGTTGTAGTGAATGCATCCCTGGTCCTTGTGGACTATGCCAATCGACAGCGCAGAGAAGGTAAACCGGTCCTGGAGTCCATCCTGAACGCAACCGTGGTTAGATTTCGACCAATCATCCTTACCTCGGTCACGACGTTTGTCGGTCTAATCCCCTTAATGTCAACGAGCACGCCAGCAACAGGTCCGTTCCTGCCTATGGCAGTATCACTCGCATGGGGCGTCTTGTTTGCAACGTTCATCACGCTGCTGCTCGTGCCCTGCCTCTACCTCATAGTAGAAGACTGGTTGCACCAGGTGGCTCGTTTCAAAGCGTGGCTAGGCGGCAAACCGGCACCGATTCACCACGAAGACCTGGATCCTGTCAGCGGCGGTTGAGCGTCGAACCTGATTCGGCGCTCAGCGCAGGTGAAGAAACTCCCTTAAATCCAACACCAATTTCCCGGCAGGACCTTGACCGCATCGTCCAGTAGCGGCCCAGAAACTTCGCATATGCGGCCCAGCCGATCGTTTCCACACCCTCAACACCATCACCGTAAATCGACATCGATGCCTGATTTTTTACATTGATGTACCAGACCAGCTGGCTGTCGCTGGATGAATCGTCCCCCCATGCCGCGGAGCGAGCATCGGCGAGTCTTTGCCCCCGGTGATCGACATGCGTGAAAGCGCCATAGCTGTACCAATAGCCATCAGGTAGAACGAATTCCAGCCCGTCTTTCACGTGGGTGGATTTGGACGCAGCAAACTCCCAGCCTACAACGACACCTTCGTACAGACTCGCCATACAGGTATCACCCCGGTCAAAAGCCCACCGGTAATCAACGTCGTCGATGTCAGCAGGCAGGCGACTGTGAAACTCGTCACAATCAACCCGACGGAGTTCATATTCCTCAGAGATATCAGGAGACTTTCCCCAGCCCCCGCCGAGCTGCCGGAACACACGCACCAACTCAAAATCCATTTGTACGTTTCGCCATGTTGCTGCCCGGACGTTATATCAGTATGCGCTTGCGAGCAGCGAACAAACCCTCAGTTCAGCAGACTGACGTGGTTTCTAGCGTAGGCTGGCCCGGCAGAACCCCACGCCCAGGTTCCTGCACGATTTAGAGCTGAACGCCAGGTAACAGCTGAAGAATCCGATGTAGGCAGTCCAGCCGATCAGCTCGACACCTTCAGCCGGCTCGCCAAACACTTTCAGAGATCGCTCGTTCCTCCGATTGACATACCAGACAGAAGATTCGTACTCATCCAGGAGCCCTTCCCAGCGCGCTGCTCTCATGTCAGCGAGCTTGCGTCCACGATGATCCGGGTGAGTAAAATTCCCGTAACCGTATTCGTACCCTTCCGGCACACGGAAATCTATGTGCGAGTTAACCCGGGTCGACGTATAGGTCGAAAAGTCCCAACCCACCACCTGTCCGTCGAACAAGCTCGCGATACAGAGATCACCCCGCTCAAAAGCCCACTCATAGTCGACGTGTGCCAGATCGTCGGGCAACCGGCTATGAAATTCTTCACAATCGATCAACCGCACGTCATAGCGAGGCGGAATCTCAGGTGATTTCGCCCAATTGCCGGGACGCTGGGTGTACACGTTGGCAATCTCATAATCGATAAACCGCATAACCGGTCAAACCTACATTAGTATGCTCCGGTGAGTCATGAACAAACCCACAGTTCAGCATACTGGCATGGGCGCATATGGACGCTGACGTGGCCAGTCATCCTGGCAAACGTCACCATTCCGCTCGTTGGTGTTGCGGATGTCGCTGTTATGGGACAGCTGACGGACCCCGCTTACATCGCTGCGGTCGCCATGGGTGCTGCAATGTTCAGCGCCGTTTACTGGATGTTCGGTTTTCTGCGCATGGGCACAACCGGCCTCGCGGCTCAAGCATACGGCCGCCGCGACCACGATGAAGTGTCTGGTGTCTTCCTGCGCGCCAGTTTTATCGCCGCCGGGCTCGGAGGGCTCATCGTTGCCTGTCAGTGGCCGCTCCGGGAACTCCTGTTCCTGCTCTTCCAGGCGAGCCCGCAGGTTACAGAGCTCGCGGACAACTACTACACAATCCGGGTCTGGGGAGCCCCTGCACTTCTGATCCACCTCGTGCAGCTCGGGACACTTTTCGGGTTGCAACGCATGAAAGACACACTGTGGCTGAGTATTGGTCTCAATATCAGCAACCTCGTCCTGGACGTTGTGCTGGTATTGGGTTTTGGGCTCGATGTTCGCGGTGTTGCCCTGGGTACCGTCATCAGCGAGTGGGGTGCCGCCGGGTTTGGATTGTGGCTGGTCATCCGTGCGCTACCTGGAAACAAACCTCTGCGGAGCCTGGTGCTCTGGGACGCAGAAAAGGTTACCGACCTTTTCAATATCAGCGGCAACCTGGTTTTACGCACATTCTTCGTCCAGATGCCTTTCTTCGCTGGGACGGTTTTAGCCACACGTCTGGGTGATATAACCCTCGCAGCGCACGGGGTGCTCATGCAGCTCTTCTTCGTGATGACATACAGTATTGACGGGTTTGCACACACAGCAGAGACGCTGGCGGGTTACGCATATGGAGCCCGGGATGCCAAGCAGCTTCGCACAGCGAGTATCTACGCTTCAGTCTGGGCGCTCTTTCTGGCATTGCTCACCGGCCTGATCTACCTCCTTGGAGGTGAAACCTTCATTGCCCTGCTCACCCAGTCCGAGGCAGTGCGTTCCGCAGCATCCGCCTATCTACCATGGGTAGCGTTGGCACCCTTGTTGTGTATCTGGGCATTTCTGCTGGATGGGATATTCATCGGCACGACGTTCATCAAAGAAATGCGCAACGCGATGGTCCTCGCATCGCTTGGTTGGGCGTTGCTCCTGGCATTAACTTTCGATAGCTGGGGTTATCACGCCGTGTGGCTCGGTATGAACTTCTTCATGCTGCTACGCGCAGCACTGCTCGGCATATACTATCCGCGAATTGAGGCTGGAGCCCAGGCATGACAAACAAACCAGGAAAAGTGCTGAGAGTGGGCTTCATCGGCGCTGGTCGAATTGCCGACCTGCAGTTACGCCTTCTGAACAAACGCCGGGACGTCGACGTCGTTGCTTTCGCCGACATCAGCACTGAGACTCTCGCCAGAAGAGAAGAACAGTTTCCTGACGCAACGCTGTATACCGATCACGCCAGGATGCTGAAAGTCGAACACCTCGATGCTGTAAGCGTCTGTACGCCGAACAAACTTCACGTCAGCACAACCATCGCCGCGCTCAAATCCGGCGTCCATGTGATGGTGGAAAAA
>JANQFF010000326.1 GCA_028277965.1 Pseudomonadales bacterium
GCATGTGAGAGGTTTATAGAGTTGCCTTAACGCCGCTCCTACAGAGGTAGGAAGATCCAGCTACCTTTGTAGGAGCGGCTTTAGCCGCGATTCAAACTTGTTACGCGCTCGAATAACACCCTTCAGGCAGCGATTTTCACAAACTCGAAATCACCGGGTTTGCCGCCTACTCCATGTTTGGGTGGCGCGATCCAGGTTGCATAGTTTCCTGCCTGTATGACCGGCTGCATGAGCGAGTGAAGGTATTCGAGGTCCTCCCCGGACGGCAGGAAACCACCCCGCCCCTGCTCCCAGGCGGCCTGATCCAGCGTCCGGCCATCGGGCGTTACCCACATCCCCGCGAAGTGTCCCTGCTGGCGGTTGAACGCCCGGTGGGGGAGTTGCAGCGCAAAATCTATGTCGTGTTTCTGCAGCACCTTGTTCCATGCATCGACAACGTCTTCACACTCCCTGGCGAAATCATCAACAAGGCGGGCATTGATCGCATTCAGCGCAGGGGTATCCACATTTTCAAATCCACCGTTCAGCGGTGAAAAGACCGGGTAGAGGGCATCGATGAGGCGATGATCGTCTTCGATTTTGTTCTCCCCAAACCGACCTTTGATACCTGCATTAAATGCGTTTGCAGCATTGGTCGAAATCTCAGAGCCGAACAGGTCAAGTGTCACTGCAAAGTGGAAATTCAGCTTCCGCTGGATCAGTGGCAGATCGATCACTCCTAGCTCCCTCAACCTGCCGGTATCAGCCGGGTCATTGATTCCTTCCTGACTCATGGTAGCTGCTGTCCGTTCGAGGATGCGTTCTATACCGCTTTTGCCGACGAACATGTGATGTCCCTCTTCCGTCAGCATGAAGCGACAGGTTCTCGAAAGCGGATCAAATCCGGATTGCGCAAGCGATTCGAGCTGCATCTTCCCATCCCGGTCAGTGAAGCTCGTAAAGAGAAAGAACGACAGCCAGTCAGGTGTTTCCTCGTTGAATGCCCCGAGAATTCTGGGTCGGTCTTCGTTGCCGGATGTTCTCTGCAGCAGCATTTCAGCTTCTTCCCGGCCGTCCCGCCCGAAGTATTTGTGCAACAGATAAACCATCGCCCACAGATGCCGCGCCTCCTCGACGTTGATCTGGAACAACGACCGCATGTCATAGAGTGACGGGGCGGTATGCCCGAGGAAGCGTTGCTGTTCGACGGACGCAGGTTCGGTATCCCCCTGAATGACAATCAGTCTGCGCAGGAGCGAGCGATACTCCCCGGGCACTTCCTGCCAGACCGGCTCTCCGAAGTGCTCGCCGAACCCTATTCGGCGATCCTCTTCTGCCGGCGCGAGCAGGATTCCCCAGCGGTATTCCGGCATGCGAACGAAACCGAATTTTGCCCAGTTGCCTGCTTCCACGCCGACGGCGGTTCGCAGATAAACCTCGTATTCCTGAAAGTCGGTGGTGGCCGCCCCCGCCGTATTGTCGATCGTAAACTCAAGCGTGCTGACGCTGCCCGGCCCGATGGTATCCGGAATGAACAACTTGGAAAAA
>JANQFF010000337.1 GCA_028277965.1 Pseudomonadales bacterium
CGGGAGCTTCTCGGTCGCGTATTCAAATGGCGGGTTGGGGGGTGGCTGCCCGCGATCGTCTTCGGTATCCCCCTCTACTACCTCGCAACAGACTGGGTGCTCTACGAGTTAATCGGCCTCGAAACATCGTCGCCTCAGTACGCTCATCACGCTTACGGTTGGGCGCTGGCACTGTTTGCAGGTGCGATCATTCTTGACCCCGGCCCACTGGGCGAGGAGGTAGGCTGGCGGGGATTCGCAACGCCGCGGCTGATGCAGGTCCTGCCATTCTGGGCGTCAGAGCTCCTGCTGGGCACCCTTTGGGGCTTCTGGCACCTGCCTGCGTTCTATATCGCCGGAACCGGGCAATCCACGCTGGAAATGGGCGCTTTCATGATAGGGGCGGTTTTTCTTTCGTTCACGATGGGCGCAGCCTACGCAGGGACCGGTGGGAGCGTCCTGCTGGCGGGTTTTGTGATTCACTATTTCGCTAATCAGCTCCCTGACCTCAGCGGGAAAATCTGGGTGGAGGTTTTAAGGTTTATGGTGCTCGCCGGTGTTTTCTATGTCGCTATGCGACGTTTCACAGCGCGTGAAGAAAACAGTTCATCGCCTGAGGCTGGCTGCTAAGCAGGCACCGGTAATACCAGCACCTCCGTCTCAACCTCGTCGATCACCCGGCGTGCTGTCTTGCCGACGGCGGTTGGGGTTTCCGCTCTCGCAACCCGTGCGATAACCAGCAGGTCACTGTCCTTGCTTGCGGCGATCTCCGCGATGAATTTTTCAGGTGTGCCTGTGGCGGCCGACACCTGATTGCGTTCCAGCCCGCAGCGGTCGGCAAAACGCTGGCGATCAGGTCTGACGTCGTTGCCGTAACAAGTTACCGCATGGAGCTCTGCACCAAAGTCGGACGCTATTCTTTTCGCACGATCCAGTATGTTGTCGTTAGCACTCTCGTACGACTCATCACCCGGGCTGTGTTTCACCGCTACCAGTAAGTTTCGAATCTGGAAAGGTTTGCCAGTCTTCACCAGCAACATCGGACAGTGACATTCACGAATGAGCGTCCAGTCGGCCGTTTCTCGAATCAAGCGCACAAAGCGGGAGTGTTGAGTCATGTTTTTCACGACGATGAGGGCTTCCTGGCGGGCCGCAGCGGTTACAATCGCTTGACGCCAGTCGTCGTTCCATTCCACTTCTGTCTCCACCGCAATGCCGTTTGCCCGTGGCGTCGCTGCCAATCGCTCCAGCCAGTCGCGTACTCGCTCTTGCGTCGCCTGCTGCGACGCGATCTCGTTTTCACCGGGCATCGCTGCAACGCTCTCTGCGTTGATGCAACAGTAGAGATGCAGGGAGGCTTCCGTATCACGGTGCGCTCGATACGCGCGTATCACCTCCTCGCCAGACAGCAGTGCCGCTTGTTCCATACAAGTGGGATCCAGCACGACAAAAACCTTGGTTGTTGGCATTTTTCACCAATCACAAATACACAGTTCCATCGTACTGACATGGCAGGCACAGCATATGGTGGCTTCCCCTTATGCGCCGACAACACCTGTTTACGCCGTGATGAACTCCCACCCCTCGATCCGGTGTTGAGTATCGAGTTGGACAAGAACGCCAGGCCCCCGCGGCTCGTTTTCCCACATCCATCGCGTGAGCCGTTCGTAGTGCTGTACAAACCGCAACAGATTGACGTGGGACATGCGTTGCGCTGTGGGTATCTGTTCCTCCTGCTGGCTTCGCCAGCGTATGACTTCGTCGAATGACGGCACCCGAAGGTGCACCCAGAAATCGATCTCATCCCAGACCGGTTCGTATCGAGCAATTTGAGTATTCACCCATGATCGCCATCGCCCATCGAGGTCTTCAGATTCTTCGAGGCGGTTGATCGCCGGGGTAAGCAGCTTATCGGGTTGCCTGGTGACACCCAGACACCAGCCTTCGATCACCAGGCTGTCTCCCCGAAGCGACTCGATACCACTCCGATCGTCCCGGCCTTTGTCGAAGCGCGGTACCTCATGTTGAGTGGAACCGGCGTTCACACCCTGTGCCAGGCTCAGCAGCATCTCCACAGCATGGGTTCCAGGCACACCTCTTGTTTGAAGAAGAGGGTGGACCGTGCGGGCCAGTTCCATGCGTTCTGCCCGCGTGAGATAGAAATCATCCAGAGAAGCGATGACCGGTTGACGCCCCTCCCAGCTCTCACCGAGCACCCGGGCAAAGCTCGATTTTCCACTCCCCTGGGCACCGCTGACACCGGTGATCTCCGACTCGCGCGTCAGTGCAGCGACGACGCCGGCCAGAATCTGCCATTCGGGAAACTCGGCATCCGCATTGGGCTCGGGTGATACCAGCTGTACCCCAAACGCGTCTTCAGCTGAAGCCGTCAGCCTTTCCGCAAGTTCTTTGTAGGGGAACCTTCCTGAGTGAATGAGTCTAATCTCTCGTGGAAAGGAGCTAACAATAATGCAAGTAAACTCAATCACCCAATGGTACGACCGCCTGGTCGACTGGAGTCGACACTTTGACGGTGTCATTTCCATCATTCTGCGCCTGATACTGGCACCCGTCCTCATCGGTGCGGGCTGGGAAAAGATCACCGGCACCAACTGGTTCAGTCCCGAGCTCCTGCCATTCCCGTTCAGCGTGTTGCCGGTCGAACTCTCCTGGTTCCTGGCAAGCTGGACGGAGTTTCTCGGGGGGATCTGTATCCTCATCGGTCTGGCTACCCGCATCTGGGCCGTACCACTCGCCGTCACCATGCTGGTGGCTGCGGGGTCCGTACACTGGGACAACGGATGGCCTGCTATCGCTCCATCGAACCCACCCGCAGTCTGCGTCCCGGGGTCCGACGCAAATGCGGGATCAAACGTTTTTGAGCGCTACATCAAGTGTTACAACGTAAACGAACGCACCATCGAAGGGTCGGAGCGCCTCTCCAGGGCCAAATCCATCCTGCGAGAACACGGCAACTACCGTTACCTCAACGGCAGTGGCAGCATCGTCAAACTCAACAACGGAATCGAGTTTGCAATGATTTATTTCGCCATGATTCTCGCCCTGCTGATGATTGGCGGCGGCCGTTACCTGAGCCTCGACTACTACCTGCGAAAGTTCGTTGTTACGAAGTACGCGGGTCGTCCCGACGATTGAGGTCGACGTACACCACCGCCATACTTCCAAGCTTAATTCCAAGGAACAGTCTTAACTCATGAAACGAGGATGGCCCCATGGGCTTCAAGTGCGGCTTTTGTTTGTTCTTCTCCTGTCCGGTTGCGCCCAGGTCATGCAACCGGACCCCGCAGATACCAACGCGACGGCGGTTGAGGTTCGTAAGAGTCCCAACGACAAACGTTCCTACGAGTACCTGACACTACCCAACGAGCTGCGAGTACTCCTGGTCTCGGACCCGTCGTCCGAGAAAGCCGCTGCCGCGCTCAGCGTCTACCGTGGCAGCTTTCATGAACCCCAGGAACGCCCGGGACTCGCCCACTTCCTCGAACACATGCTCTTCATCCAGACGCAGACCTACCCCGAGGTGGATGGTTTCCAGCACTACGTGAGCGGTAACGGCGGTAGCTCCAACGCGTATACAGCGCTCGATCACACGAATTACTTTTTCGATATACGGACGGAGGCCTTTCCCGAAGCGCTCGACCGTTTCGCTCACTTCTTCATCGACCCGGTCCTCAGTGCAGAATACTCAGCCCGGGAAAAGAACGCCGTTCATTCCGAATACCAGATGCAGCTGAAGGATGATGGCTGGCGGGGGTACATGGTCAGCAAACAGACCCTCAATCCCCAGCATCCTGGCTCACGCTTCACCATCGGTTCCCTGGCTACCCTCGCAGGTGACATCCACGAAGACCTGGTTGCCTTCTTCGAAGAGCATTACTCGGCAGATCAGATGGGGCTGGTCGTTCTGTCCAGCCAGTCCCTTGACGAGCTGCGCGAGCTGGTGACACCTGTGTTCAGCAGAATCCAGAACAACAATGTGGGCCCCATATATCCTGGCGTGCCTATCTACACCGATGAAGAGCTTCCCGTAGAGGTCCGCACCCAGGCACAAAAGGCTGGAACGAGTGTGTCGTACGGTTTTGTCCTGCCCAATACCCGCAAACATTACCGAACGAAACCGGAGCTCTACTTCACCAACCTCCTGGGACATGAAGGCAAAGGCAGTCTTTACCAGGCTCTGAATGCCCGGGGATGGGTAGAGTCACTGAGTGCATCGATTGGCGAGCTCGACCGAAACGACAGTATGTTATCCATCCACATCGACCTCACTGAATCCGGTGCCGGAAACATCCCGCGCATCACCGATGTCCTTTTCCAGTACATCGATCTCATCAAATCAACACCACCGGAAGACTGGATCTACAGGGAACAGGCGACCATCGCCGAACTGGGATTCCGGTTCCAGGAAAACTCGAACCCGATGGGGTTTGTCTACCAGATGGCACCGCGGATCGACCGGTTCCCACCTGGTGATCTGCTTGTCGCCCCCTACCTCATGGAAGCTTTCGATGCGGACCTCATTACTGAGTATCTCGAGTATGTGCACGCCGACAACATGATCGTTGAGATCGTTTCTGACAGCATTGAAGGTGAACTGGTAGAGCCCTGGTTTCGCGTCCCCTACTCACTTTCCCGGACCACTGCCGAGCGAACGGCAACGCCGGAACCTTCTCTTGCGCTGCCTCAGCCCAACCCCTATTTACCCGGACAGCTGGACCTCAACGAGGAAGACGAGGTTGAAGCCGAGCTCACTATCGATCAGCCCGGCATCCGGATCTGGCTCGACCAGGACGTCTCTTACGGTGCACCGCGTGCAAACACATATCTCGAGCTGGCCGTAACCGGCGGTTTCGTCACACCCGCGGAACGCGCCAAAGCCCAGCTCTACCGCCTGCTGGTAGAGGATGCGCTGAGCGAGGTTGTATACCCGGCCTATCTTGCCGGTCTCGGTTATGGACTCGGCATTTCTGATGCCGGATTCGAGGTCAGCATCGGCGGTTATCAGGACAAACAACATACGCTTTTAGGCACCGTCATGGATGCCCTCCTGAATACGCAGATCGATACCGGCAAATTCGATAATTTCAAAAAAGGCCTCATCCGGGACTGGGGGAATACCAAAAAGGACCGACCCTTCAGCCAGGCTTTCTCCGCACTCGCCGACGTTCTGCGTAGCGGCCGGTGGCCACGGGACATGCTGGTAGATGCCCTTACCCCGGTCACCCCGGAGCAACTTGCGGCCTGGCGAAACAATCTTCTAAACGGTTTCCACGTTCAGGGTCTCACCCACGGCAACGTGGACCAGGATGACGTGACGGACCTTGCAAACCTCATCAGCCAGACACTGCCTGTCGCCACCCACCCGATCAAGCGAGCTTCCGTCGAAGAACTCGACCGGGCGCTGCGCCTTCAACTCCCGGTTGATCACAATGACGCTGCAATGGTCCTGCACATACAGGATGAAGACGACAGTTTCAGGAGCCGCGCGTTGAGTTCTCTCGCCGCCCAGATCCTGCATAACGCCTATTTCCTGGAGCTTCGCACACAGCAGCAGCTGGGTTATGTCGTGAGCGTTTCCAACCGCCCGGTTGTGAACCGCGGTGGTATCTCCTTCATCGTGCAATCACCGGTCAAGTCGAGTGCCGGCCTCGAATCCGCAACCCGCGAGTTCCTCGATGCGTTCATCGAACGCTGGCAGGACGTACCCGAGGAAGAACTCGCTCAGCAGAAGGCGGGGCTCATCAACCGTCTGACCCAGAGTCCCAAAAACCTTAACGACAAATCGCAGCGCTACTGGGGAGATCTCGTACGCGGTCACCTGACTTTCGACAGCCGCGAACAGATTGCCGACGAGGTCGCCAGTCTCACACGCGAGGACATGGCGGCGTTCTGGCAGCGGTTGAGCGACAAATTCTCGACGGAGCGGTTGATTGTGTTTACGCAGGGGAAGTTTGATGAGGTACCAGAAGCTGGAATACTGCTGGAGACGGCTGTGAGCCCGTGGAACGAACCCGCCATCCAATCGAGTGGAAGATAAGAATCGCGGCTAAAGCCGCTCCTACAGAGGACACCAGCTACCTTTAACCGCGATCGTTCAACTGGTAATTGTAGTCAGGCAGAGATTGCAGCAACGCCCGCCCGTAACGCTGTGTGACGATACGCTTGTCGAGCATCGTGATGCGCCCGTGGTCGTTTTCGTGTCGGATCAGCCGTCCGCAGGCCTGGACCAGCTTGAGAGCCGCATCCGGCACTGAAATCTCGTAAAACGCGTTTCTGCCCCGCGCCTCAGCCCACTCCGCCATGGCCTGATCAACCGGGTCGTCCGGCACGGCAAACGGGATTTTTACAATGACCACGTGACGGCAATAATCATCGGGCAGATCCAGGCCCTCGGAAAAACTCGCCAGACCGACCAGATAGGACTCTTCACCTGCATCGACCCGCTGGCGGTGAGTACGTATGAGTACCTGTTTCGCAGCTTCCCCCTGGACCAGCAGGCGCTCACCCAGCTTCCCGGGGACCGCTTTCATGACCGCGTTGAGCTGCCGCCAGGACGTAAAGAGAACCAGCGCGCTCTTTTCCTGTGCGAGAAGCTGTGGCAGGAGCGCTGCAACTTCATCGCTGTGGGCATCGAAATCCCGCGGGTCCGAAGACATGTCAGGGACATGAAATGAGGCAATCTCCGGGAAATTGAATGGACTTGGGATGCGTACCTGAGTGGTGGTCTCCGGCAGCCCAACCCTCTCAATGAAACGGTCGAACCTGCCCATTGCACTCAACGTTGCCGATGTACAGATCACACTGTAAGCCCTCTGCCACAACACCTCCTCCAGGATATGCCCGGGTTCGATGGGTGCACTGATCATCTCGACATCAAACTCAGTTCTGTTGACCCAGCGGGCATAGCGATACGGTGATCCTTTACCGTAGTCTTCAAGCAGCGCCAGGGTGCCCAACGCCCTCGTTTGCAGCTGGCCGACAGGCACCAGCCAGTCTTCAGCTTCGTAGCCGTTCTGCCACTGACGGTTCCCGCTCACAACCTCCTGGATCAGGTCGTGCGTGTGCTCGAGGTGGTCACAGATACGCGACATCGCCGGCAGGGTTGCTGCTGCGGCCTCTGCTATCGTCTGTGGGACATCTCCCATGGGAAAACGGTGGATGTCCAGATCATCGTCACGGGGTGTGTATTCGAGGTCCTTCAGTTCGTTTGCCAGGTTTTCGATCGCTTGTCGCAACGATCCGGTTTCACCAGCCACATTCGTGGCAATCTGGACGAGCTCTTCCGGTCTTGCGAATCGTTGCGTGAGACTGCCGAGTACGGAATTGATCTGCTCGAGCCACTGAACTGTTCCATTCATGCGCGCACGCGCAGAAAAATGGTTCTGGGTTTTGTCCGCGAGATGGTGAGCTTCGTCCAGAATGTAGATGATGTCTTCCGGGTCAGGAAGAACTGCACCCCCTCCCAGCGCAAGATCAGCCAGCACCAGGTCATGGTTGGCGACAATGACATCCGTCCCTTCAAGGGCATTGCGCGCCTTGAAGAAGGGACACTGTTTGAAAAAGCTGCAGCGATTGTTGCTGCAACCACGGTGGTCTGTTGTTACCGGCGACCAGGCGCCGTCCGGAAGCTCACCCTCCCAGCTGTCCAACTCTCCATCCCAGCGTCCCTGTCCGAATTCATCGAGCATCGACTGGTAGAGCGGCAGATGATCGTCATCACCCATCTCGAACAGCGCCATCTCCTGCTGTCCGCTGTACTTCAGGTGATCATCGAGGCGTTTGAGGCACAGGTAGCGACCCCGACCTTTTGCCAGGGCCACACTGAACTTCAGCTCCGCGTTGGCTTTGATGTCGGGTATGTCATCGATCGTCACCTGCTCCTGCAGCGCAACGGTTGCCGTTGAGATCACAACGGTTTTACCCAGTGCCTGGGCAGTTGGTATGGCCGCAAGACAATACGCGGCTGTTTTCCCGGTTCCGGTTCCCGCTTCGATGACCGCAATGCGGGGCGATTCGCCGCTCAGGGTCCTGGCGACCTGTGCAACCATTTCCCGTTGTCCCCGGCGAGGTTTGAACCCCCGGGCTGCCAGCCAGTTGCGATAGGCCGTCTGGATCGTCTCTTTGAGATCGTCGTTGAGCACTGTCGCCGGGGCATTCATCGGACAACTTTACCCGGTCGCGAGCCAAAACTCCTCCCGTGTCCTCACCCAATTCGCTGTGAGCATTCTTCGTCCCGGAATTGAGTCCGCAAGGAGCCTGTGCGACATTGCCCGCATGAAAAAACTACTGATCGTCATTACCCTTCTGGCCGCTTATGCCAACGCTACCGGCGTCAAGGATCTCACTCTGCCACCCGGTTTTGTGATCGAAGAACTCGGGTTCTCTGTCCCGAATGCACGCCAGATGGCACTCACCGAAAACGGGACACTCATCGTCGGCACACGTCGTCGCGGTGACGTGTATGCCGTCCCCAGCGCCCTCACATCACAATCACCCCACGTCATCACCCTGCTTGAAGACCTCACCATGCCTTCCGGTGTGACCGTGCACCACGGTGACCTCTGGGTTGCTGCGCTCGACGAGGTGATACGGGTCGACAACATCGATGCAAACCTCCGGGAAGACCCGCCATCCACGCTCGTAACGGATGACCTGCCTGACAAGTCACATCACGGATGGAAATACATCAAGTTTGGTCCGGACGGGGAGCTCTACGTCCCGGTGGGCGCACCCTGCAACATCTGCCTTTCGAAAGATGAGCGATTTGCTTCAATTCTCCGTATGAACCCCGGGACAGGCGACACGGTCGTCTGGGCACACGGCATACGCAACACGGTCGGTTTCGCCTGGCATCCAGACACCGGGGAACTCTGGTTCTCCGACAACGGGCGCGACATGATGGGCGATGACGTGCCGCCCGAGGAGATCAACATCATAACCGCGCCCGGTCAGCACTTCGGCTATCCGTTTACGCACGGCAGCGGGATTTCCGACCCAAAATTTGGCGATCATGAAAAAGCGTCTTCTTACGAATTCATCGAGCCCGTGCTCAATATTCAGGCCCATTCCGCTGCATTGGGAATGGATTTCTACACGGCTTCGGGATTCCCGTCCGAGTACAAGAACGCTTTATTCATAGCTGAACACGGATCCTGGAACCGAAGCAAAAAGGTGGGTTACCAGGTCAGCGTTCTGACCGGAGACGGTCAACACAAGCCGTTTGTCACCGGTTGGCTGGAGGGACAGAGGGACTGGGGAAGACCGAACGATGTGCTTGTCACAGCAGACGGCAGTCTGCTGATTTCAGATGACAAGAAAGGGGTGATTTACCGGGTTTCCTATCGCGGCTAAATGCCGCTGTCGGAATAGGCCTTTGTGGCCTATTCCTTACCGAGTTTTCGCTCGCGCAAAACTCGCAAAGGCGCGAAGCGACTTACTTCAGCCGCGATTTCTTACCGCAGAGAGGCGCCCAGCAGCTCCCGGGCAATCACGTGCCGCTGCACCTCATTCGGGCCTTCGCCGATCCGGCGGATGCGCATTTCCCGGTACCAGCGTTCGAACGGCAGGTCTTTCGCAACACCTAACCCTCCGAACATCTGCATCGACCGGTCGACAACCCGCCCGGCGGCTTCGGTAGCGACAAGTTTCGCCATGGCAGCCTCTTTCCTGAACGGTTCCCCCCGGTTGGCTTTGTTGGCTGCATCCAGCGTGATCCAGATCGATTGTTTGATGTCGATCTCATTGTCGACCAGCATCCACTGGATCGCCTGACGCGAGGATAGCGGTGCGCCAAACGTCTCCCGCTGCGGCACGTATTCGAGAGCCATTTCCTGGGCTTTGATCGCAACGCCAATACAGCCTGCGGCATAAGGGATACGTTGGCGAGTCAGCCTGTCGTTTGCGATCGCAAACCCCCGGTTCACTTCACCCAGGATATTCGTCGAAGGTACCCGCATATCTTCAAACTGGAGCTCGGTCGCATAGTTGGCTGATCTCAGCGTATGGACGATCCGGCGCACGTGAAACCCGGGATTGTCTGTATCGACAATGAAACACGTGACGCCGTTACGCCCTTTGTCCGCGTCAGTGCGCGCAAACACGAGACCGTAGTCAGCACGATCCGCACCACTGATCCAGAGTTTGCTGCCATTGATAATCCAGTCATCCCCGTCTTTGACCGCTTTTGTCTGTATCGCCCGGGCAGGGTCCGACCCGCCCGAGGGTTCCGACAACCCGAAAAAACCACGTTTCTCGCCTCTGAGCGTGGGGAAGAGATAACGCTCCTTCTGCTCGTCGGTCGCCTCAAAGAGCTGTGCAAGTCCCGCTCCGCCGAACGTGCCGTAACAGGGTGCATAAAGCCCCGCACGGTGCTGAGATATTTCCATCGAGATGAGCGTTTGGGTGACAAGGTCTATCTCCGGCCCGCCATATTCAGGGGGAATCCCAAGACCATAGAGACCCATCTCTTTGGTGATCTCTACAAGACGTTCTTTGTCCTCAGGTGCCAGCTCATCAGCATCGGGATCGAGATCGAATTCCAATGGCAGGATTTCCTCACGGACATAGCGCCGGACCATGCCAACGATCATGTCCTGTTCTTCGGTCAGATTGAGATCCACCTCAACTCCTAAACTTTATGCGCTAAGAATGACCCGGACTCATACGCCCCAGCTTAACCGGGGGATTGTGGCGTGGGGATTCACCGGTATCCGCAATATGCACCATCATCAGTTCCCGCCAACGACTCATATAACTGGCTGTGATTTCCACCCTGAACTGGGTGGCGTCTTCGAGTTCCGCCACACGTTCACTGACTTCCCCTTTCAAGCCGTAGAGGCTCGCGCCACCGGCAAAACCGATGTAAACAATCTCATCGTCCGCGTTGGCCAGCTGGTACACGCCGAGATGCCCTTTGAGAACGCCCTCGATCTCGTCAACCGGCCGCCAGGGTTTGGTGAGACGTGTCGCCATTTCAGGCTTTGACGTCGACTTCCACTTTCTTTTTCGGCATCACCGATATCTCCATGGGTGCAAAGTGCTCCATGTCGACATCGATGAGGTAAGGCCCTTCGATCTCCATCGCGGTATCAAATGCGGCCTCGAATTCAGACACGCTCGCCACTCTCTGGGCCGGGACACCCATGCTCTTTGCCATATCAGCAAATGCAACTTTCCCAAGGTCAGTCTCGTTGATTCGACCAAAGCGCATGTCCTGCAGCCAACGCAGAACACCGTAGCCCGAATCATTGAAGACACAGACGATCAGTGGAATCTTGTACTGGGCTGCGGTTGCGAGCTCCGTGGCATGGAACATGAATCCGCCATCACCGTGAATCACAACCGTTTTACGACCTGTCGCAATTGCAGCTCCAACACTCATGGGGAACCCGGGTCCGATGGCCCCGGACGTCGGATTCACTGAGGTTCGCGGCCCATAGATGGGAAACTGCTGGTTACCCCAGTTGTAAGCTGAGATCGTCTGATCCCGGACGAATACACTGTCCCGGGGCAGTTTCGCCCGAATGGCGTCCATAACCTGCGGCCAGTCCGATCCGAGCCGCTCCCGCATGGCATGGCGAACCCCGTCCCGGGCTTCCCAGATGACCTGGTTGAACTGCCCGTCATTAGGAAGCGTTTCATCAAGGCTGGCGTTGATGGCTGTCAGCGCCGCTTTGGCATCTGCCAGCACACCAATGGATGTGGTGTGGGTGCGACCGATCATATTCCCATCGATGTCGATCTGGATGAGATCTCCCGGCGGTGTCTGGAAAGAGAACTGGCCGTCCACACCAACGGCAAACTTGGTACCGATGGCAAGTGTCACGTCTGCACCCTGGATTGCGTCGTAAATACCAGCGCTGTTGTAGTAGTTACCCACACAAAGATCATCGTCCTCAGGGATCACCCCACGGCCATCAACCGTGGTCAGCACCGGGCAGTCGAGCTTACGGGCCAGCGCCTGAAGCTCCTCGCTGGCGCCCGCAGCTATAACACCACCGCCCGCCACAATGATTCGCTTCGACGCACTCTTGAGCCGTTCAACAACCGCGTCTATTTCGTTGTCATCGACCGAAAAGTCCGCCTCAGGATAGGCGACGGTTTGAGATTCGGTTTCGGCGTACTGCAGATCTATAGGGATCTCCAGGGCCCCGGGTGCACCCCTGCCGGTAAACATGTCGTTGATGACCGCCTGAAAACAGCTCGCAAGCTGGGAGATGTGACGTGGGCTCTCAACCCGCCGACAAACCGATGCAAGCATCGGTACCTGGTTTTCTGCCTCGTGGACGTAGCCGAGGCCTTTGCCGTAGAACTTCGTCTCAGCCTGTCCCGTGATGACCATGACCCTGGAAGATCCGTACTCGGCTTCATAGAGACCAGTGACCGTATTCGATGTTCCGGGCCCTGTAGACGCAATCATGACCCCAAGCTTTCCGGTTGCCCGGGCATAACCGTCCGCTGCATGGGTGCCTGCCTGTTCATGGCGGACATCGATGATCTTCGTTTTTCCCAACCGGTTGATTGCATCCATGATGGGCATGTTGTGAATGCTCACGATGCCGAACACATGTTCGACACCCAGCTGAGCGAGCGCGTCGGCTACAAAATCAGCGCCGGTATAACTCATGCGGCTACCTCGAGTTGAGAAACGTCTATGTTGTAAAGCTCTGCTGTGTTCTCACACAGAATCGCCCGGGTTTGTTCGTCTGTCAGATGTTGTGTCTGTTCCGCGAGGACATCCTGGGACCAGGGCCAGGTGGAATCGCTGTGAGGAAAGTCATTCGCCCAAAGGAGGCGTCGCCAGTTCATCTCATTGGCGGTTTTGAACGCCACCCAGTCATCCTGGAAAGTCGTGTAGATGTTCTCGGAGAAGTATTCAGAAGGCATTTTCGAGAGTGTGGTGTCGGGTGCCAGCCAGTTGCGGTGACGCTTGTAGGCATGGTCCATGCGGTAGAGATAGTGCGGCACCCAACCGGCGTCTGCTTCGACACAGACAACCTTCAGTTCCGGGTAACGTTCGAACACACCACCGAAGATAAGCGTCCCCATGATGTCCTGGTTGCCCCGGATAATTGACAAAAATGTATTGATGCGTGGCCCCCGGGTGTGGGCATTCCGCATTGTGAGGATGTGAAACGAAAGTGGGATATCGAGCTCAATCGCCGTTTCCCAGACCTCGTTGTAAATTTGAGAATCGTAGTCTTCCTCCTGGGGATCGCCCGGCATCATCACACCGCGCAGACCCATTGCATGTATATCGCGAATATCCTGCACCCCTTCTGCCGGCGTACGCATGGCCGTCTGACCACATCCAAGGAGCCGAACCGGATCTTCTGAACAGTATTCGGTGATCCAGCGGTTGTAGGCATCGAAACAGGCCTTCTTGTAGTCGAAGTCTTTGTGATTGCAGATCATCATTCCCACAGTCGGGTAGATGACTTCCGCCGCAACGCCGTCTTTGCGCTGGTCAGCGACACGCGCTTTCGGATCCCAGCCGCTGCGGTGAAGCTCATCGAACGTGACGCCGGTTTCGGACAGTTCTTCCGGATCTTTCCCGGCAGCAGCGACCAGGCCCATGGCGATGGGTCGGTTCATGCCCTCCACGATAAAGAGATCCCCTTTCTCATCAGAGTTCACCACATGTGGTGCTCTGTCGCGCCAGGCTGGATCGATGTATTTAACGTAAGTATCGGGATGCTCCGTGATGTGCGAATCTGCAGAGATCACGGGAAAATCTCGATTGGTCATGGTTCCCCCCCAACGTCCAAAGGTCCAAAAAAGGTCAAAAACAGTTAAAAACCGAACAATCGACTATACCGCAAACTAGTAACATTGGGGTCAGACCCCAATGTTACTAGTTTCTGTCGCGGGGTTTCGCTGCATCCCCAGCAAGCCAGCACACATATCCGGGTACGTAGTTTCACGATTGACAGTATCTGCCATTTGGCGCCCAATGAGGGAAAGTATCTTAGGGGAGACATCATGAAGTTTGGGATTTTCTACGAGCACCAGTTACCGAGGGACTGGGACGAATTCAGCGAACACAAGCTCATCCAGCAGTCCCTGGACCAGATTGCACTGGCCGATCAACTTGGCTACGACTATGCCTGGGAGGTGGAGCACCACTTCCTGGAAGAATACTCACATTCCTCCGCGCCGGAGGTGTTTCTCGCTGCAGCCAGCCAGCGCACGGAGAATATCCGCCTGGGTCACGGCATCATTCAGCTGACCACAAACCATCCGGCGAGGGTCGCTGAGAAAGTCTCAACGCTGGACCTCGTCTCCAACGGCCGTGTCGAGCTGGGACTCGGTGAGGGTGCTTCGGTCACCGAGCTGCATCCGTTCAACCTGCGCTACCGGGACAAACGTGACGTCTGGGAAGACGGTGTTCGCTGTGTGCTGCCCATGTTTTACAACCACGGCTGGGAGTACGAAGGTGAGTTCTTCCACTTTCCGAAGCGTGCGGTCATTCCAAAGCCGCTGCAGAAACCCCACCCCCCATTGTGGGTAGCCTGTTCGCAGCTGAACACCATCAAGTACGCCGCCCACCGCGGTATGGGTGCACTCTGCTTCAAGTTTGTCGACCTCGACGCTTCCCGCGCCTGGGTCAACGCCTACTACAATACGTTTGTGCACGATCAGGAAAAACTCTGCGACTACAAGGCGAACCCCAATATCGCGACTGTATCCGGATTCATGTGTGCTGAAACCGATGAAGAAGCCTGGGAAAAAGCAGACGGCTGGACGTTCTTCCAGTTTGCCCTCCAGCTCTACGGCAAAGAAGGTCCGTTCGAGCCGGGCACCGTGAACTTCTGGGAGCGTTACCAGGAATGGAAGCAGACGCCCGCGGGACAGAAGCGCAGCGGCAGCGAACTCATCGGTTCGCCGGATACGATCCGTCAGCGCCTGAAAGAGCTGGAAGACGGCCACGTCGACCAGGTCATTCTGCTTAACCAGGCGGGTAAGAATACCCACAAGGATATCTGTGACTCACTGGAACTTTTCGCCAAAGAGGTCATGCCCGAGTTCCAGCAGCGGGATGACGAACAGCAGGAATGGAAACAGGCAGTCCTGAACGGCGAGATTGAACTCGAGGATATCGATACCGAGCCGTTCAACTTCTCCCGGGGTCGCGAACCCACGCTGCCTTCTACAAAAGAAGCGCGCGATATGATTGCGGGCACAACCGGACGGCCGAGTTCAGAAGCGGTGAGCTGACATGAAGGCCTCCTGCCTCTGCGGCGCTGTCCGTATCGAGGTCCAGGGACCAATCGAACATGCCCCGGAGGCCTGCCACTGCTCGCAGTGCCGCAAGTTCTCCGGGCATTTCCTGTCCGCCGTGAACATCAAGCGTTCAGATCTGACTGTGCAGGGTGAAGATTCCGTGAGCTGGTATCAGTCTTCGGACAAAGTGGAACGCGGTTTCTGCAAAACCTGCGGGTCGTCCCTTTTCTGGAAACCCAACATCGAAGGTTACGAGTACACCGCGGTGTCGATGGGCCTGTTTGATGAACCCAGCGGTCTCAGCCTCGCTAAACACACCTTTGCAGATGACAAAGGGGACTATTACGAGATTGCCGACGGGGTGGAGCAGAGTTCAGGCTACTAGAATCAGAAATCGCGGCTAAAGTACGACGCTGACGCGTCGGCGCGAGTTTTTCGTTATCGAAAAACTCGGTAAGGAATTGGCGCTAATGCCAATTCCGGCAGCGGCATTCAGCCGCGATTCTGGATCGCCCGCCACACCTTCTCAGGCGTAAGCGGCATGTCGATCGATGTCACGCCTAGAGGCGCCAGGGCGTTGAGGACAGCATTCACAACAGCAGGCGGCGCGCCACACGCACCCCCTTCCCCAATACCTTTCACACCGAGCTCGTTGTTAGGGTCCAGCACCTCATTGAAGCTGACGTTCACATCCGGCATCTGACTTGCTCTTGGCATGCAGTAGTCCATGAAGCTGCCTGTCACGAGCTGCCCGTCTTCGGCATAGCGGATCTCTTCATAAATTGTTTGACCGATGCCCATGGCGACACCACCGTGAACCTGACCCGCCGCGAGCAGCGGATTGATGACCCGACCGCAGTCGTCCACAGCCGTATATCGATCGACAGTCACCGAACCCGTTTCGGGATCAATCTCTACCTCCGCCACATGACAACCGTTGGGGAAGGTGAAGTTCGAGCCGCGGTTGTAGCGGTGCACCTTGCTCAAACGCGCACCACCAAACTGGGGTTCCGTGGCAGCCGAAGCAACCTGGCCGAGGGTGACACGGGAGCTGTTTTCAGACGTTGTAAATTCACCTTCCGCGTAAGCGACATGCTCCCGTCCGCTCTGCAGCAACTCAGCCGCTATGTGAGTTGCATCATCCAGCACCTCAACGGCAGCGTTGCGGGCCGCAATACTGCCCATCTGCGATGACCGGGATCCACCGGTGCCACCTCCGAACTTCACCTGTTCGGTGTCCCCCTGAACGATATTGATTTTGTCGAAATCGATGCCGAGGGTTTCACTCAGCACCTGTGAATATGCAGTCCGGTGACCCTGACCGTGACTGAACGTGCCGACAACCACATCTACCGTGCCGTCTTCGTTGAGGGTGATGTGGGCTTCCTCTTCGGGACCGCCACCGCTCGATTCCACGTAGTAGCCCAGTCCAATGCCCCGCAACATTCCTTTTTCTCGCGAGGCAGAAGCGCGGCTTTCGAACCCGTTCCAGTCACTGCGTTGCATACCCAGATCGACTGTATTGCTGAACTCTCCGCTCGTCAGGGGTATGCCACTCGGCATGGTGTACGGCATCTCTTCGGGTTTGACGAAATTGCGCTTCCTCAAATCCCCGGCATCAATGCCTGTCTGAACTGAGGCCGATTCCATCAAGCGCTCCATCACATAACACGCCTCCGGCCGCCCCGCACCGCGATACGCCGCTACGGGCATCGTGTTCGTGAACACCGGGCGGACCGAGTGATGAACATTAGGTATACGATATACGGTCCCGACCACGCGTCCACCGGCCATCGTCGGCACAAACGGACCTACAGCTGTGCAGAACGCGCCGAGGTTGGCGATCGTCTCGACGCGCAGGGCAAGCAGATTCCCTTCGTCATCAAACCCACCTGTCACGTGGGTCAGGTTGTCGCGCCCATGAGAGTCAGCCAGGAACATTTCGCTCCTGTCTCCTGAATACTTGACCGGGCGTCCAAGCGCTTTGGCTGCATAGAGACACAGACAGGCTTCCGGATGGACTTCACCGCGAATGCCAAACCCACCGCCGGTGTCCAGCGAGATCACTCGCACCTGGTCTGCTTCAACTCCGAAAACTGCTTTTGCCAGCACCCCCTGCTGCGCAAACGGCCCCTGGCTTGGGTTGTGCAGCACATACTGACCATCGACGTACTGTCCCACGCTCGAACGCGGTTCCATCGGGCTTGGTGCAACACGATTGTTAACCAGCGTCACTTCAACCCGATGCGCAACCCCTGCAAGGATATCGTCGACCACCTGGGCATCACCGTTCTCGTAGTGCACACAGAGGTTTGACCCGTTTGCCTCGTGTATGACAGGCGCATCAGGATCCAGGGCAAAGCCGGGATCCACATTGGCTGGCAGCTCATCCACATCAAACTCAATGTTCTCAGCGGCAGCCGCTGCGGCTTCCGGACTGTCTGCGACCACGGCAGCAACCGCCTGACCGACAAAACCAACCTTGCCTTCGGCCAGGACCGGTCGTTTGGGGATAAACGCAGGATTACCTTCAGCGTCTTTGAGCACCGCACGACA
>JANQFF010000404.1 GCA_028277965.1 Pseudomonadales bacterium
CCTCGACCTGCAGCCTGTGAATCACCCTCGCGTCATCCCCGTGATCATGGACCGCATAGTGCAGCACCGACCTGTTGTCCCACATCACCAGATCCCCCGCCTGCCATTGATGCCGACCCTGATATTCCGGCCGGACCGCATGCTCAAAGAGATACTCCAGCAATGCTTTGCTCTCCTCCCGGCTCCAGTCAAGAAAACGCCGGGTAAATGCCCGACAGACGTAAAGTGCCTTTTTACCCGTTTCGTCGTGCGTGCGTACGACGGGATGCTCAGCCCGGGGAGCTTCACTTTCCTCTTCGCCGTACAGTCGGGCCAGGCCTTCCGCTGTATGAAACGCCTTCAACGGGTCAAGCACGTTCTTCAAACCGGGTGACAATTCCTCGTACGCAAGCGCCTGGTTGGCAAAAGCGGTTTCCCCACCAATTTCAGGCGCCTCCAACGCATACAGCATGGTCAGTTTCGGCGGTACCGGGTTGTAGGTCATGTCCGAGTGCCAATGCTGATTCACGTCCCGCGATTTTCCTTTGTTGCGCAGTTCGATGATGTTCGGATACCCCTCGAGACTCATATAGGGAAACGGTATCAATTTGCCCCAACGTTGCGCGAACGCCATCTGGTCGTCCGGCGACAGATCCTGACCGGGAAACACCAGGACGTGGTACTGACAGAAAAGGTCATTCAACGACTGCCACAGGGTATCGTCTACATCACGAACGTCGACCCCGGTTATTCTTGCACCAAGGGGTGCTGACAAACGCTCTATGTGCATCAGGCATGTAACCGCTTGAACGCGGTATCTCCTTGTTTTTCAATGATTTTTACGCCCAGCTTGTCAGCGCGAAGAACAGCCTCCCGGACTACATCTGCAGTCACGGGGAAAGGCAGATTCGCTATGGCCTGGAACGCAAGCGTACCCTCCACGAGCGCATCCAACGCCCCCGTGTCTGATGCCTCAAGACCCATCTGATCCAGGGTAACCGGCAGACCAACACGGGTGAAGAACTTGGCCACTCGCTTTGCTTCATCGGGTTTATCTTCCATGACAAGCTGGGTGACGACACCCATCCCAACCATTTCGCCGTGAAGGTAGTTGGTTTCCACCGCAGGCAGAGCCGTATATCCCTGGGCAACACCGTGAGCGGCTGCAAGACCACCGCTTTCAAAACCGATCCCGCTGAGCAGTGTGTTCGCCTCCACAACACGTTCGAGATCATCGGTCACAACACCTTCCCGGACCGCTTCACACGCAGCCACTCCGCAGTTGAACAAAGTGGACGCACATACCTCGCCAATGGCGACGGATGCCACTGTCGGACGCGCTCCGAGGACTGTCCTGGCTTCAGGATTTTCAAAACAGACTTTCGCTTCATACCAGGTCGCCATCGCATCGCCTATACCCGCCACCAGGTAACGTTCAGGCGCCTCTGCCACCACCTGGGTATCAACCACCACAAGTGCCGGGTTAACCGGGAAAAACTCCGCGCCGCTGACAACCCCTTGAGGTGTGTACAAAACCGATACGGCAGAACAGGGTGCATCGTTTGAGGCGAGCGTTGGAATGACCGCCAGCGGCACGCCTAGCCGGTGAGCGATACATTTGCCTGCATCCACACACTTTCCACCGCCAACCGCAATGAGACAATCCAGAGACTCAGATGCAAGGCCCTCGGCGTGTTTATCGATCTCCTCGAGAGAGCACTCGCCGCCGAATGTAGCCGATATGCAGTCAACCCCCGTCTCGGCCAGAGCTTCAGCGATCCGACCCGCTTGAGTGGCATGTCCACGTGGGGACGCGAGCACACCAGACCGGCCCAGGTTCAGAAGCGCCAGGTATCTGCCTATCTGATCCAGCACACCTGGACCCTGGATGTACTTGGGGGGCGCCACTATCACGCGCGGCGGCGTCTCGTTCCCCGCGGCGTAGACCGCCTGAGGAAAAAATGTTTCGTATTGAGTCATGTCTGTAACTTGCCAGCCCTTCCGCCTCTGTTCAAGAGAGGTCAAGAGAGGTCAAGAGAGGTCAGGGATCAGGAGACTTTGAAAGCGTCAATTTGTCCCCATTATCAATATAGGTTTGCGATCAAGTGACACTCATGGACATCGATCAGGAAGGCGAAGTTATCGGTCAGGCGGACACGAGCCGCCAGATTATCCTGCCCGGAGAAGCCCAGCCGGGCATCATTCACATCATTCCCCAGGAACACCGACCCTTTTTCCCAGGACAGGCCATTCCCCTCATCATGAGCGCGGATAGGTGGCTACCTACCCTCGAAGCCGTTCGTGAACGAGGCCAGGACGTAATCGGCCTCGTGGCTACACGAGAGCCGATTGAAGGGAAAGTCTCCGCAAACCAGCTGTACGACATGGGTACCTTGTGCAAAGTCCACCGCGTCCACCGGGAAGGCGATCAACTGCAGGTGCTCCTCGAAGGCATTCAACGATTTCAGGTGCGGCACTGGGCCAGAGATGAGCCCCCGCTCACCGCCAGCGTCCGCTACTTCCCCGACGCACAGGCGCACCCCGACGAAGAAGAGAAGGCGTATGCCGTCGCCATCATCAACACAATCAAGGAACTCATCCCGCTCAATCCTCTATTTGGCGAGGAGCTGAAAATATTCCTCGCCCGATCAAATCCAAACGAAGCAGCGGTTCTTGCTGACTTTGCTGCAAGCCTGACAACCGCGAGCAAAGAAGAACTCCAGGAGGTTCTCGAACGCGTCACGTTGCTTCCTCGCCTGGAACTCGTTGTGAAACTCCTGCACAGGGAGCGGGAAATTGCGGCTGCCCAGATGGAAATCCGCGAAAACGTCGAAAAAGAAATCCAGGGGCATCAGCGAGAGGCGGTCCTGAGACAGCAACTGAAATACATCCAGCAGGAACTGGGCATTTCCAAAGACGACAAAACAGCCGAGGTTGACGAATTCCGAGCTCGAATCGAAAAGCTCGATCTCGACGAGAAAGTTGCTGCAAAGATCGAAGAAGAGATGAGCAAACTTCAGGTGCTCGAAGTCGGGTCACCCGAATACGGCGTCACGCGGAACTATCTCGAGTGGCTCACCTGCCTGCCATGGGGCATCACGAGCAAGGACGCGTCCGACCTCAAAACCGCACGTCACACGCTCAACCGTCATCATGAGGGACTCGACGACGTGAAAGAACGCATCCTTGAATTCCTGGCGCTTGGTATCAAGAAGGGTGACGTCGCAGGGTCCATCATCTGCTTCGTCGGCCCCCCCGGTGTAGGCAAAACGTCGCTCGGACGCAGCATCGCTGAAGCCCTGAAACGGAAGTTCTACCGATTCTCGGTCGGCGGCATGCGTGACGAGGCGGAAATCAAAGGCCATCGCCGCACCTATATCGGCGCAATGCCCGGCAAACTTATCCAGGCACTCAAAGATACCGAGGTTGCAAACCCCGTCATCATGCTGGACGAGATAGACAAGATCGGCAGCTCTTACCAGGGGGATCCGGCCTCAGCGCTACTGGAAGTTCTCGATCCTGAGCAGAACTCGTCGTTCCACGATCACTATCTCGACGTGGATTTCGACCTGTCCAAGGTGCTTTTCATCTGCACGGCGAACCAACTGGATACGATTCCGGGACCACTCCTCGACCGAATGGAGATCATTCACCTCGCCGGATATCTGGACAATGAAAAACTCGCCATCGCCCGCAAACACCTGTTGCCGAGACAACTGGAACGGGCTGGACTGGCAAAAAGTGACGTCAAGATTCCCGCAACGACTCTGAGGAAGGTCATCTCCGGATACTCCCGGGAAGCCGGTGTGCGCAGGCTGGAGAAATCGCTGGCGGCAGTCGTGCGCAAGTGTGTTGTAAAACTCCTCGACGGCGTAAAGGCACCTGTCGAGATTAAACCTGACGAGGTCGAGGACTACCTCGGCAAACCCACTTATGTACCTGAACAGCTGCAGCGCGGAGTTGGTGTGGTCACGGGCCTGGCCTGGACAGCGCTCGGCGGGGCGACACTCCCGGTCGAGGCGACGCTCGTACATCAGCGAAATGCGGGTTTGAAAACCACGGGACAGCTTGGTGATGTGATGCAGGAATCCGCCAATATTGCTTACAGCTACATCGCAGCACATGCGGACGAGCTCGGTCTCGACCCTGACTTCTTTGCCAAATCAGGTATCCATCTGCACGTGCCCGCAGGCGCCACGCCAAAAGACGGTCCAAGCGCCGGAATCACGATCGCTACCGCTCTCACGTCACTGGCTCGAGGCAAAGCCATGAAGCGCGGATTCGCAATGACAGGAGAACTCACACTCACAGGCCTCGTTTACCCAATCGGTGGTGTGCGGGAAAAACTCATCGCCGCGAAAAGGCAGAAAATCAAACAGGTCATTTTGCCCAAAGCTAACCAGGGTGATGTCGAAGACGTGCCTGACCACATCAGGAAAGGGCTGACGATACACTTCGTCGAGCATTTCGATGACGTGGTTGAGCTTGTTTTCTAGCCTGGACAAAGGCAGTCCGCAATGACTGAATACCCCGAAACCGGGCATTGAAGAATTCGGCCTGAATACACTTAGAGCCCGAAGCGGTCTTACGTGCAGCTAGGAGACGAACTCGCGTTCGCTCTCGCCTGCAACCTTCGTGTACCGGTAGAGGTAGTCAACAACCACGAACCCTACGGACTCGTAGGTACGAATTGCCGGGGTGTTCTCAATGCCTGTCCTTACGGCTACCTGCCTCATCCCTTTCGACTTCAGGTAGTGCAGTCCAGTGAGCAGTACAGCTTTTGACAACCCTTTCCGCTGATGTGCCGGTCTGGTTCCGACAGGATCGAGTTCGCCGACAAGTGTGCCCGGATCGACCAGAAAGACCGCGAACGATCCGATTTCACCCGTCCCTGACACCGCAACCAGGTCCAGGTCTTCCCTACCCTCATACCACTTCAGGAATCGCTTCGTATTCGCGATTGACCACTCGCCGGGCTCCGATTCTCCGGCGAATGCATCGCTCTGCACACCAGATCTTTCGACAACATCGTGCTGGCCATCCAGCGGTCGAATTGTGTAGCCATCGATTAACCCGGGCTCCTCGATCTTTTGTTCGAGGCTACGGCGCATATACACATGCAACGCCTCCTGTCTGGTATACCCATGTTCCTTCAGAAGCATCGCTAACCAGGTGTCTTCTCCATAAGCTACCGTTTCAATTGCTGGACAGACGACATTTTTGTCGGTCAGCATAGACAACTGTTCTTCAGCAGAAGCTATCACCGTCCTCGCAAACTCTGCTGTCCTCACTTGCGGGTGCATCAACATTCGCCACGAGTGTCCGTTGTCTACTATTGTCTCGCTGGGTTCAGGATGAACCCATAAGTAGGCCTGGTAATCATCGTTGTCGTCACACCAGAACTTGTGATGACCAACTGGGCTGTCAAAAATCGTTTGAAACGTGCCCACGGTAGATTTTCCGGCAGTCCAGTAATCAGGCAGTGTTTGCCACTGCTCTCTACCCAGAAGAAAGGCCTTCACTCTGGAGAGGTCATCAGCGCCTTGGAAATCACAAGATGTGAGCTGAGACAACTTGTGTAACGTCATTCTATTCAGGGTACGCTTTGAATGAATCGGCGCCATCGAACTCACCGCACCAACTGTGTCGATATTGCGTCTGCATCGCCCTTGTTGGACCGGGAAAAGCGGGATCACCGAAGCACCCCACGGCTATCAATCTCATGTTCGGAAAAGAAGTCGGATTTATCCAATACACATTGGTTCCACACGTCGAGCAGAAAAATCGCGCAGCGCCCGGCCACTTCGGGAGGTCATCAAACTTCGACGTCTCACCTACGGTTGAGATGACGTCTTCTTCGAGCCATACGGACGCGAAGATTCCTATCGAGCCTGTCGTCTTCTGGCAATAGTCACAATGACACACCCAACAATCCTGCGGGTCTCCTTTGACGGTAACCTTTACGCTACCGCAAGCGCAGCTCGCTACCCGTTCCACATCTGCCCTCAGCTCCCGGCATACATATAAGTATGGTACTCGACGCGATAACTCTCGTCTTAGGTCTCCATCGAGTCTTCCGTTCAGGTCTCGAGGCTTGCAACCTCTCTGAGTGGCGTGTAAACAAGGCAAAACCGCGTGCTTAAACGGAGAAACAGATGCCAACCAACCGCAGGGATTTCCTGACCAGGTCTGCAGCAGGATCCGCGCTCGTATCAATGCCCGCGTTTCTCGCGGGGTGCAGCGTGACGCCCGCCCGCTCGCCAGGATCAGCAACGCCCGCCAACCCGTTTCTCAATTGGTTCGGCGTCGACCAGGCCATGCTGCAGCAAGTGCTCGGCGAATTGTCCGCAAACGGCGCGGATACCGCTGAACTCTATTTCCAGCACAACCGAACAACCCGCCTGAGAATGGAAGACAGCATGGTCAACAGCGCCAACACGGGCATTCAGCAAGGCGTCGGCTTGCGCGTGGTCGTCGGTGACCAAACCGGCTTCGCGTTCACCGAGGATCTGACGTTGCCCGCTATGCTGGCAGCCGCGCATACCGCGGCCAGCATCGCGCGGTCTTCAGGCAAAGCACCGCCTCAGGCTTTCGACTCCCAGGGTATGGGTGAGCTCTACACCGTGCGACTGCCCTGGAGCGAGGTCGGCATCAACAGCAAACTCCCCGTCCTGAATCGCGTCGACGCGTTGGCTCGTGCGGCTGATCCAACTGTGGAGAAGGTCACGGTCGGATGGACAGACGCGGATGAGCGTGTGCTGATAGCTACACTGGACGGCCGATTGATCGTCGATCACAGGCCAATGACCCGCCTGAGCGTATTTGTCACCGCCAACAGGAATTCGGAGTCGAGATCAGGTTCGGCAAACATCTCAGCCCGGGAAGACTTCGACTGGTACACCCCCGAGCGCATTCAGGAAATGGTGAACCTCGCCGTCGAGCGTACCATCGTGCAATTCGATGCCGTGCGCCCACCCGCCGGGGAGTTGCCAGTGGTACTTGCTGCCGGGGCGAGCGGCATTCTGCTGCACGAGGCTATCGGTCATGGGATGGAAGCAGACTTCAATCGCAAAGGCACCAGTATCTACTCAGACATGATCGACAAGAAGGTCGCAGAACCTTTCGTCAATATCGTTGACCAGGGCAATCTCGCCGGAAAGCGTGGTTCACTGAACTACGACGATGAAGGAAACGCCTGCGGCCGAACGGTTCTCGTCGAAGATGGCATCCTCCGTTCCTACCTCCATGACACAATCAGCGCTCGTCAATACGGTCTCGCCGCGACGGGGTCCGGACGCAGGCAATCGTATCGCTTCGAACCAATGCCCCGGATGACCTGCACGTTTATGGAAAACGGCCCACACACGCGCCCCGAGATCATCGCATCCATCGACAAGGGCATCATTGCGGAGACCTACACGAACGGTCAGGTAGCAATTGGTGCAGGGGACTACACCTTCTACGTGAAGAATGGCTGGCTGATAGAGAAAGGCAAAATCACTGCCCCGATCCGTGACGTCAACATCATCGGCAACGGTCCCGAATCATTGCGGCGCATCACCATGGTCGCCAACGACGCCGAGATGGACGTTGGGGGCTGGGTGTGCGGCAAGAACGGCCAACGGGTGCCCGTGTCGCTGGGCATGCCGAGTGTGCTTGTCTCGAAAATGACCGTAGGAGGCGAAAATGTCGGCTGAGCTCGCAAATCGTGCGGGGGATGCAGTCACACTCGCAAAAGCAGCCGGTGCGGACGATGTCTGGGCGAGTGCACTCCAGCAACGCACAGTGCAGTTTGTTTACCGGGACGGCGCGCTGGAGACGGTCAAGGACAACACAGCGCGAACGCTCGCGATACAGGTTTACGCTGCCGGGCGCTACTCCACAAGCCAGACGACAGACCTGCGACCGGACAGGTTGGCCCGTTTTCTCACCGAAGCAGTAGCAACGACCCGCGCTCTCGAGCCCGACGCCGACCGCAAAATCACACCCGCTGAGCTATTTGCGAATCGTCCCGATATGGATCTGGACCTCGTGGATTCAGAGGTGGCAAAGATCGAACGACACAGACGCCTCGCCTGGTGCGAGGCGCTCGACGGTGCCGCCCGCAACCATCCGAAGATGATTTCCGCCACCTCACGAGTCTCTGACGGCACACTTCAGGCGGCATCGGCGAGCAGCAACGGCTTCGAGCATACACACACGTCTACATCCATAGGTCTCTCAGCCTTCATCACGCTGAAAGACCAGGGTGACAAGCGGGCAGCGAGTGGCTACTGGGCGAGCGGTCAACACCTCGACAGCCTGCCCAGTCCGGAGCACATCGCGGGTAAAGCACTCGAGCTCACTGTAGCCCGGCTTGGGGCGCAGAAGGGTCCGACCACCACAACGACGATGGTCGTCGACGCCCGGGTCGCGGGATCCCTTGTGCGCAGACTGCTTGCCGCTGGAAATGCGAACCTCATCCAGCAGGGCCGGTCGTATTGGACGCCGTTCATCGACAAGGAGGCATTCTCAAAAATCCTGACGATTACCGACGATCCGCTCATCCCGCGCGGTCTGGGCTCGCGCCTGGCCGACTCGGAAGGGATCTCTTCTCGGGTTTTGCCAATCGTCGAGGAAGGCAGCATTCGCAATGTCTACGTCGATACCTACTACGGACGAAAGACCGGCATGGCACCGACTACCGGCTCCATGTCGAACGTACGCGTTGCGCTCGGCACAAAATCGCTGGACGAGCTGATCGCTGAAGCCGGTAATGGCATCTATGTCACCGGCTGGATCGGTGGCAACGCTGATACAACAACGGGGGATTATTCCCTTGGTCTGCGAGGGCACCTTATCGAGCAAGGCAAGGTCAGCGCGGCTGTAATGGAGATGAACGCTACCGGAAACCTGCGAACGCTGTTCAGCCAGCTTGTGGCTGTAGGCAACGACCCTTTTCCATACTCGACCGTACTTGCACCCTCACTCACGTTCGCAGACGTCGACTTCTCCGGCGCGTAACCCGACGCGGAAGGCTGTTAATCCCGTCGGGAATAAAGGCAGAATCCGGAGCAACTGGATGAACGCTTCCTGATCCACGTGCGAGTCGGACTGTGATTGAAAAAGCGTCCAATGATCCAAATATCCAGGAAAGCGACAAACGATGAATTCTGAGAATGAAGAAATTGTTCGCGAAGCCTGTCGGGTGATATGGACAGATGGGCAGATCGAACGGGCCGGAGAGTTCTACACAGAAGACTTCACGGCTGATTACCCCAACGCCAATTGGGGAGAAGGTCTCGAAGGCGTGAAAGCGCTCGCCAGGCGTGTTCGCCAGGGAATGCCCGATGTCAGTGAGTCGATTGATCTGATCGTTAGTGACGGGGATTACGTGGTCGTCGAGCTAACCGTCAGCGGTACTCATAAGGGGGTCATGTATGGGGTTGCACCGACCAACAAGGTGCTGAGTTATCGAGATGTAACCATCTTGAGGCTGGAGCGAGGCAAGATAGTCGAACAACGCGGCCTCACCGACTTTCTTTCAGTCTTTATCCAACTCGGTCTCGTAGACTCTCCAGCTCGATGAGGTTCGCTCCGGCGTAAATCGCCTCGCGAAACCATCCGTTGTAGCAACCATCTTTAGTTCAACAAGGCAGCCTCGCTGTTTCTCACGATCTCTGCGACCACTTCAGGGATGCTCACGTAAGCGAAATGTTTAGCCGGCACCCAAACCAGGTTCAGACCTCCACGCTGGGCCAGACGGATATGGCCTGCTGTCGTCCAGCCACTCGATTGCAGACCGACCGTCACTGTAACTGGCGCTTGCCTGAGCTCTTCTGCGTAGAACACTCGCGTGCAGCACGGAATGTCAGGATAAAGATAGCGGTCGTACCAGACTTTCCTGTTCTGCGCACGGCGTTCCAGATACTCTTCACCTAGTTCTTGCAGTTTTTCCGGCTTTGAGATGTTGTCGTCCGTTGTCATGGCGATGCGTTCCGCTTCGGCAAAGCTCCCAG
The DNA here is from genome assembly GCA_028277965.1 of Pseudomonadales bacterium. Classification (GTDB taxonomy): domain Bacteria; phylum Pseudomonadota; class Gammaproteobacteria; order Pseudomonadales; family Azotimanducaceae; genus UBA4421. Next base: position 9,978 of record JANQFF010000404.1, read on the forward strand.
CCTTCTCTGCTCCGGCTTTGACGACACTGGGCAGGAATTGGGTGAACGGCATCATGTACGGTGATTGGGCATAGTCGTTCACAATCGCCGGTTCATGAACGATTGCGTTGCGAACCAGTTCCGGGTGATCAGCAACAAGCGCAAGAACGACTACCCCGCCGGAGCTTGACCCGTAGAACGTGGCCTCATCGATTCCAAGGGATTTGACCAGGGCAGCAACCTGGTTACCTAACATGGCTGCTGACATGTTGTCCCAGCTTGGCGGTGGTCCCGAGCGCGAGAATCCAGGCATGTCAAAAGTGATGACGGTGTAGTCGCGGGCGAGCTCCACGGCAAGGAAATCGTAGGTCTGGCTGTCACCCTGACCCGAGGGTACAAGAACGATGTCCGGACCCGATCCTCGTGTTTCGACATAAAAGTCGATACCAGCGGCTTGTTGCCGGAAGCTGGTGACTTGCTGGTTACCCTGGGCGTTCGGGATGCCTGGCACCAGCAGAACTGCGAACAGGATCACCGAACCCAGCAAGGGGGTCAGCGCTCTCCGGCAAGGACTTTCAAATTTCATGTTCTTTCTCGATCAACCAAAGATGAGAGCCTACGGCTCCGTCAGCTGCGTCTCAAACAAATTACAGGCATTCTGTATTGGCTGTAGACTCGATTCGATGAGTCGTCAGTTCATCAAACTGATTTCCATCGGCATCGTCCTGGCGCTCCTGATGCCGATGTATTACTTCATCGCAGTGTCGATAGAGCAGGTTGTTCACAACACACCCGAATTTGCACTCGATCGGGCAGTATCCCTGCAACCCGCATGGATGCTCGTTTACGGATCGATCTGGGTATTCATGCTTCTTCCATTCCTGGTGATTCGACAGGACGATCTCATCTTCCGCACCCTTCTTTCTTACATAACGGTTGTCCTGATCTCCTATACGGGATTCCTGGCCTACCCGACTGTCGCTCCCCGACCCGATGCGTTTGCCCCGGACAGCTTCTTCGCCTGGGCGCTTGCACTTAATTACAAGTTTGATCCGCCGTACAACTGCTTCCCGTCCCTGCATGTGGCCTGGGCGAGTGTGACATCGTTCTCGAGCTATCGAGTCCACAGGGGTGTCGGGATCGCAGCGGCTGTTTGGACCTCGCTCATCGGCATATCAACAGTGTTCACCAAACAGCACTACATCATCGACGTAATCGCGGGTGCCCTTGTGGCTGGTGTTGCTTACCTGCTTTTTCTGCGATCGCACGAGAGGGCTTCGATAGCCGCGATCGATCGGAGCCGCGCGCCCGTGAGGTCTCTGTGGGTCGTGTGGATTTATGCTGCTGTCGTCTCTGGTTTTCTCAGTGTGTATTGGGTCTAGCGGGTCGGCGGCTTGAGAATCGCGGCTAAAAGGCACCTCTAAAAACCTATCGCGCGCTCAGCGCGTATCTGCGGGGCTTTGTAGCCAGGCGGGCTCCGCAGGGAATGGCGGGCCCCATTGGCAAGGAGACCAACGCAGCTACAAAGCCCCGCAGGACGCGCCCTTCGGGAGCTTCCTGCGGGGCTTTGTAGCTGCGT
>JANQFF010000414.1 GCA_028277965.1 Pseudomonadales bacterium
TCGCCGCCTGGCGTTCGACCGTACGCGTAACAAAGTTGCAGTTGGGAAACTCTTCGATGAGCTGGGACCGCGGTATCAGAGCCGGCCGGGTGGTTACACGCGCATTCTGAAATGTGGCTACCGAACGGGTGACGCCGCCCCCATGGCGTTTATCGAACTGGTTGACCGTCCGATGCCTGAGTTCGAGTACGACGATGACGAGTTTGTCGATGAAGAATCGACCGCAGCAGATGAAGAAGTGACTGATGCGGAGGTTGTCGAAGAGGAAGCGGCTGTTGAAGAAGAATCAGCCGCGGCTGAAGCCGAAGAAACCACGGCTGAGACGGAAGACGACAAGACCAGGTCCTGATGTCAGCCGGACGCCTGTCCGGCTGATCGCAACTTCCCACGGCCCATCGCGTTTTTCCCACACCCCCGTGGGTTAATGCCCTGATACTGATGCCAATCCGACATCGCTTCGTGGATGTTCGGTGGAACTGTGTCTGGAGGCCTTGTCGCATCGGTTACAGACTGTGCATGCTCCATGTCCCATAACTCAAGGAGCATTGATATGCGCGAACTCACACATGAAGAAATGGAATCCGCGAACGGAGGATTTCTACCGGCAATCAGTTTTGCCCTCGCTATCGGAGGCAAAGCCATTGGTGGCGGTGGCGTTGGAACCTGGGCGATCAGCTCACTGAGCCTGGTCATCGCGTCATTTGAATTTGCGGCCTGGCTGGACGGAGGTGGCCTCTAGGATTTGAAAACCGCCGGTACCCCGGTACCGGCGTTTTTTCTGGAGGTTGCTGAGTGAACACAGATCAACGAGGAATAGTGTGGAGTGCCGGTGGAGGACTAGCTGGCGCTTTGATCGGGTTTGGTGTGTTTCCCGAGAGCGGTTGGGTCTGGTCGTTTGTGGTGATTGGTGTCTCCGTGGGTCTCCTGGCCAACCGGTTTTTCAGTCCAGGTGACGATGATGAATAGTTTCCGTCTGAGTATATGGTTCGGATGCTGCGTTGGGCTCGGATTGCTGTTGGCATGGCTCGACGGAGTACGCCTCCAGAGCATTCTGCTTGCGGCTCTTGTTGCTGCAGGTATTGCCCTGATCCTGACGGTTGTGCGTTGGCTCTCGAATCGCGGCTAGCAATTCTGCTAGCTCTGTAGGAGCGGCTTCAGCCGCGATTCTTCAACCTGGATTGCCAACAACCTGCTTCAGAAACCGCCCGGTGTGTGACTTCTTCACTTTGGCCACATCTTCGGGTGTCCCTGTGGCAACCACTTTACCTCCGCCCGATCCGCCCTCGGGTCCGAGATCAATGATCCAGTCTGCCGTTTTGATGACATCGAGGTTGTGTTCGATGACAACAATCGTATTGCCGTCGTCACGCAGCCTGTGCAGCACGTGCAGAAGTTGCGAGATGTCATGAAAGTGCAGGCCGGTTGTCGGCTCGTCGAGAATGTAGAGCGTTTTACCCGTGTCACGTTTTGACAACTCCCTGGAGAGTTTGACGCGCTGGGCTTCGCCGCCTGAGAGGGTGGTCGCCGATTGCCCGAGACGGATATAAGACAGCCCCACGTCCATCAGGGTCTGCAGCTTGCGTGAGAGCATGGGCACAGCTTCAAAAAACTCGTAAGCGTCTTCGACCGTCATATCAAGGACTTCATGAATGTTCTTGCCCTTGTAGCGTATGTCCAGGGTTTCCCTGTTGTAGCGCTTGCCGTGGCACACATCACACGGAACATAGATGTCGGGGAGAAAGTGCATTTCGACTTTGATGACCCCGTCTCCCTGGCAGGCCTCACACCGTCCGCCTTTCACATTGAAACTGAAGCGTCCGGGTTTATATCCCCGTGCACGCGATTCCTGCACCTGGGCGAAGAGCTCGCGTATGGGCGTAAAGAGACCCGTATAGGTTGCAGGGTTGGATCGCGGTGTTCTGCCAATGGGGCTCTGGTCGATATCGACGACCTTGTCGAGGTGTTCGAGGCCCTCTACAGCCTCATGTTCGGACGGCTTTGCACTGGTGGATTTGTTGAGCTGTATCGCTGTGACCGGGTAGAGAGTCTGGTTGATGAGTGTCGATTTGCCGGAACCGGACACACCTGTGACGCAGGTCAGGAGACCGCAGGGAATGGCGATTGTGACGTCCTGCAGATTGTTGCCCCGCGCGCCGATGACTGAAACGGTCTTTTCCGGGTTCATGGGGACACGCTCGGTGGGCACAGGTATCGATTTTTTCCCCGACAGATACTGACCTGTAATGGACCCACGTGCTTTGATGATGTCGTCGATGGAGCCTGCTGCGACAACCTCACCGCCGTGCACACCTGCACCTGGACCGATGTCGATGAGAAAATCGGCCGCGCGAATGGCTTCTTCGTCGTGTTCCACTACCAGCACTGTATTACCGAGGTCGCGGAGGTGTTCGAGGGTGCGCAGCAGACGTTCGTTGTCCCGCTGATGGAGGCCGATTGACGGTTCATCGAGAATATACATGACGCCGACGAGCCCCGCGCCAATCTGACTGGCCAGGCGAATACGCTGGGCTTCGCCACCCGACAGCGTCTCCGCTGACCGATCGAGCGTAAGGTAGTTCAGCCCGACGTCCACGAGAAACTGCAGGCGTGCCTTGATCTCCTTTAAGATTTTTTCGGCGATCGTTGCGCGCTGACCCTTTAGTTTCAGACGCTTGAAGTGGTTTAGCGTTTCCTCCACGGATCCGTGGGTGATCTCAGGGAGGTTCGAAGAACCGACGAATACGTGCCGTGCTTCCTTGCGCAGCCGGGTCCCAAGGCAGGTTGGACAGTCGGCAACACGCAGATACTTCTGCAGGTTTTCACGCACCATGCCGGAATCCGTTTCCCGGTATCTGCGTTCCATGTTTGGGATGACACCTTCGAACCGGTGCCGACGGCGGATGACATCGCCGCGATCGTTGGCGTAGCTGAAGTCGATCCGCGTCTGGCCACTGCCGAAGAGAATTGCCTGCTGGTGTTTTTTGGAGAGCTTCTTGAAAGGCTTCTCGACATCAAAACCATAGTGACTCGCGAGCGAAGACAACATATGGAAGTAGTAGACGTTGCGGCGATCCCAGCCCCGGATGGCCCCTTCAGCGAGGGTCAGATCCGGGTCGGCGACAACCAGGTCGGGATCGAAAAACGACGTGACTCCCAGACCGTCACAGGCTTCACATGCGCCGGCCGGATTGTTGAAGGAGAACATGCGCGGTTCGAGTTCCGAAATACTGTAGCCACAGGTTGGGCAGGCAAAGCGGGACGAGAACACCATGGGTGCTGCGTTTTCGTCATCCATTTTCTGGACCAGCGCTACGCCGTCAGTCAGTTGCAGCGCCGTTTCGAAACTCTCAGCGAGCCGCTGCTGTTGGTCACCGCGGACGCGCAGTCGGTCGACCACAGCTTCGATGGTGTGTTTTTTGTTCTTGTCGAGATCGGGCGTGGCGTCGAGGTCTGTGACGATCCCGTCAATGCGAGCACGCACAAAACCGTTGCTGCGCAGTTCCTGGAAGACGTGCAGATGCTCACCCTTGCGCTCGGTGATGACCGGCGCAAGGATCATGACGCGTGTCCCCTCTTCGAGTTCGAGTGCCTGGTCGACCATCTGGCTGACAGTCTGGGCTGCCAGGGGGAGGTCGTGATCGGGGCAGCGCGGTTCGCCGACCCTGGCGAAAAGGAGACGCAGGTAGTCGTATATCTCCGTGATGGTTCCGACGGTCGAACGGGGGTTGTGGGACGTCGATTTCTGCTCGATCGATATAGCCGGGGACAACCCTTCGATGTGGTCGATATCGGGTTTCTCCATCATGGAGAGGAACTGGCGAGCGTATGCGGACAGCGATTCAACGTAGCGCCGCTGACCCTCCGCGTAGAGCGTGTCGAACGCCAGTGAAGATTTACCGCTGCCTGACAGCCCGGTCACGATGACCAGCCGGTCACGGGGGATATCCAGGTCTATGTTGCGCAGGTTATGAGTGCGGGCGCCGCGTACTTCGATGGTGTCCAAACGTCTTTTTCTCTCTTTTTAGAAAATCGTGAGGGGAACCGAGCAACATAGCGTGTCCACATTTCCCGGGCAACCCGGGGGGATAACTAATTCAATTTCCTACGCGGTTTCGGGTGGATTAGTGCTGCCCGGTCAACAGCAATCAATTACACTAGCACCAGGACACGTTTGAGAATCGATATGGCACGGGGAATCAATAAAGTCATCCTGATCGGTAATCTGGGCAGAGACCCGGAAACCCGCTATGCGCAGAATGGTGGCGCGGTGACCAACTTCAGCGTCGCTACCACGGAATCGTGGCGGGACAGGAATTCAGGTGAACAGCAGGAACGTACTGAGTGGCACAACGTTGTCTGCTTCGCGCGTCTTGCCGAGATTGCGGGTGAGTACCTGCGCAAAGGTTCCAAGGTGTACATTGAGGGCAGTCTTCGGACCTCGAGCTGGGAGCAGGACGGGCAGAAGCGATATCGCACAGAGATCATGGCGCGAGAGCTGCAGATGCTCGATAGTCGCGGTCAAAGCGGCGGTGCGCCGCCAAGCGGTTTTGAATCCAACCAGCCTGCAAGCAGCGGCCCGCCAGGGATGGGTGACAACGCACCTACACTGACGGACGATACGGATTTCGAAGACGATATACCGTTTTAATACCTACCTGACCTCTGTAGTAGCGGCTTCAGCCGCGATTTGTACTTCCTACAAGATCAGGAAGACCAACACCACACCCAGCGCCAGCCGGTAGATGACGTACGGCAACATGCCGGTGCGTTCCACGAGTTGGATAAAGAAGTGGATACACACAAACGCGGCTAAACCCGAAATCATCGCGCCCGCGACGAGGTCTCGCCAGACCTGATCGCCCAATGCTGACGTGAGATCGAGGGTCAGCAGGAGTTGCGCCCCCGCGATCGTCGGTATGGCGAGCAGGAAGGAAAACTTCGAAGCCGCAGTTCGTGTCAGGCCCAGCATGAGAGCGGCGGTGATGGTTATCCCCGATCGGGAAGTTCCTGGCACCAGCGCCAGTACCTGGGCGAGACCAATAAAGAAGGCAGCGGTCCAGCCCACCGTTTCCTGACGCCCGCGGCTCTGGTCGGCAACCAGCAGCACCAGGGCAAAGAGAATGGTTGTAGCGGCGATGACGGGGACGGTGCGCAGGTTGTCCTCCACGAAGTCCTTTGCGAGAAATCCGGCTATAGCGACTGGAAGTGAGGCAAGGCCGAGTTTCAGGACGAGATCGACATGTTCGGTGTATGCCCGCCGGATGGGCCACGAGAAAAAGTCGGTTGCCATATCCGTGAGGTCGCGACGAAAGTAGGTGAGCACAGCAATGAGCGTTCCGAAGTGTACGCCGACGTCGAACGCGAGTCCCTGATCGGGCCAGTCAGAAAGCTGAGCGGGCAGGACGAGGTGGGCGGAGCTCGATATCGGCAGGAATTCGGTGATCCCCTGGACAAGCGCCAGGAAAATGATCTGGATCCAGTCCATTCAGATCAGCTTTGTCCGGAAATAGGTCAGAACCTCGTCTAACGCGTCAGCAGCAGGCTGGCCGCCTTTAATAAAATCCAGGGTCAGAACGGAGTGACCTTTACCGGGCAGTTCGATTTTGCGGATCCGCTCCCGGTCATCGTTGAATGCGTTGTCGATGGCGGCAAATTTGGCGTGGGTGCACATCGGATCGCCTTCGAACCGCAGCGCCAGCATGGGACCCTCTGCATCCAGGCGTTTGCGGATCTCACCGATGTCTTCGTCGGACATGTGCAAAGCGGTCTGGTCAAACAGCGGCATGGAGGGCTGGGAAGCCACACCGGCCAGGACGTTTTCGTCGGCAAGCAGTGAGATAGCAAAATTGCCGGTGAGACACATACCTATCACGCCGATGCTTGTAGCGCCGTGGTGATTCTTCAGGTCGGCGCACAACGCCCGCAGCCAGTCTACAACCGGGCTCGATTTCTTTTTCTCGAGAAGCGCAAACTCTCGCCGCATACAGATCACCCGCGCCAGGTTTCCCACCAGCGAAACGCGGCCGAGCGGTCCAAAAAGGTGAGGTAAAACTACTCTGAAGCCGTCCTCGACGAATCTGTCGGCGAGGCTCAGCGTCTCCGGGCCAATTCCTGGCAATTCCTGAACGATGACCACGGTGGGCCCTTCGGTGCCCCTGAGGTAAACGTCATGGGTGACGTCTGTGGCTGGTCTGACGGGTGCGGTGAAGGTGAAGTGAGTGTAATTGTCCAGCATGGGGCGCGAGTATACATGGGATGTCGGGTATGCTGTGTGTCCCAACCCAGGAGAACAGACGTGCCGGAAGCTGCCACCGACATCCCGCTTTTTCCATTGCGGACTGTCCTGTTCCCGGGCGGTATTCTGCCGCTGCGCATATTTGAACCCCGGTATGTCGATATGATCAGCCGGTGTATGCGGGAAGGCACAGGGTTCGGTGTGGTTCTCATCCGGGAGGGTGCTGAAGCTCGTCTGACACGGGATGCTGAGCAGCCGGACATATTTGAGGTTGGCACGCTCGCGGAAGTTGTGGATTTCAACCAGGCTGACAACGGATTGCTCGGGATAGTGGCGCGTGGGCGGAACAAGCTTGCAATCGAAAAAACCTGGGAACAGGCCGACCACCTGCTGGTTGGACAGGTGCGGCATCTGCCCGAAGAGCCGGCCGGGGAACTGACCGGTGAACACAAACCGCTGCTTGACGTCCTCGAGGAACTGGCGAGGCATCCGCTGGTGCAAAAGCTGAATCCGGACATTGACCTGACACAAGCCCGGTCCGTGAGCTTCCGTCTGGCGGAACTTCTACCCATTGAACCGGAAATCAAACAATCCCTGCTGCAGATGCGCTGGCCGCGCGAGCGACTGACGGAACTCAAAAGGATTGTGCGCAAATTCCAGGGATCTGAATGAAGAAATCGCGGCTAAAGCCGCGATTACTGCCGCCAAGTGGTAGAGGGTATAATCCCAACCATGGAACTCGATATCAGACAGCATGTCGTCAACATGGGGACCGCGGCGCGTTCAGCGTCACGGGTGATTGCGGCTGCGTCTACACAAACAAAATCTGCGGCCCTGCAGGCGATTGCCGTCCAGGTCGACACACATCGCGACGCGATCAAGGCGGCCAATGCCGAGGATATGGCTGCAGCCGAGAAGAACGGTATCGATCAGCCTCTGATCGACCGGTTGTTGCTCGATGACCGCGGCATAGACCGCATGATTGAAGGCATCGAGCAGGTCGATGCGCTTGTTGACCCGGTTGGTGAAGTGACGGATCTCAGCTATCAGCCGACGGGAATCCAGGTTGGCCGAATGAGGGTCCCGCTTGGGGTGATCGCGATGATTTACGAATCGCGTCCCAACGTCACGGTAGATGCTGCCAGCCTGTCGATCAAATCGGGTAACGCGTGCATTCTCCGGGGAGGCTCGGAAGCGTTTGCGTCGAACCAGGCGATTGGCACTTGTGTGACACGGGGGCTGGCGGAGGCAGGTCTGCCGGAAACCTGTGTTCAGCTCTTCGGGACAACTGACAGAAGTGCAGTTGGTGAGTTATTGAAACTCGATGAGTATGTGGACGTCATCGTGCCGCGGGGAGGCAAAGGCCTCATCGAGCGGATCAGCCGCGATTCCACCATACCTATCATCAAACACCTCGATGGCGTATGCCACGTCTATGTGGATTCCGCGGCCGACCTCGAAATGGCTGCCAGCATCGCGTTTAACTCCAAAGTCGAAAAGTACGCCGTCTGTAATGCACTCGAGACGCTGCTGGTGGACGCTGCCGTTGCGGGCGATCTGTTACCGGGGCTGGCGAAACAGTACGGCGATGCGGGCGTGACGCTCAAAGGGTGCGATGCTTCCAGGGAGATAGTGCCCGGTATGGAGTCGGCGACAGAAGATGACTGGTACGCGGAATACCTGGGACCTGAACTTGCTGTAAGGGTAGTGACTGGTCTGGATGAGGCCATTGCGCACATCAACCAGTACGGCTCAAAACATACAGACACGATAGTGACGGCCGACTATCAGAACGCGAGACGGTTCATTACCGAAGTCGATTCTGCATCTGTCATGGTCAATACGTCGACCCAGTTTGCCGACGGTTTCGAATACGGCCTGGGTGCTGAGGTTGGCATCTCTACCGATAAGATCCATGCACGCGGACCTGTAGGCCTGGAAGGACTGACCTGTCAGAAATACGTCGTTTACGGTAACGGCGAAATCCGTCATCGCTGAACACCCCAGGGGCAGCCGGTGCTTGTAGGCCTCATGGGCGGGACCTTTGATCCGGTTCATGTAGGGCATATCCATGCCGCCCTGAGCGTAGGGACATCCCTGAACCTGGAACGCATATACATGGTGCTGGCTGCCCGGCCGGGTCACCGCGGAGAACCCCACGCGCCTGTTGAAGCCCGTTGGGACATGCTGAATCTGGCGTGCGAGCCGGAAGAAACGCTGATCCCGGAGGACATGGAAATCAGGCGGAAAGGCAGTTCCTACACCGTCGATACGCTTTCAGAGTTTGGCGCTGCGCATTCGGACGCTACACCCTGCTGGATCCTCGGTCAGGATGCGTTTGCAACGCTCCCCGAGTGGCACAGGTGGCGGGACATACTGGTGCATGCCAATTTAATCGTCGTGGACAGGCCAGGTGACCGGCGGGAGGAACCACAGGTTCTGGCGGATCTGTGTCACGAGAACGAAACGACAGCGTTGTGTAATGAGAAAGTTGGACAGATTGTCCGACTGACGTTACCGATGCAGGAAGTGTCGGCTACTGAAATCCGTCAGAGCATAGCAGATGATCTCGATGTCGAACATTTGCTAAGCGCTGCAGTCTACACATATATTAGAAAACACAAGCTCTACTCAGAATCGGAGGAGCCTATTTGATAGCAACAGACCTTCGCGACCACGTAGTCACTGCCCTTGAAGATCTCAAAGGGCAGAAAATTCTCGCTCTGGACGTATCAGAGCTCACTTCCATCACCGATTTCATGATTCTCGTCAGCGGCACCTCCAACAGGCACGTTAAAGCGCTTGTGGATGAAGTGATCGATACGGCTAAAAAGCTGGGCGACCCGCCACGCGGCATAGAAGGCCGGGAATCGAATGAATGGGTGCTGGTCGATCTGGGTGATGTGGTCGTACATGTGATGCAGCAGGAAGCCAGGGATTTCTACGATCTCGAACGCCTGTGGTCTGAAGTACCAGCGGACTTCGAAACCCATTCCTGAACTCCGGGAATCGCGGCTAAAGCCGCTCCTACAGAGTGACCTGGCTAGCTCTGTAGGAGCGGCTTTAGCCGCGATTGTCTTCGGTTGATCAATTGAAGTTACGTATCCTCGCTATTGGTAATCGTCCGCCTGGTTGGGTTAACGACGGGTTCGACGAATATGCACGGCGCTTCCCGTCGGAGTGTTCCCTCAGTATCGAGTCCATACCAGCGCCCAAACACGGCGATAAAAGCCGTTTTCTTGCGCAAGAGGGTGAAAAGATGGTCAGTCGTCTTGGGCGGGATGACTGGATTGTTGCCCTTGATGAGCGTGGAAGGTCGGTCACCAGCAGGCAATTGGCTGATAAACTAACGACGTGGAGGGAAAACGCCAGGGATGTCGTTTTTCTCATTGGCGGTTCAGACGGTTTAGCCCCGGAGGTACGTGCGCGAGCACACGAAACCATGTCGTTATCTGCATTAACATTGCCTCATTATCTGACGAGAGTGTATCTCGCGGAGGCGCTCTATCGAGCATGGAGCATCTCGATTGGTCATCCCTACCACAGAGAGTAGGCGCGCGGACAAGGTATTGGAATAGGACATGGTTGGATTATCGATAAAAGACCCGGCACGCGAGCAGAGTATGTTTGCCAGTCGTGCGATTGGGCTTTTCGCCATCATTGTCTTTCTCGTCGGGTTGCTCGTTTTGCGTTTTGTGCATTTGCAGATATGGCAATACGAGACGTTCCAGACCCGGTCTGACCTCAATCGCATTCAGGTCCAGCCGCTGGCGCCACCCCGCGGCCTGATCTTCGATCGCCAGGGTGAATTGCTCGCTGAAAACCGTGTCTCCTCATCTCTGGCACTCGTTACAGAGCGCATCGATGGGTTAGGTCAAACCATCGCGCAACTGGCTGAACTCGTCAGTGTGACACCTGCCGATATCTCCGATTTTGAGAGCCGTCTGAAACGCAAGCGCCGGCCGTTTGAGCCTGTCGCTCTGAGGATGGACCTGACGGAAGAGGAAAAAGCGGTTCTGGCGGTCAACCGCCACCGGTTTATAGGCATGGAGGTGACGTCCGAACTCATCCGGCACTATCCATACGGTGAGCTCTTTGCGCATGCCGTTGGTTCGGTTCGAAGAATCACGGAAGACGATCTGCGAGCCCTGGATGAAGTTGCGTACAGCGGCACGGAGTTTGTCGGTAAACGAGGGGTTGAGAAGTTCTACGAGCGGTCGCTGTTGGGTCAGGTTGGTTACCAGCAGGTAGAGACGGATGCCCACGGACGCATCCGCCAGGAACTCGACAAAGAAGCCCCGATATCCGGACAGAATATAACGCTGCATCTCGACAGCCGGTTGCAGATAGCTGCAAGCGCAGCGCTTGGCGAGCGTCGCGGCGCTGTGGTTGCGCTTGATCCGCGCTCCGGTGGTGTGCTCGCACTAGTCAGCCATCCCGGCTACGACCCGAACCTCTTCGTATCGGGAATGAGTTCGAAGTACTACAAAGATCTCAGCCAGTCCCTCTACACCCCACTTTTCAACCGGGCTATCAACGGTCAGTACGCGCCGGGTTCGACGTTCAAACCGGTTATGGGGCTCGCAGGTATTGTTGCGGGGACAACCGAATGGGAAACGATCATCGAAGACCGCGGTTTCTTCCGGTTGCCTGGACAAAAACGAATCTACCGTGACTGGACCTGGACTCGCGATGGGGCTGGCGGTCAGGGAGACGTCGATCTCCACAGGGCGATTTACCGTTCATCGAATGTGTATTTCTATGACCTTGCCTCGCGCATGGAAGTAAATGACATTGTCAGCTTTGCCGATCAGTTTGCGTTTGGTCGTCATGTGGCGGTCGACGTAGCGGATGCAAGCCAGGGGCTGTTGCCGGACCCGATCTGGAAGCAGGGTGCAAAGGGAGAGATCTGGTACCCCGGTGACAATCTCAATTTTGCCATCGGCCAGGGTGATCTTCTCGCAACGCCACTGCAGATGGCCATAGCTGCTGCCACCATTGCGAACCGGGGACGCGTGGTGAGACCTCGTATGCTGCTTGCAAGCGACGCGCCGATGGCTGAAGTCGACCCACCTCTGCCCTTACCTGCCATAACCGGACCCAGCCCTGACGATTGGGAAAGGATGGTGGATGCAATGGAAGCGGTTGTTCACAGGGGTAACAAAGGGTTCCGAGGCAACGGCACGGCGTGGGCTTATATCGGCAGGGATATCGGTTATCGCATGGCCGGAAAATCAGGGACCGCCCAGGTTGTCGAGATAAAGCAGGGAGAGGAGTACGACGAAGAAGAACTCGATGAGTTCAACCGCAAGCACGCCTGGTTTATCGCTTTTGCGCCAGCCGACGATCCGTTGATTGCGCTTTCTGTTCTCGTGGAAAACGGTGGGGGTGGCAGCAGTGTCGCGGCACCAGTCGCGAAACAGGTCCTTGACGCCTATCTCCTGCCCCAGCTGGCGACCGCCTCCATATCCGTCGCACCACGCAGACCGTCACAGGCAGACCCGATTCAGTGAACCAGGATTTTGTTCGCAGTCTCCCGGGCCACGAACGCAACCTGCGTGTGGCCTGGCTACACCGGATCCACATCGATCCACTGTTGCTGCTGCTCCTGGCCGGACTCGTCCTGTTTGGACTGGTGGTTCTCTATAGCGCGGTTGATGCTAATTCCGCACAGTTTCAGGCACAGCTCGTACGCATTGCCCTTGCCTTTGTAGCGCTTGGGATTGCTGCCCAGCTGCCGCCCCAGATGTACATGCGCTGGGCGCCCTATGTGTACATCGTGGGTGTTGTCCTGCTGGTTCTGGTGCTCCTCTTCGGAATCACGGTTAAAGGGTCTCAACGCTGGCTGGAGATCCCCGGGGTAACCCGCTTTCAACCTTCAGAACTTATGAAGATTGCGGTCCCGATGGCTGTCGCGTGGTACCTGCATGACCGCGTGTTGCCGCCGTCCATCAAAGACGTCTGTGTGGCGCTGGCAATTGTCGCCATCCCGGCTGGTCTGATCATGATGCAGCCCGACCTGGGTACCGGCATCCTGGTCGCTGGCGCCGGTTTTGCCGTGGTTGTTCTGGCTGGTCTGCCCTGGCGGTGGATGGGATATGCATTCCTCGCGTTTGCAGCCGCAGCTCCCGGGCTCTGGTATGTCCTGCAGGATTATCAGCGGCAACGCATACTGACCCTGTTCGATCCGGAAAGTGACCCGCTGGGTGCGGGCTGGAACATCATTCAATCCACGACAGCGATCGGATCGGGAGGTTTGACAGGAAAGGGTCTGCTCGAGGGCACCCAGAGCCACCTCGACTTCCTTCCCGAGGCGCGTACTGATTTCATCATCGCGGTGATCGGCGAGGAGCTGGGGCTTGTTGGGGTGCTGATTCTACTGTCACTGTATGTACTGATCATTCTGCGCGGCCTCGTCATGGCGGCGTCTGCAGAGAGTACGTTTGGAAGATTGCTGGCCGGATCACTTATACTGACGTTCTTCGTGTACCTCTTTGTGAATATCGCGATGGTGAGCGGCCTTCTCCCGGTTGTGGGTGTGCCGCTACCGCTGGTCAGCTACGGAGGTACTTCCGCCCTGACGATCATGGCTGGTTTTGGCATCGTCATGGCTATCCGGATGCATAAGGCCTGGTAAACGTCAGTGTTATCAAAAACAGTTTTTAACGTGGGTGTCATCCTGTGCGCGGGGCTTGTCTGGTCTGCCAATGCAGAGACCACGTTCCCCCAACCGTACGGTGATCGGGATGATGTCAGGCAATATGCCGAAGAGCTTTCTCAGGAACACGGATTTGAACAATCCGATGTGCTCGCTCTGCTGGCGGGTGCGAACCAGCGCCAGGACATCATCGACCGTATCTCGAAGCCTGCGGAGACGGTGTGGACCTGGGCACGTTACAAATCACGACTTGTGGACGATGAGCGGGTCAGATTAGGGATCGAGTTCTGGACGGAAAACACCGAAACGCTCAAACGTGCGGCGGCGACCTACGGTGTGTCGGAAGAGTACATTGTTGCCATTCTGGGCATCGAAACCCGCTACGGACAGTACCGTGGTGCGTTTCCGGTCCTCGATGCCCTCATGACCCTCGGTTTTGACTATCCGCCACGTAGTGACTTTTTCCGCCGGGAGCTCACCCAGTTCATGCTGCTGGCTCGTGAAGAGGGTAAAGACCCGCGAACGTTGATGGGTTCTTACGCGGGCGCCATGGGTTATGGCCAGTTCATCTCATCGAGTTATCGTCACTATGCCGTGGACTTTGATGACGACGGGGTTCGAGACATCTGGGAGAACCCGGTCGACGCAATCGGGTCGATCGCAAACTACTTTGCACGTCATCACTGGAAGGGGACGGGTCCCGTGGCCGTACGGGTGAATGTACCCGGGGAAGCCGTGGCCCAGGCAGACGCGATGGCAAACCAGGGCCTGAACCTGAAATTTACCCTGGGTGAGCTTCGTGCCGCTGGCCTCGAGATTGAAGACCTTGCTGACGACCGCAGGGCGGCGCTTTTTCGGGTGGAAGGAGAGGAAGGAAACGAGTACTGGGTTGCACTGCACGATTTCTACGTGATTACCCGATACAACCGCAGCCATCTCTACGCACTGGCGATTTTTCATCTTGCGGATGCGATACGAAACGGCAGGGCGGACACTTGAAAACGGCAGTCGCGGCTGAAACCGCTCCCACAGTTCAGTCACCTAGCTATCTCCATGTGGGAGCGGCTTTAGCCGCGATTGCTTTTTGCCTGTTAGTTTCCGGGTGTACTTCCGGTGGTATCCGGACAAAAACCGTGCACGACCGTGCGCCGTCTCTAAACGACAAATCGCTCACGGTGCTTCGAAAGCTGCCGGACCCGGAGATCCTGAAGGAGCCCAAATCCAGGCGCGGTAACGGCCCTGTCTATAGTGTGTTTGGCCGCTCCTATCGCGTGATGGATTCTGCAAACGGCTTTGTCCAGGAGGGCACAGCGTCGTGGTACGGCGTCAAGTTCCATGGACGACAAACGTCGAGTGGCGAACCATTCGATATCTACAAATTGACTGCCGCACATCGCCATTTGCCCATACCCACCTTTGTCAGGGTGACCAACCTCGACAATGGCCGGCACACCATCGTACGGGTGAATGACAGGGGGCCCTTCCATGGGGACAGGATCATAGATCTCTCCTATGCAGCTGCGGTTAAACTCGACTTCCACGAGCGGGGAACAGCCCGCGTGAGGGTTGAAGTGGTAGAACCCGAACCGGATGGACCGCAGCAATACCTGGTCCAGGCTGGTGCGTTCCGCGACTTTGCACGGGCGGATAACAGTCAGCAAACGCTGCAGGCAATGACGGGTTTACCTGGCATGGTTGTCAAAACCCAGGATGGCCTTTACCGGGTTCAACTCGGTCCGGTCCGTAAAGGTGCGGAGACTGAGCGGGTGGAAGCCCTGCTGCTTGCCAGTGATTTCGGTAAACCCAGGCTTTTGCCGGCACCCTGTCCAAATCATTGTTAGGTGCGGAAATTAGCCGAACCACCGATGTTAGAATGGCGTCGTCAGTACACGAACCGGATTTCGCTGATTTAATGAAGTTACCTATGGCTGCACCCAGATTCCTCTTTGGATGTCTGCTGATACTCTCGCAGAGCGTCCCGGCGGCGGAACTAATTATCCCGCCGCCACCCAACGTGGACGCCACGTCCTATCTGCTGATTGATGCCACATCCAGGGAAGTGATTGTTGAGCACAATGCCCACGAGCAGAATCCACCGGCCAGTCTGACCAAGATCATGACTACTTACATTGCTGAGCAGGAGATCTCGGCGGGCCGCCTTTCGCCCTCGGACGAGGTGCTCGTCAGCGTCAACGCGTGGCGAACGGGTGGTTCCAAGATGTTCATACGCGAAGGTACGAGCGTGCAGATTTCGGACCTCTTGCGGGGGATCGTCATACAGTCGGGGAACGATGCCAGCGTGGCTCTTGCCGAACACATTGGCGGTAGCGAAGAAGCGTTTGCGAATATGATGAATCAGCAGGCGGTGGTCCTGCAGATGAACAACTCACACTTCACCAACGCCACCGGCTTACCGGACAGTGAACACTACAGCTCAGCCTGGGATCTGGCGCTGCTCACCCGGGATCTCATTGAACGTTTTCCGGAACACTATGCGCTCTATGCAGAACGCTCGTTTACGTTCAATGGTATTGAACAGCCCAACCGCAATCGGCTGCTCTGGAGGGACAAGAGTGTTGACGGTGTTAAAACCGGCTTTACGGATGCCGCGGGGTATTGCCTTGTTGCCTCCGCGGTCCGGCAGGGGATGCGGCTGATCTCCGTGGTGATGGGAACCGACAGCGACCAGGCGAGAATGCGGGAAAGTCAGAAGCTTTTGTCTTACGGTTTCCGGTACTTCGAAACCCAGGCCCTTTATGAAGCGAATGCCACGCTCAAGGAAGAGGAAGTTTTCTATGGTGTTCTCGAGGCGGTCAACCTTGGGGTGGACCAGGACGTTGTCCTGACTTTCCCGCGGGGTTACTACGACGATATCGAGGTTGAACTGATTGTCCCGAAAATCCTTGAAGCGCCCGTTGATGAAGGCGAGCAGGTTGGAGAGCTCCAGCTCACGTTACACGGCGAGACGCTCTACGAGGCGCCCCTGATTGCTCTGGAGGCGGTACCGGAAGCGGGTGTGTTCAGCCGGGCCGGGGATTTCATATACCTCTTCTTCGATCAGTTGTTTGGCGATGGCTGAAGAAAGGCCCAGGATCGAGTTTCCGTGCGACTATCCGATCAAGGTGATCGGTGAAGCGGACAAGGCTGCGATCAGCCAGGTTCTCGCGATTGTGCGGAAACACGCGCCGGAAGTGACCCCTGACCAGATCAACACGCGTGCAAGCCGCAATGGCAACTACCAGTCCATACGTATTACCATCCTCGCCACGGGGGAAGACCAGCTGCGCGCTCTGCATGAAGAACTCATCGCATTGCCTGGTGTGCGGCTGGTGTTGTGAGGGGGCGGGTGTGAAAGTCATTGTTCAGGATCTCGGCCGGACAGACTATCAGCCGGTGTTCGAACGTATGCAGCGGTTTACGGAGAGCAGAAACGAACACACGACGGATGAGATATGGCTGACCGAGCACAATCCCGTGTTCACCCAGGGACAATCCGGCAAACCTGAACATGTGCTGGCGCCGGCGGAGATCCCGGTTGTACAGAGTGATCGCGGAGGGCAGGTGACCTACCACGGTCCCGGGCAGATCACAGGTTATCTGATGTTCGATCTCAGGAGAATGAAGCTGGGCGTTCGTGATCTTGTCACTGGCATAGAAACAACCATGGCAAAAACCGTTGCGCGATATGGGATAGAAGGTATTCCACGTCCCGACGCACCAGGCGTATACGTGGCCGGTAACAAGATTGGCTCCCTGGGCTTAAGGGTCAGACGAGGTTGTTCGTACCATGGGCTGAGTCTCAACGTGGACATGGACCTCGAGCCCTTCAGTCGTATCAACCCATGTGGTTTGCTCGGCATGGAAGTCACCCACATGGCGGACTTTGCAGATGTGGATCTCGATCAGGTCAGAAATGAACTGGTCGAGGACTTGCTGTCAGTATACGGTCTCGAAGAGATCGCGGCTGAAGCCGCTCCTACAGAAACTTTCTAGCTTCGTACCAGAAGCGCCATATCACTTCGGTTTGCGGATATCGAACATGAATTTGAGTGCAGCGAGAATGCCGAGAAGCTGAGCTGTCAGCATGATGTAGCTGACAGAATCCAGGGCATCTCTTTCACCCTCAAACTCAATTTCCAGCTGTATAGCGCGTTCAGACAGACCGAAGCTCGTAAATGTCATTGATAGCGCAATGACAACAAACAGGGTAGAGGTGATCAGGAGCTGGGAGCGGGTCAATTTATCGCCAACGAGATAGGCGGCAATGAGGTAACCGCTTACAGCGGTAAAATACAGGCCCCAGGCTGTCAGGGCGGTATCTATCATGGCCGCGAAGGCCTCCGAAAACTCAAACAGGTTCACAATTGAATCATCCGACGAGTTAACTCACTTACGCGCAGATTGAACATTGCGGATTCTTCGTCAGCCTGAGTTTTCGCCACTCCATGTATTTGCCATCAAAGTAGAGGATGTGGCCCGCGAGGGATTCGCCGGTGTTGCTCAGATGTTTGATAGCCTCGAGCGCCTGGCACGTGCCGATGATACCGACAAGGGGGGCGATCACACCGTTTTCCGAGCAGTTCAGCGCTCCGCTGTCACCGGTGGGATAGAGGCAACGATAACAGGGCGACTCCGGATTCTTCGGGTCGAACAGGGACACCTGGCCTTCCCACCGGATCGCCGCTCCGGAGACGAGCGGCACTTCTTCTGCCCAGCACAGATCGTTGAGGATGTAGCGGGTTTCGAAGTTGTCGGTGCAGTCGAGGACAATATCAGCTTCAGCGAGCAGTTTGCGCAAGGCATCTTCGTCGAGACGTTGGGCCAGCACGTCGACAGTGATTCCCGGATTGATCTCGTAAATCGTTTTCGCTGCGGATTCCGCCTTGTTTGACCCGACGGCGGAGGTGTCGTGTGCGATCTGGCGTTGCAGGTTGGAGAGCTCCACGGTGTCGTCATCGACCAGCGTCATGTGGCCGATACCAGCCGCGCCGAGGTACAGGGCTGCCGGTGAGCCGAGCCCTCCCAGGCCTACAATCAGGACATGTGAGGCGAGCAGCTTATCCTGCCCTTCAATATCGAAGTCCGGCAGCATGATTTGACGGCTGTAACGGAGCAGCTCCTCGTCGTTCATTCTGTTACCCGTTGCGCTGCCCCGGATGTCACGCGGTCGAGACCAGCAAGATCCTGGTGGGTTTTGATTTCGGTCATACCATTTTGTTTCATCATGGCTTGAACGGATCCAGCCTGATCCCAGCCATGTTCCAGGAACAGTCTGCCGCAGGCGCGCAGATGGCAAACGGCTTCCGTAACAATTGCCTGCAGATCCGACAGGCCGGCCGGTCCGCTCACGAGAGCGTGTTGCGGCTCGAACTGCAGCGCGGCGAGGTGTGAGTCCCCTTCTGCAACGTACGGCGGGTTGCTGATGATGACGTCCCAGCCGTCTGTGGGAGTTGGTATGGATGTGAGCCAGTCACTTTCGATGTACTCAATGTCGAGTCCGTGAACGCGCGTGTTCTCGCGGGCAATCTCCAGGGCTGCGGGAGAAATGTCGGTAGCGGTGATCACGAGGTCCGGGCGTTCACTTGAGAGCGCAATAGCAATCGCACCGCTACCGGTGCCGAGCTCGAGGACACGAGCAGAGGTGGGTGCATACTCAATGGCAAGTTCCACCAGCAGTTCTGTTTCCGGCCGTGGAATGAGAACGTCCGGCGTGACCTTGAGATCGATGCCCCGGAACTCCTGGTTGCCAGCGAGATATGCCCAGGGTTGGCCCTCGCGTAGCTGATGGGCAACTCGATTCAACTTTTCGACGTGCGAATCGTTTACTTCGTGGTCCGGGTGGGTAAGCAGATATGCTTTCGTAACGCTCAGAACATCCGTCAAGAGCAGCTCACGCTCTATGCGTGGAAGATCCGCGTTCGACGCCTGCCATTCGCCGATGGTCATCAACTGCCCATGTCCTTGAGGAGATCAGCCTGGTGTTCCTGTATCAGCGGCTCGACGACTGCGTCGAGATCGCCTTCGATGACCTCATCGAGTTTGTAGAGCGTGAGGTTGATGCGATGGTCGGTCACACGTCCCTGGGGGAAGTTGTAGGTTCTTATGCGCTCGGACCGGTCTCCCGAACCGACAAGCTGGCGCCGGTTCTCGGCCTGCTCCGTTTCCTGGGCCGTACGCGCTGCATCGAGGAGTTTAGCCTGCAGCAGTGACATAGCCCGGGCCCGGTTTTTGTGCTGGGAGCGTTCGTCCTGGCACTCAACAACAGTGCCTGTTGGAAGGTGGGTCAGGCGGATCGCTGAATCGGTCTTGTTGACGTGCTGCCCACCGGCCCCGGATGCTCTGAATGTGTCCTCACGGATATCCTTCTTGTCGATGTCTATCGAATCAATCTCATCGACCTCCGGCATGATGGCGACCGTACATGCAGACGTGTGGATACGACCCTGGGATTCGGTTTCAGGGACTCGCTGTACACGGTGTGCGCCTGATTCGAACTTGAGCTGGGAATAGACATCTTTGCCGATAATTCGGGTGATGACTTCCTTGAAGCCGCCGTGTTCTCCAGGACGTTCGTTCATGACCTCCACGTTCCAGCCTTTGGACTCCGCGTATTTGTTGTACATACGCAGGAGGTCGCCGGAGAAAATGGCTGCCTCGTCACCTCCTGTGCCCGCCCGGATTTCCAGGTAGACATTCGAGTGGTCGTTGGGGTCTTTCGGTAGCAGAAGCAGTTGCAGCTCGGCTGTCAGCGATTCTATTTCTTCCTGGGTTTGACGAACGTCTTCCTCGGCGAGTTCACGCATCTCCGCGTCGTCTTCTTCTTCAAGCAGTGTCTGGCTGTCAGCAAGGTTGGCATCGAGCTTCTCGAGGGAGCGATAACAGTTGATGATTGGTTCCAGCTCCGCGTATTCCTTGGACAGGGCTGTGAACCGGTCACGGTCCGACATGACTTCCGGGTCCGAGAGCAGGCCGGCCACCTCATCGAAGCGGTCGTTCAACCCTGCCAGTTTGACAGTCATGGATTGCGACAACGCCATGATCAGGAGTCTTCAGCTGGGGACGATGTGTCGTCCAATTGGTACAGAGTTCGCAGGTACTCGAGTAGGTCGGTCCTGCCCTGGGCGCTCGCCTCGCGCAGTGCAACCGTCGGTGCGTGGAGAAGTTTGTTTGTGAGGTTGTTGCCGAAGCGCTCGAGCACGTCCGCTGCATCAGCGCCTTTTTCGAGGTCCCTGAGCGCTTTGCCAAGTTCTTCGCGGTGCAAAGCCTGGGCCTGATCGCGGAAGTCCCGGACGAGTTTCTGATCCTTCTTCACTCGACGCTCTCGGAGATAGAGTTGTGAACCTTGTTGCACATAGCGTTCGGCGTCTTCAGCGGCTTTCCGTCGTTGCTGGACGTTACCTTCGATGATCTCCGTGAGATCGTCAATGGAGTACAGGAAGACGTCAGGCAGGTCCCCCACCTCTGGTTCGATATCCCGCGGGACGGCGATGTCGACCATGAACATCGGACGGCGCCTACGTAGGCGGATGGCAGCCTCGACCGCACCCTTCCCGACGACAGGCAGCGAGCTGCCCGTCGATGAGATGACGACATCAAAGTCCGCAAGATTCTCTGCAACGTCAGTCAGCTGCATGGCATGGCCACCGTGTTTGCTTGCGAGGATCTCCGCGTTGACCAGGGTGCGATTGGCAATCGCCAGCCGGCCGATTTTCTGACTACTGAGGTGGTCCGCGACAAGGCTGATCATCTCTCCCGCGCCGAGCAACAGCGCAGACTTGGATTTGAGATCGGTGAATATCTGCTGAGCGAGAGAGACCGCAGCGTAAGCAACAGAGATCGGATTACGGCCTATTTCAGTGTGTGTGCGCACTTCCTTCGCCGTGCGCAACGATATCTGAGAGAGCAGGTTCAGTTCCGGTCCAAGCGTTCCCGCCCCCCTGGCAACTTCGTAGGCGGTCTTGACCTGGCCCATGATCTGGGGCTCGCCGAGCACCTGTGAGTCGAGCCCCGCTGCCACGCGCATGAGATGGCGCGCGGCGTTCTGATCCCAGTGCAGGTAAGTGGTGTCTTCCAGTTCGCTGTAGTTTACAGGTCGATAGCGGGTCAACCAGTGAGCGAGGTCCGGTTCTGCCTCGGGCTCCAGGGCGCAATACAGCTCGGTCCGGTTGCAGGTAGAGATGATGGCGGCTTCCGAGACCCCTTCCACGTCGCGCTTAACCTGATAGAGCGCGTCAGCGACGATGTCTTCCGGCAAGGCAATACGCTCCCTGAGCTCTATGGAAGCCGTGCGATAGTTAAGACCGTATGCCAATATGCTCATCGTTTACGATGCGATCCGGAAAGGGACCAATGATATCAGATTGGCGATCCCGGGCGTGCGCTAAGTCCCTCATTTGCTTGGTTATTTTGCAGGTTGGGTGTTCAACGGTGCCGCCACGGCTGCAGGAGGCCACTTTCAGCGTGACTGGCAAACTGAGCGTGCGCGACACAGAAGGCAATCACTCTGCACGCTTCAGGTGGGCACAGGCAGGAGAGCACTACGAAATAGACGTCTGGGGTGTCCTTGGCCAGGGGCGCGTCAGACTGAGCGGCGAGCAGAACTTCATGGCCATTTCACGGGGAGATGAAACGCTCGCACAGGGCACCCCAGAAGATGTGATGTACGGACAACTCGGGTGGAGCCTGCCGGTTGAAGTGTTACGGATGTGGTTGATGGGAAACCCTCACCACCGCTTCGACGTCGCCAATTTGTCTATGGGACCTGAGGGTTATTTCACTGCCTTTAGCCAGGCGGGATGGCAGGTCGAGTTGAGTCGTCACGGCGCGTTTGCAGATCCTTCGATACCAAAGCGAATTGTGGCCGAAAATGAGGCTTACCGGATTGTTGTTGCGTTGAGCGAGGTCGAGTAAACAACCTGTCTACCTCTGTAGGAGCGGCTTCAGCCGCGATTCCAACTCATTGATTTCTAACTGTCTTTCCGTTTGACACTCAGGGGTCGGTTCCGGACAATAGCGCGCCTTTCAAAGAGCCGGAAATACGGTTCGAACTACAAATTGGGGTGTCGCCAAGCGGTAAGGCACCGGGTTTTGATCCCGGCATGCGCAGGTTCGAATCCTGCCACCCCAGCCATCTATTTATCTAGGACCTTCAAGGGGAAGGAATTTTGGCGAATTTGATGCTGTTTTCGGGGGGTGCAAACAGGGCACTCGCCGAACGCGTTGCAGATGAACTGCGGGTCGGTCTTGGCCGTGCGGACGTTGGACGATTCAGTGACGGTGAAGTCATGGTCGAGATCCACGAAAACGTCCGTGGTCAGGATGTCTTCCTTCTGCAGTCGACATGCGCGCCGACGAACGACAGCATCATGGAACTCCTCATCATGGCTGATGCGATCCACAGGGCGTCAGCCATGCGGATTACCGCGGTTATTCCTTACTACGGATATGCACGGCAGGATCGCCGACCAAGGTCAGCCCGGGTACCGATCAGTGCAAAAGTAGTCGCGGACATGATCGGCGCGGTCGGTGTGGATCGCATTCTCACTGTCGATCTGCATGCGGACCAGATTCAGGGGTTTTTCAACATCGCAGTCGACAACGTGTACGGATCACCTGTTCTCGTCGATCACATTCACACCAAGAACTATGTCAATCCGATTGTCGTTTCGCCGGATGTGGGTGGTGTAGTCAGAGCACGCGCGATAGCGAAACAGATCAACGATCTCGATCTCGCCATCATCGACAAACGCCGGCCCCAGGCGAACGAAACCAAAGTGATGAACGTCATCGGTAACGTCGAGGGTAAGACGTGCATCCTGGTAGACGACATCGTGGATACCGCGGGAACGTTGTGTACCGCCGCGTCCGCCCTCAAAGAAGAGGGTGCGATCCAGGTGGTCTCTTACGTCACCCATCCGGTGTTTTCGGGTCCGGCGATAGAACGGATAGCCGCGTCAGAACTCGATGAAATTGTTGTAACGGATACGATACCTTTGAGCGAAGAAGCCAGGGGTTGTGAGAAAATCACGCAGCTCAGCCTGGACCGTCTGCTGGCGGAATCCATACGGCGCGTGAGCAACGAAGAATCCATCAGCGCGATGTTCCGTTAGGGCTATCGCGTTTTTGGTTGTAGTTGTCCGCTGGTTGGTCGCAGACCATCGGGCATAAAGACAAAACTTAGGAGAAATCTATGTCAGACAACATAAAACTGACTGCCGACCTCCGCTCAGACGTGGGGAAAGGTGCGAGCCGCCGCCTGCGTCGACAGGGCGAGAAGATACCGGCAATTATTTACGGTGCGGACGCTGAGACGCAGACGCTGACCCTGGGGGTTAACGAGCTTACCAAGGCGATGGAACAGGAAGCGTTCTATTCGCAGATCCTCGATGTGGTTGTCGAAGGGACAGCACAGCAGGCGGTGGTGAGAGACCTGCAGCGTAATCCTGGCAACGGACGCGTTCTGCACATCGACTTTCAGCGCATCAGCGCGGATCGCGAGATGCATGTGAACGTCCCGCTGCATTTCATCAACGAGGAAAACTGTGTTGGGGTGAAAATCGGTGGCGGTGCCATTGCCCACAACCTCACGGACGTTGAGGTCAGCTGTCTCCCGGCGGACCTCCCGGAGTTCATCGAAGTGGACATGGAACACGTCGATATCGGTTCTTCGCTGCACCTCAGCGATCTTGTTCTCCCCGAAGGCGTCACCATTGTGGCACTGACGTACGGTGAAGATCGTGACATCCCGGTCGTCAGCGTAGCGGCCAGACGAGTCGTTGAAGAGGAAGAAGAAGTCGTTGTCGATGAAGCCGTTGAAGGTGAAGTCGAAGAAGGTGATGAAGCTGCTGCCGAGGAAGGTTCTTCCGAAGAAGGTGGCGACGACGAGGAATAACCTCTCCTTTAGCGAGGTAAGGAAATGAGTCACTTACGGCTCATTGTTGGTCTCGGCAATCCAGGCAAGGCGTATGCAGACACCCGGCACAATGTTGGTGCCGGGTGGGTACGTCGCCTGGCGTCCCGCTATGGAATAGAGCTGAAGCTCGATACGAAGTTCAAAGGTGAGATCGGGCGGGGTTTGATCGACGGTGCAGACGTACGGCTTCTGATACCCGCGACGTATATGAACAACAGCGGCGAGTCCGTCGGTCTGCTTGTCAGTTTCTACAAAATACCGCTCGAGGAAGTGCTTGTCGCCTACGATGAGCTGGCGTTCGACATCGGTGTTGTGAAACTGAAGCAAGGTGGGGGTGATGCGGGCCACAACGGCATCAAGAGTGTGCGTGCGGGTTGCGGTAATCGCGGGGAAT
The DNA here is from genome assembly GCA_028277965.1 of Pseudomonadales bacterium. Taxonomy (GTDB): domain Bacteria; phylum Pseudomonadota; class Gammaproteobacteria; order Pseudomonadales; family Azotimanducaceae; genus UBA4421. Next base: position 24,200 of record JANQFF010000414.1, read on the forward strand.
TTGTCCGGCTGCGTATCGGGGTCGGGCATCCGGGTGATAAATCGTTGGTGACAGGCTATCTCACGAGACAGACGATGCCTTCCGCGGAGCGAGCGGCGGTCGAGGCGGCGACAGACCTGGATGATGCGCTGATGGCGGACGTTGTGCACCTGCGATGGCAGGACGCGATGAATGTTCTTCATGCTGTTGATTCTCCCGGGCCAGATGAGGAAACGTAGATATGGGATTTAACTGCGGCATTGTGGGCCTGCCGAATGTCGGCAAGTCGACGCTTTTCAATGCGCTGACGAAGGCAGGTATCGATGCGGAGAACTTCCCGTTCTGCACAATCGATCCGAATACCGGGGTTGTACCTATACCTGACCCCCGCCTGGCGGCGCTCGCGAAACTCGTGAACCCTGAAAAGGTAATCCCCGCCACGATGGAGTTTGTGGATATTGCGGGCCTGGTTGCGGGTGCGTCGAAGGGTGAAGGTCTCGGGAATCAGTTTCTGGCACATATCCGGGAGACACATGCGATCGCCCACGTGGTGCGTTGTTTTGAGGACGAGAATGTCGTCCATGTGTCAGGTCGTGTCTCACCCCGGGACGACATTGAGATCATCGATACAGAGCTGGCCCTGGCCGATCTCGAAACCCTCGAGCGAGTTTACGATCGAACGCGCCGTACCGCCGGTTCTGGCGACAAAGACGCCCGTGCGCTCCTGGCGATTCTCGACAAGGTCAAAGTCAAGCTCGAGGCAGGTGAGCCCGTTCGTGCCGCAGAGCTCACCAAAGAGGAAAAGGTGTCAATTCGCGAGTTCCACTTCATCACGGCTAAGCCCGTTCTGTTTATAGCTAACGTCTCCGAAGACGGCCTCGACGATAACCCGCTTGTCGATGAAGTCCGCCAGATAGCGGAAGAGCAGGGTGCCGAAGTTGTTGTGGTCAGCAACCAGATTGAAGCGGAGGTAGCTGAGCTGGACGACGAGGCCCGGGATGAATTCCTGGAATCCCTCGGTATAGAGGAACCCGGCCTGAACCGGGTCATCCGGGCAGGTTACAAGCTTCTCGGGTTACAGCAGTACTTCACAGCTGGCCCCAAAGAAGTGCGCTCCTGGACAATCCCGGTGGGTGCCAAAGCACCCCAGGCGGCCGGTGTCATCCACACTGACTTCGAAAAAGGATTCATACGGGCGGAGGTCATCAGCTTTGATGACTTTGTCGAGTTTGGTGGTGAGCAGGGCGCCAAAGATGCCGGCCGCTGGCGGCTGGAGGGTAAAGACTACGAAGTGGCCGACGGGGATGTCGTCCACTTCCGCTTTAATGTTTAATCGCGGCTAATGGCGTGACGCCTGCGTCACGCGGGTTCGCAGCGAAGTGCCTACCGGCGATTCGCGTTGATGCGGACCCCGTGGCCAGTTCAATCAGGAGACAATCCGGCAGGGATGCCGAGAGAGTAATCCAAGAGAACCAATCGCGGCTAAAGCCGCTCCTACAAAGGTAGACAGGTAGTTCACTCTGTAGGAGCGGCTTTAGCCGCGATTGTCTTTTTTACGCGTTCGCCTTCCGCTCTTTCACTTCCGCTATCACCGCTTCCGCCACATTTGCCGGGCACGCTGCGTAGTGTGAAAACTCCATCGAGAACTGGCCGCGTCCTGAGGTCATTGTTCGGAGGTCACCGATATAGCCGAACATCTCTCCGAGGGGGCAATCAGCTTTCACACGGACACCAGTGGCGCCCGCTTCCTGGGACTTGATCATCCCGCGACGGCGGTTGAGGTCACCGATGACATCCCCCACATGATCGTCTGGCGTAAAGACATCCACCTTCATAACCGGCTCCAGAAGCTGGGGAGCAGCTTTCGGGACGGTCTGACGGTAGGCGGCTTTGGCGGCCAGCTCGTAGGCGATGGCGGATGAGTCCACGGGATGATAGCCGCCGTCAGTCAGGGTGACTTTCACATCGAGGAGCGGGTAACCCGCGAGAGTGCCTTCTTCCATCGACACGCCAAATGCTTTCTGAACGGCTGGCCAGAATTCCCGCGGCACGTTACCGCCGGTGACGACAGATTCGAATTCGTAACCGCTGCCAACTTCGCCCGGTTCGATGATGTAATCGATTTTAGCGAACTGGCCTGCACCACCCGTCTGCTTTTTGTGGGTGTACGTGTCTTCCACACGCTGGGTGATGGTCTCACGGTATGCGACCTGGGGTCGGCCCACGTCAACGTCGATGCCATGGGTGCGTTTCAGGATGTCGACCTTGATGTCGAGATGCAGTTCACCCATGCCTTTCATGATGGTCTCACCGCTTTCCTCATCTGTTTCGATGTAGAACGACGGGTCTTCCTGAACCATCTTCGACAACGCGATACCCATCTTCTCAGCACCGGCTTTATCTTTGGGGGCGATTGCAACCGAGATCACCGGGTCGGGGAATACCATCGGTTCGAGCGTGGCTGGATTGTTTGGATCACACAGGGTGTGGCCGGTCTTGGTATTTTTCATGCCTAGCAGCGCCACAATATCGCCCGCCTGGGCTGAGTCCAGCTCCTCCCGCGAGTCAGCGTGCATCTCCACAATACGACCGATCCGTTCTGTCTTCCCGGTGAAGGTATTCAGAACGTTATCCCCTTTGTTCAGGGTGCCCGAGTAGATACGCGTAAAAGTGAGTGCGCCATAGCGATCGTCCATGATTTTGAATGCCAGGGCACGCAGAGGTCCATCCGGATCCACTTCAGCCTTTTCGCCAGTTTCGTTGCCCTCGAGGTCAACCTCGGGCTGAGGCTCCACTTCAATTGGATTGGGCAGGTAGTCGACCACCGCGTTCAGAACGTTCTGTACACCTTTGTTTTTGAACGCGGAACCACAGAACGTCGGGAAAAAGTCGAGGTTGATGGTGCCTTTACGGATGCAGCGCTTGAGATCTTCGATAGACGGCTCTTCACCCTCGAGGTAAGCCTCCATCAGGTCGTCGTCCTGTTCCACCGCTGTTTCGATCAGCGCCTCACGGTATTCTTCCAGGCGATCAGCCAGCTCTGCCGGTACCTCTTCGATTGTGAAGTTTTCTGGATTGCCGCTGTCGTCCCAGATAAACGCTTCTTTTGTCAGGACGTCCACGACCCCTTTGAAGTCGTCCTCGATCCCGATCGGCAACGTCATGACGAGCGGCGTTGCGCCCAGCACGTCTTTGATCTGGTCGACCACACGGTAGAAGTCTGCGCCCAGACGATCGAGTTTGTTGACAAAAATGATGCGGGCAACGCCGGAATCGTTGGCGTAGCGCCAGTTGGTTTCAGACTGAGGCTCAACGCCGCCGGAGCCGCAGAAAACACCAACGCCCCCGTCGAGGACTTTGAGGGAACGGTAGACCTCGATGGTGAAATCGACGTGCCCGGGCGTGTCGATGATGTTCAACCGGTGATCCGCCCATTCACAGGATGTAGCTGCGGATTGAATCGTGATTCCGCGCTCCTGTTCCTGTTCCATGAAGTCAGTTGTTGCGTCGCCATCGTGAACTTCACCGATTTTGTGGATCTTGCCGGTGAGTTTCAGAATTCGTTCAGTGGTGGTGGTTTTGCCCGCGTCCACGTGGGCAAAAATACCGATATTTCGATAGCGCGTTAAATCCTTCATGTCATTTCTCAAAAAAGCAAATGGTTTGGGGTATCCTAATTCGTAACCTTTTGATTTTAAAAGGAAAAATATGGGCACCCATTTCTGGAGGCCGTACCTTACCACCGAACGAAAAAAAGCTCACGCGAAATTGTGGTGTCAGTAGGTCGGAAGCCCGGTTCAGGGTTGAATGACGACCGATGACAGGCCTTTACAATCCGGGGCGTGGTCAATGGCGCGATTGATGTCTTCAAGGGAAAACACTCGGGTGTCGATCAGACTCATGTCCAGCACACCGCTCTCGATCAACTGTATCAGCCGGGCCGGACAATCGGGGTTGTACATATACGAACCGACAATTTTCAGTTCCTTGATCAGCACGTTGGAGTACGACACAGGTATGGGTGCCCGCACGCCACCAACCCAGACGGCGCACCCGGCGTAGGCCAGACACCCGAGCGCTACTTCTGTTGATGAGGAATCGGGGGCTGCGGACGCGTCGACGCAGATATCCGCTCGTGATTCAACCTGGAGCAGTGCGTCGAGATCGGCTTCAGTATCGCCGATCAGGCGCAGGCAGGTGATCCTGGAATCGATTCTTTCAACGTCGTCCAGCACGGCTTTATCGCGTCCGAGACCGATGACTTTCTTTGCTCCAAGAGCCAGCGCAATCATTGCGGTGCTTGCGCCGATATTGCCGGTGATGCCGTTCACAACCAATGTCATTCCCGGCTGCCAGCTTCCTTTCAGGAGAGCGCCATAGGCAACCGTCAGGATGTTGAGGTGGGCGAGGGAGCCATGCTGGTCTTTCAGGGACGGGTCGATCTTTGCAACGCATTGCGCGGGATAACCGGCATACTCGGCAAATGATCCGTTCTTCCACTTATCGAGCAGCGGCCCCGCACCGGGAGTGAGCCCAAACCAGCCGATCAGTATCTGCTCAGGGTCACGTCCGGGAGCATCATCGACAACGTGAGGGTTGCAGAACACGAAGTCACCTTCCTCGAAACCCACAACGTCTTTCCCAAATTGTTCGACGATGCCGACTGCCGATAAGCCGGGGGTATAGGGTATGGGTGGCGCGATGCGCGCCGCGTCCCCGCTGAACACCTCGTTTGTGTAAGACATCATGTGCGAGCTAAGGACGCGTACCACAACGCCGTCGGAGTGAGCTTCGGGTGCGGGTATGTCCCGGATCACCAGAGGTTCACCGAGGGTTTCCAGTCTTGCAGCTTTCAAGTGGTCCCTTCTCTTAATTACAGTGTCAGGTCAGCATAGACCGGCGCATGGTCTGACGCGGTCAGCCCGTCCTGCTTTTTCCGGTAGTCACGGTCAATAGCGACGGCTTCCACCTTTTCGACAATTCCGGCTGACCCGAGGATGAAATCGATCCTCAAGCCCTGTTTCCTGTGGAATGCGCCGCCCCGGTAATCCCACCAGGAAAACGCCTGTTCGTCGGGATGAAGGTGACGGTAAAGATCAGTCATCCCGGCATCCGCGAGGGCAGCGAGGCGGTCTCGTTCTGCGCGCGTGTGGAAGATGTCCTCTTCTCCGGTATCCGCTCGCCATGTATCCAGATCGGTTGGAACGATATTGAAGTCGCCACACAGGACACGGGGCAGGTTATGGCCGTTGTGCCAGTGTTCGTTCAGCGAGTCGTACCATGACAGTTTGCCGGGGTAGTCGTCGTGTGAAACTGATTTTCCGTTGGGGCAGTAAACCGTCGTAAATTCGAAATTACCTTCCACGGTTGCGGTGATGAGCCGGGCTCCCCAGTCTGATTCACCCGGAAGTCCGGCCTGGGTGAGCTCGGTGGGTACGTTGCTGAGAATCGCCACCCCGTTCCAGCTCTTCTGTCCGTGAACGAGGGCGGTATAACCGAGGTCCTCAAAAAAGCCGTGCGGGAACTCTTCGTCCGTAATCTTCAGTTCCTGAAGACCGACCACATTGGGTTTTCGGTCGAGCAGCCAGAGCCTCATGAAGTCGAGGCGTGCTCTCAGCCCATTCACATTCCAGGTAGCGATGCGCATCAGAAATCCGTTGCAGGAAAGCAGGCTACTCTAACCTGCCTCGCTGTTTCGCCGCAAAAAAACCCCGCCGAGGCGGGGTTTTCTGGCTTGAACGAAAGAGCGTCGATCAGGGCTGGGTAGCCCTGGTGCGCATCCCTTTCAGTTCCTGACGGAACTTCCAGGTACCGATTTTGGGACCACCAGCGTGCCTGATATCGAATTCCCAAACCGCGTCTCCCTGGCAGGTGTGCGGCGAGTCACTGGCACAAGCGAAATCCGGCGTGCCGTCTTCGTCGACGTCGCGGTCGATATCCACGCTATCCGGATGCTGTACGGCAATCACGAACTTGCTGGGATGTCTAGGGTTGAACACCATGCCTGTAGCCTCAGCGCCGTCCACCTGAATGCTCATGAAATGATCGAGGGATTCGGCGATGCCGTCCATGTTGAGGTCGCGGGCGAACCACACATCGCCACCGACGTCATCACCATTGGGCTTGTCCTCGATGATGTAGACGTTGCCTTTGCCGTCGATGGCCAGATTGTCCGGCGCGCTGAGCGTGCCCGTTGTGGCTGGGAAGCCGAGGTTCCGCGGTGTATCGGTGCTGGCGAACTGGCGAACAAAGGCGCGATTGTTCCCCGGCAGCGGACGTGTTTCGATGGAAATGACTGCATCCTCGGAAGTTGTCGTTACATAGAGCATCTCCAGGCCGTCCGGCGTCACACCGATGGTCATGTCTTCCGGGCGTCCGAATGGCAAGCCACCCACGTCGTCGGCCGCGACGCGGCCGGGGCGGATGTCTTCGTCGCGACAGGGATCGGCGGGATCGTCGGCGCCACAGTTGAGAACGCTCGGACCGAAGGGGCTGGTGACACCTTCCAGCGTTTCGCCGTTGGGGCCGGTGATGGGTACCCATCGCGCCCAGCCGAAGCGGGATGCGAGAACCGCGGGGGCGTCGTTGCCTGTTTCGCTGTCGTTCCAGTTTTCAACGACGTTTCCGGTGTAGTTGTCGCCTACCAGCACGAAGGTCTGGCCACCACCAGCAATGTCACCTGCTTTTGTCAGTACCAGCTTGTAGATGGATCCAGAGCGGTCCTCGTCGATGAAGTAGATTACTTTTCTAGGCTGCTTGACGCTGAAATTGATCCCTTCGTGGGACACGCTGGCAATACTGGTCAACACTCTCCAGTCGGATCCTTCCAGAAGCTGTGAGCCCCCGGCTACCGGATCGACGGGTGACGCCATGGGATTCAGGATTTCCACCACTCGGCCAAGGCCGGACCACTCTTCCGCGGCGATGACGGTCCCCCAGGGTGTCCAGCGTGCGGGGTCGAAGGCGCCGAAGTCGTTTTCCCACATGTCGTCCCTGGTGGAACGTGAGCCGTCCGGACCAGCGCCCTGTTGGTCACCGGAGAAGATCAGGGTATTCGTGTCGTCCTCGATAGAATAGCGGGACACACCAGCGCCGACTGGTGTCTCGTGAGGGATGAAGATGTATTTGCCGGTAGGATCGAAAGCAAGCATGTCGAACATGGTGGTTGCCGTACCCACACCGGGGACCCGTTGCACGGATTGGTTAAAGTCGGCTTCGATCTCCTGCATGCTGGTCAGATTGCGGTACCTAAGCCCCGCCGGTACCTGCCAGGGAGAATTGAGTTCGTTGATGTGATTGGGTGATGCCACGGCTGACGACTGGGTCAGCGGGACAAAGTACGGCTTCGTACCGGCGATGGCTGTCAGTGACATAGCCAGGGCCAGCGTTCCCGCCGCTAAGTGCTTCGCGGTAAATTTCATTGATACTCCTATGTGCCCCCCTCGGGCTTTGTTTATGGTCGTGTGGCCAGGAGCCGCACGCCCGAAGGATGTTTGCAAGGCAATGTGACGGACGGGTAACAGTTACGTGTCAGTTACGTGAATTACTTTGTTAACGTTTGGTTACACTGGAGGCAGACAGCTGTGATCGGGTGGCCGCGGACCCCGGCGGGGTAGTTGCCCAGTCGAGACGGATGTCCCATGTGAAGAACTTGTCTGCAGGAAGGGTGGGGGAAGTATCGTTATCTACCTGCTGATAGACGTTTTTTGGGGGCTGCACGGTGGCGTCGCGCCCATACAGGTAGTCCTGTTCCGCAACGATGGTGCGGTATGCCTTGTTGAGCATCAGTGCTCGTTCGCGCGAGGGAGTGATCAGGTCGTAAACATCTGCCGCGCTGTTCAGCGCGTCCTGGTTCACCTTGCCCTGTTGCGTGAACCACTTCGCGTACATCTCCGGGTTGCTGCGGAATTCGCCACCGCCTCCCACACGCTCGAGGTAGGTGGCAATCTCACCCCGGCTTTCGCCCATGTTGGGAGCGTCCGGCATGCCTTTCAGGTCGATGTACTTCCAGCCTGCGGCGCCGTCCACCTTTCGCGGGAACGCGAAGGTCTTGTCGATGGTGGCGCCGATAGAGGTGTGGCAGCCCATGCAGAACAGGTTTTCCTCGTAAGTCAGCGTACGCAGCCTCCCATCCACACCTTCGATGAAACCCTGCACCGACCAGCCGAAACCATTGTCGAGGCCATGGTCCCCGACCAGCTTGTAGCGCGGTAGCTGTCCCTGTTCCTTGGCCATGTTTTCGAGATCGTACTCGCGCCCATACATGGGCTTGGTATAGCCGCGCCATTTACGCATGTAACGTACTTCCTTCATGCGGGTAGAAACGCCGATCTCACCTTGTTCGCCGATCCCGACGTAGCGAACCGTATGCAGGAACTCTGTTCCTTCCGGGTACAGGTAATCGTCAGCAAACCAGGCCTCCGCAGCGCCAACCCACTTGTTCGTCACGGTGATCTCATCGATAAGGGTGAGTCTGCCGTCGCCATTGAGGTCTTTTCCTACCATGGCTTCATCCAATGGGAGAGAGGTAATACGGTCGAAGCCCTTCAGGCGCGCTTCCGCAATGGCCAGATTGGCTTTGTAGATGTCTGCGGAGTACTTCCCGTCGTGGTCGGTGCGGAACGGTTCGGCCAGACGGATCATCACGTCGTCGGTGGAACCGTTGGTGGGCCAGAACGTACTGGGCAGGGGCTTGTAGTTGAACGCAACCCAGTGACTACCGTCTTTTGCAAATCCGTTCGCTTCGAAGGCACCCGGACCGAGATGCAGATTGTCGAGATCAGGGATCCAACCACCGAACTCCGCTTCGCGCAGGCGCGGTGCGAGTTCCGAATAGTTGTCCTCGTTCACCCAGGCGGTGATTTCAGCGTCACTGATTTTCGCCACGGCGTCACTGCGGTCCTCGAACAGGTTGTGCCAGTGATTCGTGAGTCCAACGTCGCTGAAAGCGTATTCGAGTTGCAGGACGCCGTCGTTCATCTGGTTTTCGCGTCCCGGCTGCCAGTTCTGATGGCATACGTAACACGGATTGAACTCGCCGACAGTCTCGGTGTAACACTGAGGCGGTATCGGCGCCTCGTCGTTGAAGTTGGTGATTTTGGGGTGCAGCTCAGGAATCACGGTGGTGATGACACCGCGCTGCTGTTTTAACTGATCCACGATCTGCTCGTGATAGGGCTTTGGTTCTCCAGCGATAGCCTGGGGTATGAGACCAGGCAGTCCCCAGGCGATCAAAGGCAAGGCACAGAGCTGGAATAAAGTGGACATTTGGGTGCGACGCATTGCAGAGACCTTTTTCCGGGATAACCAAGGGATCTCGCAAGCTAGCAACGGGGTGTTAAAGAATGGTGACGCCGATCCCCCATCGGGTCGTTTTTCTCTTATGGACTTAAAAACAGTCAATGCAGACTGTTAAAGTACCGGTCACTAGAGAACATCAGCTGAAGGGAGAAACCGATGACCATGTTGGAGCGCTACGACTTTTTTCAGGAAGCGTACCTAGTCAACGATGTGGAGGAAGCCTGCCACAAGTGGAACAAACTGTACCGGGCAGGGCCTTTTGTGGTGGTGCCTCATCACAAAACGGATACCTTCATGTACCGCGGCACCGATCAGGAAGCCGATGTCAGTTACGCGTTCGGCTACCTTGGAAACATGATGATCCAGTTTATTCAGCAGCACGATGACACCCCATCGATCTACCGGGACATGTACGGTCCGGGCGAAGAAGGGTTTCACCACGTGGGTGTGCTGGTGAACAACTACGAAGAAGAAAAGCAGCGCATCATGGATATGGGTTTCGAACTCGCCTGTGAGTTACATGCCGACAACGTGGATGCGTGCTACATCGATACGCGCTCCACCAGCGGCGGTTTCACCGAACTGCACGACGATCCGATACATATCCTGCAGAGTTTTGCGAGCTGGAAGCGGGCACACGAGTTATACCGTCCGGGTGACCCGGCGATCATGCCGCGTCCCTGAGTTGAGATTTTCTCTCATTCTGGCAGCAGCGTTTTCGCTGCAGCCAGCCATGGCCGCCGAAAGAGGGTTCGACCCGCAAGCTGCGTTTGAACAGCGTTGCATGACTTGTCATGACGGTAGCGTTCCCCGAGCGGTCCACCAGGTTAAGTTTCAGATTCTTGGCAGCAAAACAATTCTCGCTGCGATGACCGATGGACCAATGCGCGAACACGCGGTTGGACTATCGCCAGATGAGGTTCAGATTCTCGCGAGCCATCTGGGCGGTGTAAGCGCACCTGGCGCGCCGGTTCTTCGCTGCGAAGCTCCAACCATTCCACGTGTAGAACCGGTCATTCATGGCTGGAGTCTGACTGGCAAAGGGACACGCTTTATCACCTCGGACGTTGCAGGGCTCGACACGCAAGATGTACGTGAGCTTCAGTTGGATTGGGTATTTGCCTATCCGGGTGCGTCTCGAGCCCGCAGCCAGCCCGTCCCGTACGGGGATGCCGTGCTGGTGGGCAGCCAGGGTGGAACTGTTTACGCGCTGGACCTGGAGACGGGTTGTGCATACTGGGAATTCAACGCGTCTGCTGAAGTCCGCAGCGCGCTTGCCGTGGAACCGGACGGGACACAGGCGTACTTCGGAGACATCAATGGGCGTGTCTACGCGATCGATCCCACCGACGGCAGCCTCATCTGGGCAGCTCTCGCTGATCCCCATCCGGATGTCACCCTAACCGGCTCCCCGCGGTTACATAAGGACAAGGTGTACATACCTTTGTCGTCATCAGAATGGGCCAGCGCCGCCGATCCGGCTTATCCCTGTTGTACGTTCAGAGGCGGCGTGGCGGCATTCAGCACAGTCGAAGGTAAACATCTCTGGACTGCGTACAGCATTCCTGATGAACCAGAAGCGAGAAGTTCACCCGCTGGATATCACCCTGCAGGGGCGCCCGTGTGGAATACGCCAACTCTCGATGTAAAACGTAATCTTCTCTACGTGGGCACAGGCGAGGCATACACCTCACCGGCAGCCGATGCGAGCGATGCGGTTCTGGCCTTTGATCTCGATACAGGTGAGCGTATCTGGGCGTACCAGTCGATCAGCGGGGATGCGTGGAATATGGCGTGTTTCATCGGAGGTGGGGTCAACTGTCCGGAGGAGGACGGACCCGATCTCGATATCGGCGCGCCCCCCATGCTGGTGTCTGTTGATGGTCGCGATCTGGTCATCGCGGGGCAGAAGTCCGGAGATGTTTTTGCGCTGGACCCGGCAGATGGGCGCCTTGTCTGGAAGAAGCGGATCGGTCGGGGAGGGTTTGCCGGTGGCATTCACTGGGGGATGGCAACGGACAATAACCGGATATACGCCCCGAATGCCGATACGGTGTTTACAGGCCGGTTTACCGGACCTCGCAAACCGGGGCTGTTTGCGCTCAACCCAACCGATGGTGAGATCCTCTGGTATACACCCGCGCCGGATGTGTGCGCGGAGGAAGACAAACCCGCGTGCGACCCAGGCCTCTCAGCGGCGGTGACCGCTATCCCGGGTGTTGTTTTTGCCGGGGCATTTGACGGACACCTGCGTGCTTATGACACCGAAACGGGAGAGGTTCTCTGGGACTTCGATACCAACCGGACCTTCGAGTCAGTTTCCGGAGAAGTGGCCCAAGGTGGAAGCATCGAGTCTGACGGCCCGGTGGTTTATCGGGGCCGGGTACTCGTCAATTCCGGGTACCTCTTCGGTGACCGGATGCCGGGAAACGCGCTGCTGGTCTTCTCGGTTCCAAACTAACCTCTGTAGGAGCGGTTTCAGCCGCGATTGGTGAATCCCGGTAGATGCAATCGCGGCTGAAGCCGCTCCTACAGAGGTAGAGATGGTTTACAAGTGTGCCACCTTCGGCAGCACTTCCTCTTTCAGCAGAGACAGTGAATTCAGCCACGCCTCGGTGTTTTCCATGTAGTCGAAACCAAGCACCAGGAGACACCCGAAGCCGCCGACGTTCTCCTGCATCGTTGCGATTTTCTCTGCGACCGTATCGGGAGACCCAACAATCCAGTTGTGTTGCGCGCAGTATTCCGGAGAGATATCGGAATCGGGGACATCCTCGTTGTGTTTGAGGAATTCCCAGAAACCAAAATTGTTCAGCAGCGGCAGGAAGTACTCGCTGTACATCCTCCCCATGTGTGACTCAACAGACAGCTTCCAGGCTTCCTCGTCTGTCTCAGCGACAAACACCTCGCGCACCATGCGCCATTCGGACCGGTCCGGGATGCGGTTGGCTCGCGCCGCTCCTTCCTCGACGGCGTCCCAGTGACTGGCAACGTAAGCCGGGTTGAGATTGAGGCTCATGGGTATGAAGCCGTTCTCGCCAGCGATCTTGAGTGTGTCGGAACCTTTGCTCAGACCCGCCACACCAATTGGCGGATGAGGATCCTGCAGGGGTTTCAGGTGAGGATGGAGAAGGCCGAACATCTCTTCGGGCAGGGTGACGGTCCAATAGTCGCCCTCATAGGTAAATGGCTCGTCAGCGTCCCAGAGCTTGAGAATGATATCGAGCGCTTCCCGGGTCATGTCACGGTTGGCGCCGCTCTCCCCATCGACGTTGAACATCGCCCAGTCGGAGGGCAGGCCGGAAGCTGCAACACCAAAATTCAGGCGTCCGTTGGACAGGTGGTCGAGGGTTGCGACCCGGTTCGCAAGCTCCGCCGGGTGGTGGTAAGGCAGCAGAAAACCTCCGGGACCCAGGCGGATCTGTTCAGTCTGCGTCAGAGCCTGGGCGACCAGCAGGTCGGGTGACGGATTGGGTTCCCAGATGGACGTGTGGTGCTCACCAAACCACGCCTCCTGGAATCCGAGCTGGTCTATGTGACGGATGACCTCGAGATCCCATTCCTGACCCTCGCGTATGCCACGTTCGGGTGGGTGTGACGGCATGGTGAAATAGCCGAGTTCCATATCTCCTCCCTTTTCAGTTCCCAGAATGAAAACACCGGGGCAAGCCCCGGTGTTTTCCATACTCAAGCTTACTTCAGATCTGTTTACTCGAAATGTACGGCAAACTCCAGTCCGTAAGACAGGGGGCGTCCATACATGGTGAAGTTCCACAAGCCCGCCACGGAATTGGCCGCGGTACGGTAGCGCTCATCCAGCAGGTTCTTGGCCCACAGGGTAATCCGGTAACGGTCCTGCCCGTCGTGGTAGGTAACGTGTGCGTCCCACAGGTCCCGTTCGCTCATCTGCGTCAACGGTGAGTTGAATACGGAGAACTCATTCTCGTCCTGGTGGTTGAAGTTGGTGTTCCACACTAGGCGGCCATCCATGAACTCGTGTTCATAGGTGACGGCAATTGCGTACTTCAATTCAGGAGAAAAGGGTACTTCCAGACCTGAGAGGTCGACGCCGTTCAATACAAACTCGTCATACTCGTGATCGAGGTAGCCAATGCTGAAGTCGATCTGCAGGTTGTCGGTGGCAACCCAGACCACTTCTGCTTCAATGCCCCAGGCTTCGGTGACACCTGCGTTCACGTTGATCGTCTCCTGGGTTGTGTTGCCGAAGATGTTGGTAAACGGCACAACCTGGGAACGAATCAGGTCTTCATACTCGGTGAAGAACACAGCGAAGTTGGTCTGCAGGGTGTTATCCATGAACTGGCCTTTGTAGCCAACCTCGAAGTTCTCGTTGGTTTCCGAATCGAACGGCAGGCATGTCGCAAAGGTTGAACAGGTTTCCGTAAAGCCACCTGAGATGAAGCCCGTGGCGTACGAGAAGTAGGCCATGGAGTCGTCGGTCAGGGAGTAATCAGCAACAAACCGGTAGGTCACCTCGTCCCACTCGTCATCCGTGCGCAATGCAATTTCGAAAGCGGAATCGGGTAACGGCAGGCTGAACGGATTGAGATCCGCAGGGGTGAAACCACCACCTACGCGCGAAATCGCATTGGATCGACGGTCCAGACACGTGCCGTTGACGTCGACCTGGTCTTTCGCCGGGGTCAGCGCGGTACAGGGTCCACCGGGATTCTGGCGGCGGAAGAATTCCTTCTCGTCCTTGGTGTAGCGAGCACCGGCCGTCAGGCTCAGTTTCTCAGTGACATCCCAGGTGACGTCCGCGTAGAACGCGGTGGTTTCCCGCTCCTGGGCAGCACCCGTCATCGTGGGATCAGTCACGTAGTCCGTTTCCAGCGCCAGCGTACCGTCCGGATTGAAGAACGGACCGACCGTTGTTGGGTCCGCGTCAGGATCGACGAATGTCAGTAGCCCGGATAGCCCGACCGTGGCGTAGGCCAGCATGTCGGTCTCTTCTTCCTCGTACGAGTAACCTGCGACAAAGTTGATGGGGCCGTCGAAAGATGACGACACTCGCAGCTCGATCTGGTCCTGGTCTTTGGTGGTGTTGCGGCTCGCGTCAAAGAGCGACAGGAACGCTTCACCGGTGTAGGTGCTTGGTAGGATTTCTTCCATCTCCCGGTGACCGAGAATGAGTTTCCAGGTGAGATCGTCCGTGGTCAGCGTCTGATGCAGCTGATATTGCTCAACGTCCACGCGGTGGCCCTGGACGAGACAGAAAGCCTCACCATGACACTGGTTGGTGACACCGGTGCTCAACGGATCGCTCTGGCCTGCAGACTGAATCGACGGGAAACCGAGCAGCGGCAGCAGCATGGTAGGCTCACTTTCGTTGACCCCCGGAGGGCTTCCGGAATCATCATCGAGATGAGAGTAGATGAAGTAGGCCTCGTAGTTGTCAGTGGGAGTCCACAGAACTTTTACCTTGGCTGCAAATACGTCAGTGTCGTTCAGGTTTTCACCACCTCCGGATGCGGGCCCATCCAGGGGCGAAGGTAGAGGAGCGAAACCGAAGGTAGCCGGGATCAGGCCAACAGTCTGATCAGCCGTTGCCTTGTCGTTGGTGTAGTAGCCGTCGTCCTCATCCCAGATCGCGGTGGCTCGAATGGCCAATTTGTCTTCGATGAGTGGAACGTTGATACCCGCGCGGTACTTGAGAATGTCCGCTGAGTCAGGACCGTCGTCGCCGTCAAACTGTCCCCACTGAACCTCGAGGTCTGCAAAATACTCGTTGATCTCGGGTCGTTTGGTTGTGATGGCGATCGCGCCGCCCGTTGCACTCTTACCGAAGAGTGTGCCCTGGGGGCCGCGGTAGATCTCAATCCGGTCGATATCGAACAGTTCGACAAACTGCGCCTGCACGTTATTGAGGCCCATCTCATCCACGAGAAGGACAACAGAGGAATCCTGTGTCACCAGAATCGAGTTCTGGCCGGTACCCCGGATTCCGCCCGCCACTGCCCGAAATCCCGCAACCTGCCCAAGCGCCACACCGGGTGACATCTCACCCAGCGCCAGAATGTCAGTACGGAACTGACGTTTGAGCTGTTCGTCGGAAATTGCGGTCAATGCAATGGGAACGTCCTGTGCCGCCTGCTCACGCTTCGTACCTGTCACGATGATTTCTTCAATCACGGCAGAATCGTCATCTTCCGCAGCGTAGGACACGCCGGGAATGATAAAGGTGAGGCAAACAGCGCATATAGAAAACAACGCCTTGCGGCTGAAGTTCACATTCATTTCTCTCTCCAATGCTGTTTGTAAAACCCGCCGATCTTCCCGGAACCGGAAAAACAGTCAGGCTTGCTTGTATCGTACTGCAAAGTGGTCATATGCTGTCAATCGTTTGGCCGCAACGAACAAAGGGGTAGGAATGGCAGATTTTACGGCGGAGGAGGTTCAGAAACTCAAGGGACTCCTTGAAATGGAAGAGATACGCAAGGTCCGGATGCTCTACAGCCAGCTGATGGACAGCAGTCGTATAGATGAGCTGGCGGATCTTTTTACAGAAGATGGTTTGTGCGAGTTTGGCCCTTATGGACAGTGGGAGGGACGCGAAACCATCCGCAAGAACTTCAAGGAAGTGGAAGGCAGTCACCACGGCGACACGACATTCTTCGCGATGCACAACACCTGCGATCACTGGGTGGAACTCACCGGACCGGACACCGCTGTCGGTCGGAGCTACCTCATTGACGTTGTCACGCAGACGCCTAAAGAAGAACAACCCATCGTCTGGTTCGGCCTGTACGACGAAGACTATGCGAAGGTCGATGGTCAGTGGCTGATCAAACGATGCAGCCTGCAGTTCCTGTGGCCCGAGCGGCATCTCACAGAAGGGTTTCCGGGGCCGTTCCCGCCAGAGTAAAAATCGCGGCTAAAGCCGCTCCTACAGAGGTAGCGAGGTCTATCTATCTCTAGGAGCGGCTTATTCCTAACCTGGCGATTTGTCGTGAATGACGTCGAGAAAGAGATCACGCAAAGAGACGATCCCAATCGGCTTACCCTGATCCACGACCGGTAGATGCCGGACGTTGTGCTCCTGGGCGAGACCCACACAGTGCACCACCGTATCGCTCTCGGTGACGGTCAGTGGTTCGCGGGTCATGATTTCCGAAACCTTGGTGTTACACGCCATCTCATGATCGAGGACCGAACGCCGGACGAAATCACGCTCTGACACGATGCCGATAAGGTAACCGTCGATCTGCACGAGGACTGCGCCGACGTTTTTGGCATTCATGAGATTGATGGCATCGTACACAGATGCCAGCGGATCGATCGATATGATCGGTTCACTGCCTTTTGATTTCAGCAGGTCAGCTACTGTGTGCACGTTGTCCTCCCAGGTGGAAGCGTAGGGTGCGAAAAAGCACGTGTGGTTGCAAGCGCTCTATCCGTCGAGTTAGCAGCCAGAAATCTGAAACACCTTTTGTAGGAGCGGCTTTAGCCGCGATTTTATTGATCAGGTGGCTCCAACCAGCTCGGATCAGTCGCCAGCGGGGCCTGCAGGGTCAGCAGAAACGCTTCGAGATCCACAACCTGCCAGGGCCACAAATCCAGCGGTTTGGCCTCGTTGTGGCCGATCATCGCGTCGGGTGCTTCATTATAATGGTCAAGCACCTCACCCAGGGTCGCAAACTGCCCGGCATGACCATACGGCTGTGTGTCCGCAAGATTTCGCAGTGAAGGCGCTTTCATCGCACCCACGTTCTCTTTCCCGGAACCTGCGTAGACGAGCTCATCGCAGACTGTTGGGTTGTCGCTGTAAGGACCCAGGCAGTTGAATTCGTCGTCGCGCACCTTCCGCAACCCGGCTGACCGGCCAATGTCCGGCAGTTTGCCAGGCAGGCTCAGAAGACCCGTATTGTGAAACGCGTTGTTGGTCAGGAGTGGGCCATTGTGACACTGGGTACAGTTGGCTTCGTTGATGAATAGCCTGAGTCCGCGCAATTCACTGCCCGCCAGCTGCTCGCTGTCTCCGGTTTCCATGAGTTCAGCCACGTAGCGGTCGAACCGGCTTGAGCCGTGTACCAGTAAACGCTCGTACGCCGCGATGGCTTTCCCAAGGTTGCTGAACAAGCGATTGATTTCACGTTGATCGTCCGGGTCCATGGCGTCCCAGGCCGCCCGCCCTTCATCCGATGCCAGAGGTCCGCCCGCAATTGGGAACCGGGACCTGTCATCGAGGGCAGGAAGCGGTCCGAAAACCTTTTCATAAAGGGCCCGGTAGGGCTCGTCCGTGTGGATGAGATGGGCAAACATCAGCCGGGATCCCCCGTGTTCGACAGCATCTTCCAGTGGGGACAGGGCCTGTGCCCAGAGACTGTCTTTGCGGCCATCCCAGTAGAGCCAGGGACTCCAGGCAAGGCCGGCGATACCCGGTGCGTTTCTTTTTGTCTGGCCAATTGCGACGCTCAGGGCAAGCCCGTCGGAAAAACCACGCTGCGGTTGATGACAGGTTGCGCAGGAGGTTGTGCCTGTTGCGCTCATGCGCAGGTCGAAGAACAGACGGTGCCCGAGAATCTGGGCGTCGGCGTCATCGGCGACGCTGTTGGTTGGATCGTCAGGCAGAGCGGGCAGGGATTCGAGCCAGATGTTCTGGATACTGACCAGTTCGTCTTCGGACCAACCGGGATGCGGGGGGAATATCCACCACCAGAGAGCAATTGCCGCGACGAGCGCTGTGAGCGTGAGAAAAATGCGCAACTAAAGTTCCAGACTGAGCGTTGCAGTATCCGGTCTGCCGGTGGCGTCAATGAGCACGTATAACTCCCATGCTCCACGCATGTGAAATTTGACACCCTCAAGCAGATAACGCCCCTCGCCGAGTTCACGGGTGATGCGCGGGTCGGTTGGCAGACCGTGGTCGTGAGCGGGCATGCCGCCGCTGACGGAGATGTTGGCGTTGATTACGGGCTGACCCGAACGGTCGAATACCTGAAGCTCCCATGCGTGCATCTGGTTGATGGCCAGCGGATGGATACGGCTGATGGCGGTCACCCTGTAGTAACCGTCTGCAGAAACGACATCTTCAATCTCAGCCGCGTCTGCGGTCATGGGGAGCAAGAGGCCAGCACACAGGGTTGCGACAGTGGCGCCTCCCGAACGCCAGCGTGAAGAAACAGCCAGAACCGCGAGAAGTCCAAGCACCACGCCCACGGCAATCAGGGGATAATTGAGGCCGAACGCGCCCACCTCGAAGGGAAAGACGGCTGTATACAGTGTGTCGGTATCCGGATGAACAGCCGTGACGATGCCTATAAATGCACCGGGTTCCGCAAACTCGTGTAGTACGGCGAAAGCATCCGGTTCGGTCACCGGCGGATGGTAAAACTCGGTAACGACATCGAGATCTCCCAGGGCTTCGACGTCATTCACACCGGCGAAGAGTCCCATACCCGTGACATTTCTGATGATCCTGAAATCGACGGGAAGCTGTTCGAGACCGTCGTGAAGATACTCGAGAACAAACACGCTTTCCCCCGTACCCGGCAGATCTTCGCAGAACTGCTCGTGCTGTGTATTGATGGGTTGGAATATCGTGAAGTGCGCCTGGTAGAACCCCACGTTGATGACACACAGATCATCTTCGAGTACGACACCTCCGTGCGCGGATGCATATCCGGGGGTGAGTATCGACGCCAGATAAAGCAGGTAAAAGAACGCAATAAACAGTTGCTGCATCCAGGGGATTGTATGGAGAAACCTGCGCTCTCGCATGCCGGATTGCCCTTATGTCAATCAGTTATGAACAATTGCGAACTTGGAATGAACATGACAGACTACGGGCACGCTGTTGGGCGGTTATGCCGCGACGTAGCGTGAAAAACGACCTGATATCGATGCTTACCCGGGATCAGAAAAACATCGGCTGACACTTCAGCTGCAGATTTTTCGATGGGACATGCAGCAAGCCTGAGAGAGGGGCGAATGAATGTGATGAGGGATTCATCACACGGGTCGGGAGGGAAGAAAGTGACTGAAAACAAAGTCGCCGGCTATGTCCGTTAGGTGTACCGGGAAAAAGGTCTGGGTGTTACTGCTGCTGTGGCCAGCGATGGCTTATGCAGTGGAACGTGGAGACGTGGCACCCGATTTTGACCTTCCTCAACTATCTCCTGCTGCCGCGACCGGCTATTCCCTGCTTCAGTTCTCAGATTACCGCGGTCAGTTTGTCTACCTGGACTTCTGGCAGTCCGACTGTGCGTCATGCCGTGACGGCATGGCCTTTCTGGAAGAGCTGCAGAGAGAATTCGACGGTCAGGGTTTCCAGGTGCTGGGTGTGACGACTGACCGTTACCCCACCGACGCGTTGATGGTGTTGGAGGACGTTGGGGTCAGTTATCCGGTTGTCAGCGATCTGACCGGTCAGGTTGCCCAGGCGTACGGGTTGGAAGTACTTCCCACAGGTGTCCTTGTGGACCGGGAGGGTGCAGTGCGCTGGGTTCATCAGGGTTTCCAGACAGCTGACCGGGAACGCATACGTGCCGGGTTGGGTCAGCTCATGAGTGCAAGTCTCTTAAACAATAATAGAGTGGAAGAGTAAGGGGAGCGTAATGGTTCTAGTGGTAGTCGTTGTCTTGTTGATCATCGGGACTGTCCTGTTTCATTTCCTGAGCCCCTGGTATCTGACGCCACTGGCATCAAACTGGGATACGATCGATCTGACCATTGACGTCACGTTCTGGGTCACCGGACTTGTGTTTATTGTCGTTAACTCGTTTATGGCCTGGGCCATTTACAAGTACCGCTACGACAAGAACCGTCGTGCGGAGTACGAACCTGAGAACAAAAAGCTCGAATGGATACTCACCGGGTTTACCGCTGTGGGTGTGGCGGCCATGCTGGCGCCGGGACTATTTGTCTGGGCAGAATTTGTGACAGTGCCGGAAGACGCTCACGAAGTCGAAGTGGTTGGGCAGCAATGGCACTGGAGTTTCCGCTATCCCGGAAAGGACGGGAAATTCGGCGCTGTCGAATCCCGTTATGTCAGCGAAGATAATCCGTTTGGAATGGAGAAAGACGATCCGAACGGGCAGGACGATGTCCTGATATTCAGCCCAACGTTGCACGTTCCCATCAACAAGCCGCTCAAAATGAACCTCCGCTCCAAAGACGTATTGCACAACGTTGCGGTGGCTCAGTTCCGCGTCAAGATGGATATGGTGCCGGGCCTGGTTTCATATCTCTGGTTCGAGCCCATCAAACTGGGTGAGTACGAAATCCTGTGTGAAGAACTGTGTGGTATCGGCCACCACACCATGCGCGGCATGGTTGTCGTCGATGAGCAGGAAGACTTTGACGCCTGGCTCGACAGTCAGCCCACATACGCTGAAATCCTGGGGACACCCAAAGGCGATCCGCAGATTGGACAGGCGCAATATGCGGCATGTGCTGCCTGTCATGGTTTCCAGGGTGAAGGCAATCCGCTGATGAACGCACCGAAGATTGCAGGTCAGGAAGGCTGGTACATCCGCCGCCAGATCGAATACTTCAAAACCGGCGTTCGTGGTGCTCATCCGAGCGATGAATTCGGGGCACAAATGGCACCGATGGCCATGACGCTCATTGACGATGCAGCGGTGAATAACGTGATCGCTTATATCGACACGCTGCCTCAGGTGGATTCACCGCAGACTGTCGAGGGTGACGTCGAACGCGGAAAAGACATCTATACCACCTGCGGCCACTGTCACGGCTACGAGGGAGAGGGTGTCTTTGCAGTCAACGCACCACACCTTGCGATGGACGACTGGTACCTCGTCCGGCAGTTGAAAAACTTCCGCGATGGTGTGCGTGGGGCACACCGGGATGACAAATATGGTATGCAGATGGCCATGATGGCGGCCATTCTGCAGGACGATCAGCGCATCAACGATGTGGTCGCATACATCAACACTTTACCCGGGCCCCAAGGTGATATGGGCGCGGCATCTGTGGCATCCAGGGAGTAACAATCAATGTCTGACGTAACCCATGACGCACTGGACTATGTCCCCCCGCTAGAGGTCGAAGAAGAAGAGCTGTATCACGCCAAAACCTGGCTTGGTAAATACGTCTTCTGCCAGGACGCGAAGGTCATTGCGATTCAGTACAGCCTGACCGCGATCGGCATCGGGGTGGTGGCGCTGGTGCTTTCACTCCTGATGCGCCTGCAGCTCGGATTCCCGCACGAGTTCTCAATCATCGATCCGAGTAACTACCTGCAGTTTGTGACGATGCACGGCATGATCATGGTGATCTACCTGCTGACGGCACTGTTCCTTGGAGGGTTCGGAAACTACCTCATCCCGCTGATGGTGGGCGCCCGGGACATGGTGTTCCCGTACGTCAACATGATCAGCTACTGGGTATACCTGGTAGCCGTCCTCGTGCTTGTTGCCAGTTTCTTTGTTCCGGGTGGGGCGACAGGGGCCGGGTGGACACTGTATCCGCCACAGGCAATCAGTCCCGGAACGCCGGGTATCGATGGGGGCATCATCCTGATGCTCGTATCGCTGGCGCTGTTCATCATCGGTTTCACCATGGGTGGTCTCAACTACGTTGTCACTGTCCTGCAGGCACGTACCCGGGGTATGTCCCTGATGCGGATGCCGCTGACGATATGGGGCATCTTCATGGCAACGGTTCTGGCGCTTCTTGCGTTCCCGGCGCTTTTTGTCAGTGCGATCATGATGTTGCTCGACAAGCTCATCGGCACGAGCTTCTTCATGCCGGCGATGATCTCGCTGGGTGAGCAGACCTCGTTCGATGGCGGCAGCCCGATCCTGTTCCAGCACCTTTTCTGGTTCTTTGGACATCCCGAGGTATACATCGTGGCACTGCCGGCGTTCGGCATCGTTTCCGATGTCCTGAGCGTGCACGCCCGGAAAGCCATTTTCGGATATCGCATGATGGTGTGGGCGATTGTTGCGATCGGGGCACTCAGCTTCATCGTCTGGGCGCACCACATGTATGTCAGCGGGATGAACCCCTACTTCGGATTCTTCTTTGCAACCACCACGCTGATCATCGCGGTGCCGACAGCCATCAAGGTCTACAACTGGGTACTCACGCTCTGGCGCGGCAATATCAAACTCACCGTGCCGATGATCTTCGCGATCGGGTTTATTTTCACGTTCATCAATGGCGGGATCACTGGGCTGTTTCTCGGCAACGTCACCATCGACCTGCCGTTATCGGATACGTATTTTGTGATCGCCCACTTCCATATGGTGATGGCGGTGTCGCCGGTACTTGTGGTCTTTGCGGCAATCTACCACTGGTACCCGAAGATTACCGGGAAGTTCATGGATGACACGCTCGGCCAGTGGCATTTCTGGCTCACGTTCCTTGGCAGTTATGCAATCTACCTGCCGATGCACTATCTCGGATTCGAAGGCATACCACGCCGCTACTTCGCGTACGGTGAAACAGATTTCATGTCAGCCTCGGCCGCGGACCTCAATGCAGCGATCACAATCGCCGCGTTTGTGGTGGCGTTCGGCCAGTTGTTCTTCTTCTGGAACCTGTTCATCAGCTACTTCCGCGGCAAAGAGGCGGGTGGAAACCCGTGGGAAGCCACCACGCTCGAGTGGCAGACCCCGCATACACCTCCGAGGCACGGCAACTTCGATGACCTGCCGCTGGTGTATCGCTGGGCCTACGACTACAGCGTGCCGGGTGTAGAGCAGGACTACGTTCCACAGAACGTATCTCCCGCGGAAGCTGAAAACCTCGGCAAAGGCGGGGGTGAACAACCCACATGAGTTATGTCCTCATATTCCTGGCGCTCCTGATGGCGGGGCTGGTCTGGTGGCTGATCAAACAGACCATCAACCTGCAACCGTGGACTGCGTCCGCGAATACGGAAGCCGTGAGAAGTGACGGCATACGGTCAGTGACACGTAACGTCCCGCTGCCGCGCACGAAGGTAGCGCTGGGCGTTTTCCTGGCGGTTGTCACCTCGCTGTTTGCACTCTTCGTCAGCGCGTATGCGATACGTATGGAATACGGTGACTGGCGACCGATGCCCGAGCCCACGTTGCTCTGGGTCAACACCGGCATCCTCATCTTAAGCAGTGTGTTCCTGCAGATGGCATGGAACGCTGCAAAGGCCGGGAACCTCAAAACGGTCCGCTTCGGTATTGCGGGCGGTGGCGCATTGGCAGTCGGTTTCATCATTGGCCAGGTGCTCGCCTGGTTCCAGCTGACGGCCACCGGTTACTCCATATCTGCAAATCCTGCCAATGCGTTTTTCTACATGATTACCGCAGTGCATGCGTTGCACATGGCGGGTGGCCTGATCGCATTGGGCAGGACGGTGAAACGGGTTTACGGTGCCGAAGAGGCGATACCGAAAATACAGCTTGGGGTGGAGCTTTGTGCAGTTTACTGGCACTACCTTCTGGCTATCTGGGTCATCCTGTTTGGATTCATGTTAAACACATAACAATGAGAAGGGTTTGTAACCATGGCTGAAACAGCAGCGGAACTGCCGTCAGGACTTAAGGGCCTGACCCATGACTGGGGCTCTGACCAGCGCGCGTTCAAGGGCGTGCCCTGGGGCAAGGCCATGATGTGGATCTTCCTCCTCTCGGACACGTTCATTTTCTCGTGTTTCCTCGTCTCGTACATGACCGTCCGAATGTCGACGACGGTGCCGTGGCCAAATGCGAGTGAGGTGTTCGCTCTGGAGATGTTCGGAACGCCAGTACCGTTGTTGTTGATCGCTATCATGACGTTCATCCTCATCACATCCAGCGGCACGATGGCGATGGCCGTGAAATTCGGGTACGAGAAGAAAAAGGTGCCCACGTTCTGGCTATTGCTGGTCACCGCCTTATTGGGTGCCAGTTTCGTTGGTATGCAGGCGTTCGAGTGGACGAAGCTCATCGTTGACGAGGGTGTACGTCCATGGGGTAACCCGATGGGTTCTCCGCAGTTTGGTGCAGTCTTTTTCATGGTGACGGGCTTCCACGGATTCCACGTGTCGATTGGGGTGATATTCCTGTTCATCACGGCCGCGAAGGTTTTGCGAGGCAAGTTCGATAATGAAGAGCCCGGGTTCATGACCGGGCGCAAAGGCCGGTACGAAATAGTCGAGACCATGGGTCTCTACTGGCACTTCGTTGACCTGGTGTGGGTATTTATTTTTGCGTTTTTCTATTTGTGGTAGTTCACCGCTGAGACAAATCAGACTAAGGGGATAACATGGCAGCAGAAGAAGGCCAGCAACATCCGATAAGCATTTACTTCTGGATCTGGGGACTCCTGTTTGTCCTTAGTGCATTCTCATACATGGTGGACTATATGCAGCTGCAGGGTTACCTGCGCTGGTCCCTCATTCTCATATTCATGTTCCTGAAAGCGGGGCTGATTGTGGCCGTGTTCATGCACATGGTGTGGGAGCGGATGGCGATTGTGTACGCCATCCTGGTACCGCCAATTGTAATTCTCGTGTTGATACTTCTGATGGCGCTCGAAGGGGACTACACGTTCCTGGTGCGTGAGGAGTTTTTCTCAGACTGGACGAAGTTCTTTACACCCAGTTCACCACATTGATTTTGCGATCGCGGCTGAATGCCGCTGTCGACGCGTCGGCGTCGTACTTTAGCCGCGATTACTTTAATCCAGCTTGTTAATCAATCTGAATACCGCGATCAGTATTCCGAAGCCCACATACATCCCGAACAACATGACTGCCATCAGGCCGGCCTGCTGTGGGGTGAGGATTTCGTTTGCCAGCAGCGTGAGATCGATTGCAATCAGGGCAAGGTAAGAGAGCACTATGGATAGTGCAATCAGGATGGATTTGCGTTTAGCCAAGTGTCCCCCGGTTTGTTGCCATCATGCAGTAATTCGTGTATTAAACAAAGCAATTCCTACCCTGAAGGGACGGCAGGAAATCGCATTTTGATGACCTCCGCGGACCAGAAAAACCTCGATTCTGACAACGTTTCCGAGACCAGACCAAAGCGAATTCTGCAGTACATCGGCGCTGCGCTTGCGACGGCTTTTGTGTTGTGGTTCCTCTTTGGAATACCTGCCTACATTCTGTACAGCAGCTATTTCGGGTAGAAGATTTTATTGATTAGGGGAGTTTGCCAATGAGCGTTCTGAGACATTATTTCATCAGTGACGATCTCGATGATCTCGAGAAAGTGGAAGAGGAACTGGAGAGGCAGAATGTGGATACAGCCCAGATTCATGTCCTGAGCCTGGACGACACTGGCACTGAAAACCACCACCACCTGCACGACGTCACATCGTTCATGAAAAGTGACGTCGTACGTTCCGGCGAGCTTGGTGCCGCGATTGGCGCGGCAGGTGCGATAGCGGTTCTCCTGGTGGCGTGGTTTGCAGGTTGGACCGAATCAGCCGCGGGTTGGATCCCGTTTATCTTCCTTGCCATCATCGTGCTCGGCTTCTGTACCTGGGAAGGGGGGTTCATCGGCATCCAGAGGCGTAACAAACACTTTGTGCGCTTCGAGAAGGTACTCCAGGAAGGTAAACACGTCTTCTTTGTCGACCTTGTGCCGGAGCAGGAGGGAATTCTCGATGGCGTTGTAAAAGGCCATCCGGGACTGGAACTTGCGGGGACTGAAAAAGGCACGCCGCAGTGGATTATGCAGGGTCAGAAGCGTATTCCTCATTTCCTGCGGGAAACGTTACCTTAGAGCTCCTGACGCAGAAAGAATCGCGGCTGAAGCCGCTCCCACATGGTAGTTCGGCTCACGGAAGCACCGGCTCCAGAAACTGCCGGTTCAGACGGACAATACACCGGGTGTCCGCAGCATACTTAGAAGCGGCCTGGCATTCGGGGTCGTTCCTGGCGTCTTCCCGGTACCTCTCATAGGCTGCCAGAGACTCGAATGAAAAGAGAGCAACAGCGAGATCGCTGGCACTTTCCCTGGGAAGAAAGTAGCCGTGATGTGTGCCTCCGAACCGTTCGATCAGCGGCAGCCACATTTCGGCATACTGTTTGAATTCGGCCCGTTTGTAAGGGTCTATCTGGTATTCGAGGTAACAGGTGATCATGGTGCCTCGGGCGGTGCTTGCGTACTGGAGAACCGTGTTTATACCACCACCCCGCTGGGTGGATGCAACATTTCAACTGAACTAGAGTGATTGAAGGTTCCTGAAAAGTCCCAAGATGAACAACCAGAGTGCACGCAAAACACGCCATCTTCTCGATCCGGAACTCCACAGCCTTGCGGATGCGCCCGACGTCACCTTGACTGTAGAGATGCTGCCTCAATATCGGGAGCAGCGAAAAGCTGCGATTGTTCGCGCAGACTACGAAGCTCTGGGGGTAACCTGCGAAGAAGTGAGGGTGCCCCTGACGGACCAGCCCGACGTGAGGTGTCTCCTCTACCAACCCAAGGAGAGGTCAGGGATGACTGCCGGTTATCTGCACATTCATGGCGGCGGCTATATTGGGGGGTCCGTGGAAGCCTCTGATCTTCTGAACGGACTCACGGTTTCAAAGCTTGGTGTTGTGCTTTTAACCGTTGACTATCGGCTCGCGCCTGAGAACCCGATTCCGGCACCTCTCGATGATTGTTATGCGGGACTCGCCTGGCTCCACCAGCATGCGGACGAGTTGAACGTGGATCGGGACAGAATTGGTGTTGGTGGGGAGAGCGCTGGAGGAGGACTTGCGGCTGCTATCGCGATCGCTGCCAGAGATCGGGGCGAGTACAAGATCTGCCACCAGCACCTGACCTACCCAATGATCGACAACCTGACAGGCACACCCGGACACGAAGGAGACCCACTGGTGGGTGAGTTCACCTGGACCCGGGAGAAGAACCGGTTTGGATGGAAGAGTTACCTGGGTGACGCTCCTGCTGTTGCGCCCCAGGTGCCTTCACGTGTGGAGAGTTATGAGAATCTGCCACCCACGTGGATGTTCACGGCGGCGCTTGATCTTTTCCGCGACGAGAACATTGTATATGCGAGAAGATTGCTTGCTGCGGGTGTGCCCACGGATCTCGTCGTTTACGCGGGCGCCTGCCACGGGTTTCAACAGGTGCCGCGAACAAAGCTAGGCGCTCGGTTCAGGGCCGATCACCTGTCCGCGCTGGGTCGAGGGCTTTCGCTTGAGCGGGAGAGCTGATGCCCTGGCTAACCAGTGCGGATCCTGTTAACGAGCCAGATAACCCAACCACCGATTGTGGTGACGATACCGACCAGGAACAGACCCGTCTTCAACGGTGTGATGTATGCCTTGGAATCGATCCAGTCGGCAATACCAGTTAGCGCTAATACCTGCACAACACCTTCAACGAGATCGACCGGCACCAGCACAATCGCCGGTAGCGCAACGAGCCATCCGTAACGGCCATAGAACCTGTACCCGGATCCAATGAACAGCGCACCGTAAGCGACCGGGTACGCTACATCGAGTGTGGCTGTCACCCATGCGTGGATGGTGTGCTGTTCGGGGGACATCGCAGCGAGCGCTGCTCTCACCTCTGCCGGATCTGCGATAGCATCGAGCAGAATCAGGTCCCAGACAGGGACAGCAACCTGGAAAGCAATTGTCAGCAGGATAGTCGCGATGAACGAAATCCAGAGGACTCTGGTTTGTGAAAGTGTGGTTTGCAGGCTCATAAGGACATTTTCCACCTAAACGTCTTCCGCTGAAGATACGGCAAACTCACAACGACCAAAAGACGATGAGACCTCCAAGAACTGCACCAGCAATACCTCCGATGCGAAGCTTGCCGGGTGACAGCCATTCGAGCGCAAACGCGAGCATACGTTCGAAAGCAGAATTACTGATAAACAGCAGGACCAGGCCGATGAGGAGAATGATCCAGCCCAGGGTCGCAACCGGACTGGGGTAGCCTGTGTAAGGTGCACCAAAAATGAGAATGAGACCGAATATCACCCGGACAAGCGCTGCGGTGATGCGTAGCTTTGTCGAAGCGGTCCTTTCAAACGAACTGACCAGATTCAGAACAGATTGTGGAGCGACGAGCCCCCAGAACGACAAGCCAACGATCAGGAGGCCAAGCCCGATGATTACGATGTTCATTGATCATTCCCTTCGACAGGTTCAAAACGGAATACCTGAATGCCGTCCCATGCGTACCAGTAGCCGCGATTATCCAGGATTTTCAGCCTTGTATTTTCGTCGTCAAGGGGCTCAGCTCTCATGGAGTAGATTTTGTCTGCGAGTTCGATCCTCACAGCCGGCTGGCGGCGGACGGTGACCGTCCAGCTTTCACCGCTCAACCGGGGGAGTCTGGCCCACCGGGATGAGTGGATATGAAGGTCGCCGTTGATCTGGAAACAATTCATTCGCAGACCCTTTTGCCCCTCGTTCAGTTCCAGGTAACAGGGATCCCGTTCGCCAACGAAGCTGAAATCCTTCGGCGCGGGTACTTCTTCACCTGAAAGGTTGCGAGCTGCAAAATATCCGCAGCCGTTCAGCATTGTGGTCCCTGAAAGCAGACAGATACAGAGCGACCGGGAAACCATGCAGCCGATTCTCTCACGTTCCCGCAGGGCAGCGAACGTCTGACAAATGGCTCACAGCTGACTGGCTGGTCAGCTGAACGTCATTTTTTACCTGGCGCGAAGGTTGACGACGTCGAGGGTGCCACCCAGGTTGTCGAGTTCATAGGTGAGAAGAACCTGTGTCTCACCCTTACCCATCATGTGCGTACACTTGTCGATGGTCGAGATGATCAGGGCGCTCAGTGCCTCATCCGTAGGGATACCGGCGCTATCTGCGCCCTGTAGGACGTGTTCGATGGCTTCTTTTGCCAGGGTGTATTTGTTTGTGCTCATGAGTCTCCTACGAGGTACACATCGCAAGGTGAATGATTGAGAACAGCTCGTGCTGTTGAGCCCAGGAGTATCCGGTTAACCGCACTTCGATTGCTCGCACCCATGACGATCAGGTCAGCGTTCCATTGTGTGGCCATGTCGACAATTGTATCCGCCGGTCCACCTTGCAGGACGTCGATGTTGTCTGCGCTGTAACCAGCGGCCTGGGCAGCTTCATTGATGGCTACGCGCGCCTGGTCCACGAGATCGTTTTCGACCTCTGTATAGGAAAAGTGCACACCGGTAGCATCGG
>JANQFF010000416.1 GCA_028277965.1 Pseudomonadales bacterium
TCGTCTGCTACCCGGCAGAATTCGCGAACGACAGTGGCCCGGACCTCCTTGTGCGGGATGTGGTGGAACATCCTGAAGCAGAATATGCCACCCAGCGAGCGATCTTCGAGATCCAGGTTTTCTGCGTCCAGAACCGCAGCTTTCGGCTCGATACCGGCTTCCCGAAGGGTCCTCTCGGTGATCTCGACCATGTCCGGTGAGCGGTCACCTGAACGCACGTCGTTGAAACCCCGCTCAGCCAGCCACCGTGAAAGACGCCCCCCGCCACACGGTATGTCGAGGATACTCAGCTCCCGCGGCAGCGCTTCGACCGCCACCCCAACCAGGTCGAATTCACCCTGATGGCTGAGTTTGCGCTCAGCGTAGGTTTCCGAGCGGTCTTTGCCGTAGTCCATCCGCTCGCGGTATTCGGCGTAACTTTCTTTCATCGGTCTCTCATTTACTCATCAACCCTTCCAGCCGCGGACCGGTAAAGTAACGCGCCCAGATGTATTTTGGATGGTGTGACCTGGCGTCGCACCAGTGTTTGAGCACATAGCGTTCGAGCCTGCGCCACACTTCGTCCGCCGACTCCATCTTCTCCAGGGGACCGGGATCGATACAGTGCCACTCATGGTGACGATCCAGGACCATGTTGCGGGGTTTGAGATCACGCACAAACACGCGTGCACCTGCGCAGCGACTCATAAACCGCCCAAGGCCAATTATGCCGGCTTCTGTTGGTGCGCCCAGCCATTCGGTACCTACTGTCCCGTCTACCCAGGCTTTGAGAACGTAGTCGCAACCGCTGGCGATCACCGGAGTCGGACAGATCCCCGCATCAGCAAGCCGTGCTAAACGTCCGGGTTCGTTCAGAATGTCAGGTTCGTTCGGTGCAAGCGCCACTTTGAGTGCGTAGTGGCTGCCAC
The DNA here is from genome assembly GCA_028277965.1 of Pseudomonadales bacterium. Taxonomy (GTDB): domain Bacteria; phylum Pseudomonadota; class Gammaproteobacteria; order Pseudomonadales; family Azotimanducaceae; genus UBA4421. The sequence continues at coordinate 909 of JANQFF010000416.1, forward strand.
GACCATCAGCTGCCCTGTACACTGTCGCGCGCTTCCCACGCCCGCACATTCCGTCGATTGCCAGCGTTCCTCTCTCCGGGAGCGTGACAGCATGTCCGGCACCAATATCAGCGGCGTCATCCGGTTGGGCTTCAGCTCCATTGAGCAACCACGGGAATGAATACAGGCTTGGGCCAGCCTCTTGAACCGAGCGCCCGTTCCCCTCAGCGGGTACATGTTCCGGTATTTCCTGCCGCACACGCTGGAACGCGCGTGTGAATAGTCTGAGCTCCTGAAGCCGCAATCTAGAACACTGGCTCGTCGATGGTGAGAAGGCGCAACTTTAGAGTTCTCGCGCAATGACTACAACAGTTTGCAAAACCGAACCAGACAGGACTCGAGCTCAGTCGAACTGTTGTTCGTATGTTTCGACAGAGGCGTACACCGTCACCGATCCGTCTTTTTTGAGCAGCAGCACGTCATATGCCATAAACCGATTCTGATATTCCATGCCCGGGCTACCCACTGGCATGGCAGGTACCGTCAGGCCCAGCGCATCTTCCGGGGGGTTATCCAGAAACTGAGTGATGTAGCGAGCCGGAACGTGACCCTCAAAGAGAAATCCCTCACTGCTGACTGCCGTATGACACGATCCATAGCGAATCGGCACACCCAGCGTGCGCCTCAATTCGTTGAGGTCTCGCGGATGATGACCCGTACTGGTCAATCCCTCCTCCGCCAGGTGATCCATCCACTTCGTGCAACACCCACAGGTTGGTGACTTGTAGACATCAAGATGCACCCCGGCATCACCTGCCGCATCGGCCGGACTGCCCACTGCAAACCAAACCACAAGACCGATGGTCAGAGATCTCAACGACATACACTGTCTCCTTCGTAGTGAGAGAGGATGATACCCGATGACATGTTAGCGTTAATCGCCACGCGTAATCCGTTCAACCCCCTCACTATATCGTTCCAGGTGTTCGTTTCCTGTGAGGGAGTTCATAAGACCCTGGCGTACCCCGATCAGAAGACCATCGAGAATCTGGCCCCACCCCCGGGCACCCGGCTATAAGTCAGACTGCCGCCATGCGCCATCATAACCTGGCGACTGAACGCAAGACCCACACCGGTCCCATCTCTGCGCGTGGTATAGAAAGGGACAAATATCTTTTCGACTTCCGCTTCCGAAATACCGGGACCATTGTCGGTCACTTCGATCATGACCCTTCCCCGCGGGTTCAGACCGGCCCTTGCTTCTATGACACCCTTCTCCCGATCCTCCAGTGCCTGCTCGCTGTTGTGCAGTAGATTCAGTAATACCTGTTCAAGCATTTTGCGGTCGGCATGAACACTCAAACTCTCCGGTTCGACGATCAGTTCCAGTTTCGGAGCATGTGCACCCCACTCCGCCGTCACCAGCGCTTTGACGTCTGTGAAGAGTCCAAGCAGCCCGACATCACCCCGCTCGGGATCGGGCATACGGGTCAGCTGGCGGTAGCTTTCGACAAAACTGGTCAGCCCCCGGGCTCGTCGTGCAAGCGTCGAGACAGCTTCCCGGCTATCAACCAGCCGCGCCGCTTCCTGCTCGGCGCTCAAACCGCCCGATTCGATATCGTTCAGGAGATCCTCCGCAGTCTGCGCAAGAGACGACACCGGAGTGATGGAGTTCATGATCTCGTGAGTCAGCACACGCACGAGATCCTGCCAGGCTGACAGCTGCATCCCGTCGAGTTCCGACTGGATGTTCAGCAGGCTGACGAGCCGTTCACTACGAGCAGCGACTGTAATTTCACTCGCAAGCACCGCAAACGTCTGCCTGACATCCTCGAGCTCGACGTGGATGAGACTCTGACGACCAGGCACCAGGTTTTTGAGCTGCTCCGGAAGATCAGTCCCAAACGCGCTCAGCTCTTCGAGCCGCGTACGCTCGGATCCACCGAACAATCTCCGCGCGGCATTGTTCCAGAGCTCCACGTCCCCTGAACCATGGATCGAAACCAGCGGTACGGGTACGTGCTCAACAATGGCTCTGAAATGTTTGAGCTCCGCCTCCTGGGATTCACGGTTTTCCCGGAAACGCGTGAGTATGGCCGTGAAGGTGTCTCCAAGTTCTTTGAAGCCCGCACCGTCACTTGCGAAATCAAAACGCTGGTTGAAATCTGTGTAGCGCACGGCATCAAGAAAGCGGGCAAGTTCGCGATTGGTCCTGCGGACAAACCTGAATACCTCAAGCCCAAGCAGAATGGTCAGCAGGCCTGCAAGAACCGCGGCAACCGGGTATCCCGGGGTGACCACAAGAAAAACCACGGCTCCGAGCGCAGCAAATACCAGCACTAGCCGCACGCTGAGCAGCAAGCCGAAACGGCTGAACAGCATCTCAGAGGCCATGCTTTTCCATTCGCCGGTAGAGGGCAGCCCGTGTGAGGCCAAGGTCCCGGGCTGCATGAGAGATGTTGTACCCATTTCGTGTCAGCGCCCTCTCTATGGCCTTTTTCTCGAGACGCTCCAGGTTCAGCTCTTCGTCCACAGTGCCCGATTGACCTGCGTTCGCTCCGTCCGATTCACCCAGAGTGAAATCGCCTGCATCGAGGACATTTCCTTCTGCCAGAATGACAGCGCGCTCCACGGCGTGGCGCAACGCCCTCACATTCCCGGGCCAAACATATCCTTTGAGCGCGCTGAGCGCTTCGGGTGAGAGTGACATTTCCTCGTGGCTGTACTTCCTGCTGTAAAGACGGACGTAATGCTCAGCGATCAGAGGGATATCTTCTGCACGTTCCCGCAATGGTGGTATTTCGATCTCGACGGTATTGAGACGAAACAGCAGATCCTGCCTGAAGCGTCGTTCGTCACGAAGGTCATTCAGAGGTACGTTTGTTGCTGCTATGAGGCGCACGTCGATGGGGATCGACTTGCTGCTTCCAACGGGAGTTATCTGTCGCTGCTCCAGCGCTGAGAGAAGCTTCGCCTGCAGGTGTAGTGGAATATTCCCGATTTCATCCAGGAACAGGGTTCCCCCGGTTGCCGCTTCGAACCGGCCCACCCGGTCCTCGCGTGCATCGGTAAAGGCTCCCTTAACGTGACCGAAGAGTTCCGACTCAAAGAGTGATTCGGGCACCGCACCAAGATCGACAGTCAGGAACGTACGATCCCGGCGCCCAGACAACCCATGAATCGCATGCGCGGCAAGCTCTTTGCCCGTTCCGTTCTCCCCCAGGATGAGCACGTTGGCCTCGGTGGGTGCAGCCCGTTCGAGCATCGACAGCATCGAACGCATTGCCGGTGACGACCCCAGCATGGGTTCGGTTGCTGTTTCGACCATCGTTGTATTTGCCGCCCTGAGCTTGGCCGCCTCCCCCCTGCTCACCCTTAGCTTCACGGCCGATGACAATGTCGCCACCAGTTTCTCGTTCTGCCAGGGTTTGAGCACAAAGTCGGTCGCTCCCAGCTTCATCGCTTCCACCGCTGTGTGGACACCACCGTGCGCGGTGATGAGCACAACCACTGCATCAGCATCCATAGCCAATATGGTTTTCAGCCATTTGAGCCCCTGGGCCCCGGAGGATTCACCCGGACCGAAGTTCATGTCGAGAAGGATCGCACCATAGTCACACCTCGCCATACGCTCGGGGATCTCCGACGGATCTGAGCAGGTTTCCACGCCGGTGAAGTGGCGGTTCAGCAGCAGCTTACCCGCGGTCAGTATGTCTTCATCGTCATCGACAATCAGGATCTGGTGATCTTCCACGCGTACTTTCCGTCCGCCCGTCTGAAAGTGTTCGATATCGTACAGTACGGGTGTCCGATATCGAACAATTTTATACGTTGTCATGCGACGGATTGATAATATGTTCAGTTAAATCAATAACTTAGATTTTGGCACGAAAGGTGCTACCTGGCCGATATGGAAGTTGTGAGCAGCCAGACGAAAGAATCTCCACGACCGCTGTCCGGCGAGGCGATGGACCGTGTCATCGAAAAGAAGCGTCCCACCTGGCAATGGGGCGGGCTCGCCGTTATCGCGATCGCCCTCATCGGCGTTGCATACTGGCTATACGACAATCTCAGCGGCCGGACGTTCTCCGTTCAGAACAGCCGGGTCACCATCGCTCCTGTCACCCAGGGTGACTTCGAAGACTACATACCCATCCGTGGACAGGTCACACCCAGGAAAACGGTTTACCTCGACGTCATCGAAGGGGGCCAGGTGGAACAGCGTCTGGTCGACGACGGTGCGCTCGTGGAAGCGGGGGATCTCCTCGTCATTCTCAAGAACACAGCCATGCAACTCGACGTCACCCGCAATGAAGCCATGGTGACCGAACAGCTCAACAACATGCGGACAATTGAACTCAGGCTCGAGCAGAATCGCCTCTCGCACAAGCGCAACCTGGTGGAGATCGATTACCAGATCACGCGCCTCGGCCGCCTGGTTGAACGCCTTGCCAATCTCGACAACGCGGGTGTCGCTGCAAAGAGCCAGCTGGAAGATGCCCAGGATGAGCTCGCGTACTATCGGAATCGTCGGGATGTCACGCTCGAGAGTCAGGCAACCGATATGCGTCTGCAGGAAACCCAACTCGCTTTCCTGCAACAAGCTGGCACACAACTTCAGGACAGCCTCGATCTGGCGCGACGTAACCTCGATGCGCTAAACGTGCGCGCACCTGTTTCCGGGAAACTTTCGGGTCTGGATGTCGAGGTCGGTCAGAGTATTCAGCGTGGTGGCCGGCTCGGACAGATCGATGACCCCACCAGCTTCAAACTACGGGTCCAGGCAGACGAGTATTACCTTTCGCGCGTCGACATCGGTTTACCTGCCCACTTCGATCGGAACGGAGCCCGTTACGATCTTTCCGTTTCCAAGATCTACCCACAGGTCAACAACGGTCAATTTGAACTGGACCTTCTTTTCGGCGGTGAAGAACCCGATGACATACGACGCGGACAGACCATCCAGGCAACGTTGACCCTGGGTGATCCGACACCGGCTCTGCTCGTCCCGAACGGGGCGTTTTACCAGGACACTGGCGGCAACTGGATGTTTGTCGTCAACGATACGAACTCAGAAGCCGTCAAACGCAACGTGCGTCTCGGCAGGCGGAACGCCCGCTACATCGAGGTGCTTGATGGGCTCGAAGCCGGGGAAGAGGTGATTACCAGTCCCTATTCGAACTTCAAGGAAATGGACCGGCTGTCTTTGACTGCCGACTAACGATTCGCTTTCCACCAGAGAGGGGGATTTATGTTAAAGCTGCACAATCTGTCGAAACTGTACAGGACCGATGAGGTTGAAACCGTCGCCCTGGACCAGGTCAACATTGAGATCGACGCGGGAGAGTTTGTCGCTGTGATGGGCCCTTCAGGATGCGGTAAATCCACGCTTCTCAACATCATCGGCATGCTGGATACACCTTCCGACGGCACTTACCTGTTCAACCGCGAAGACGTGACGGAATACACCGAGGCGCAGCTCGCCAATCTGCGCAAACAGAATATCGGCTTCATCTTTCAGTCTTTCAATCTGATCGATGAGCTTTCAGTCGCGGAAAACATCGAGCTTGCGCTCCTGTATCACGAGGATGTCTCCGCTGGCACCCGACGGGAACGGGTGGCCGAAATCATGGACAAAGTCGGCATTGCCCACCGGGCCAAACACATGCCGAGTCAACTTTCAGGCGGCCAGCAACAACGCGTTGCGATCGCCAGGGCCATTGTCGGCAATCAGGGCCTGATACTTGCTGACGAGCCTACCGGGAACCTCGACAGCGCCCACGGTCAGGAAGTCATGGAGATGCTGCGCGGCCTGAATGCCGAGGGGACAACCATCGTCATGGTCACCCACAGCCCGGCACACGCTGACTACGCACGCAGGACCATCAATCTCTTCGATGGCCATGTCGTTACCGAAAGCCTGCGCGACGCGGTTTAGGAAACTCCCATGTTTAAGAACTACCTCCTCATCGCCTGGCGGCAGATCCTCAAAAACAAACTCTACGCTGCTATCAACACACTGGGGCTGACGCTCGGCCTGTCTATATTTGTATTCGGCATGCTGATGGTGGACTACGAGCAGTCCCACGACAGCCATTGGAAAAATGCAGATCGCATCTACAGCATCAGCACCTTCTTCAGCCCCCAGGCAAACATCGGGGTCAACGAAACGTTCGGAACGTTCTCCGCATTTGCACCCTTTATCGATCGTGAAATCAGCGAGATCGAATACACCGCACGGACAATCACTGAAGAGTTTCTCGTTTCCCATGACAACCGTCACTTCTACGAAGAGATCCGGTTTGCCGACCCGGGGCTCACCCGGATATTCGATTTCGAATACGTCGAAGGAGACGAGACGGCCATCGACGATCCAACAGGTGTCATCATCACCACGGAACTTGCCACAAAGTACTTTGGCAGCGAGGTCGCTCTCGGAAAAACGCTGACACTCGATCACAACGTGCCTTTGCGTGTCACCGCAATCGTCAGGAAACCACCACCCTCGACCCACTTCACTTCAAACTTCATCGGCAGCACCGACTTCACTGCCATTGCTCCGCTGGCGGCCCTGAATACCGCAACCGGCTACAGCCTCGACGGCAATTTCAACAATTTGTCCTCCAGCGATTTCACTTATGTACTCATACCCCCGGACAAAGACCGCGCCTGGTTACAGGCCAACATCGACGGGATTTACGAACGTCACTACCCGGACAAAGACGAGGAGCGCCTTGATGGCCTGAACGTGCGCCCCATTGGCGAGGCCAATACGCTCATATGGGATGCCGCCAATCTTCCGGTACTCGAAGCCATTCAGCTCCTCGGGTTTCTCGTCCTCGTCGTCGCAATCGTCAACTACACAAACCTGGCAACCGCGCAGTCGATGAGCCGTGTGCGTGAAATTGGTCTGCGCAAGACGATGGGTGCATCACGCAGACAGCTGACAACCCAGTTCCTGGTCGAAAGCACCTGTATAGCCGCGTTCGCGATGCTCGTCGCTATTGCCGGGGTAGAAGTGATGGTTCCCGTCTTCAACAACGCAACCGGACGGGGAATGAGCATCGACTACCTCGGCATGCTGCCCTGGCTTGCAGTCGCCGTTGTCGTTGTTGGCGTTGTTGCGGGTGCTTACCCGGCCCGCATGATCAGTCGCTCAACACCCATTGAAGCCCTGCGCGCCGGTGGGAAAACCGGATCGCAAAACGCGCGTTTCAGAACCGGCATGCTTATTCTGCAGTTTTCCATTTCCATCTTCATGCTCGCGATGGTGATGGTGATGTACTTCCAGAATCAGAAGATTGAAGAGTCGAGCAACATTTACCCCAAATCCCAGATCATCACCCTCACCCGCCTCGGGATTGCGCCGATACAGGAAAAGATGGAGACCCTGCGCAACGAACTGCTCAACCTTCCGGGTATCGACAACGTGTCGTTCTCGAGCCAGGTGCCTTACATCGGCAACAACTCTGCGTTCGATGTGACTCGCGAGCGTGGGGATGAGACCCAGGCGTTTCTCCTGACGCAGGTTGTCATAGACGACCGCTTTCTGGACACATATGAGATCGAGATTCTCGCAGGCCGGGGTTTGAGCAGGGATATCGCTGCAGACTCCATCAAAGCGGGTGTCTTCGCAGGCAATGTCATCCTCAATGAACTGGCCCTGCAAAAGTTTGGCTTCGGCTCCGCCGATGATGCTGTCGGAAAAGTTTTCTACGACGTTTCCACGAGACGCCAGCCACGTGCATACACTGTGGTCGGCGTATTTCCCAATCAGAACTTCCGCGGCTTCCACAATTCGATCCTGCCAACCGCGTTTCTGATGCAGCCCCAACAGGCTGCGCAACGGGGTCCTGACTCATATCGTTACGCTTCCATCCGCGTCCAGGGAGACGGTCTCGCCAGAACGCTGGACCAGATAGAAAACGTGTGGGACCGGATCATCGACGACTACCCCTTGCAGGCGGAGTTCCTGGAAGACACCTTCGGTGAAACCTATGTCATCTATACCGGGATGACGATGGTGTTTGTCAGCTTCGCGGTTGTCGCATTTACTCTCAGCCTGGTTGGGCTTTTCGGTCTGGCGGCATTTCTGGCAACTGCCAGGACCAAAGAAATTGGTATACGCAAAGTCATGGGTGCCCGCCTCGGCCAGGTTGTACGGCTGCTCGTGTGGCAGTTTTCGAAACCTGTCCTGTGGTCACTCCCGATTGCGCTCCCGCTGGCTTACCTTGCTGCACGGCAGTACCTGACATTTTTCGCCGGTCGACTTGATGCACCGTCCGCATTCATTGCTGCAGCCGGGCTGATTGGTGTGGTGGTGGCCTGGGCCATTGTCGGGGTACATGCCGTGAGGATCGGGCAGCGGAATCCGATTTACGCTTTAAGGTACGAATAAGAAATCGCGGCTGAACCCGCCCCTACAACTCTGTAGGAGCGGCTTCACCCGCGATTCTTCATTCTTCCGGCAGACCAAATACGTCCTGCAGGTACACCACCTGGTACATCTGCAGGTAAGCAAAGAGATCGTTGAGCAGTGTGAGAAAGGTCTTCAGGCCATCACCTTGCTTCACTGTCAGCACGATGGACATCACTGACTGTCTGTTCTGACATTTGGCTTCAGCCTGTTTTGCATCAACGCGACGGTGTTCGGGAAGGTCCGGGCTGGCCCGATCTTTGACAAACTGTCGGACGGCGCGGTCGAGATCGCTGGGGTAGTCAACGTTGGGAAGAAGATCCCGGGCAGTAATTGTCTTGCGCTTCTCATCCACTTCCAGCACAAACTCGTGGTTGAGATGCCAGCGGAAGCGAAACTCTCTTTTTCCTCGAACAGAGTTCTCGCTGAATGCACTGAATAACCCGCGCTGCGCGTAACCTCTCAAACTTTCGGAGATCGCATCGACATTCATCACTCAGGAAGCGCAAAGGTGATGTAGGCACGTTCCGCTGGCCGGCCGCTGCGGTCATCTCGCGTGGCTGATACGGTGATGAACTGCCTGCCGTCTAGTTCGAACACCGCGCTCATGCCTGCCGGATCGGCCGGCAGGTCGTGTGTCCACAACACTTCACCCGTATCCTGGTCCCAGGCACGGATCTTGCGGTCGTTGGTGGTGGAGAAAAGCAACCCGCCAGCGGTCGCGACGAGGCTGTTGGTCGGGAACAGGGAACCGGTTCCCGTGATGCCGCGCTCAGCCAGACCAATCACATCACCGTAGGGTTTCTCCCACAGCACTGTGCCTTCATTCAGATCAAACGCCATGAGTTTTGACCAGGGTGTGGGACCGAGCAGCCCGTCCTCGGTAAAAAAGTGGTGGTAACCACTACGGTAAGGACCGTCGTCCGGGCCATACTCGCGCTCTTCCGGTAGAGGCTCCGGCTCACCCGACGCTTCTGCATTTTCGATATCGAGCACGTGCACCCACAATGCCTCGAGCTGAGCTTCAGGCAGGTTGGGGAATGCGGCCATACGTCCCCGGCCTTTGAGGACAAGGTCGTCGAATTCTTCTTTTGAGACATCCAGACCGGTCAGCGCCGGGAACAGGGGCGGCTGGCCTCTACCTTCAGTCCCATGGCAGGCTGAACAGAGATTTCCGTACAGCTCCGCAGCGGGTGTCGATTCATAGTCTTCAACCCGGAGTGAGCGGCGATCGACCAGCTTTGGGATGGTCGGTGATTCGATCACAGCCATAAAGAAGAGACCCTTGTCGGGGATGACCGCACCATTGCCAAATTGAGCGCCTCCCCTTGAACCCGGTGCATTCACACTCCCCTGGAATGACGGTGGCGTGAAAAGACCTTCATTTCTGGCTTCCCGGATCCGTTCAGCCAGCGCAGCAATTTCCCCCGACGGAGCGTACGGGCTTAACTCATCAGCGGATAATGTCGTGCGGGCAAACGGCGGCGGTGTAACCGGAAACGGCTGCGTTGGGGATGCAACCTCACCAGGCACGTCGGATTGAGGCACAGGGCGTTCTTCAATCGGGAACACCGGTTCCCCGGTCTCCCTGTTGAATACGTAGAGAAGGGCATGTTTCCCCGCAAGCGCCACAGAGTCGATCTCCTGCCCGTTACGCTCAACGGTCAGGAGCTTGGGCCCCATTGCGATATCGTAGTCCCAGATGTCGTGATGGATCGCCTGGAAGTGCCAGACCCTTTCCCCCGTGCGGGCATTCAGCACAACTAGCGAATTGGAGAACAGGTTGTCTCCAACCCGATTCGCACCGTAGAAGTGGTAAGACGGCGCGCCGGTTGGAATGAACACAAGACCGCGTGTTTCATCGATCGCCATGTTGGTCCAGGCGTTGGCGGCTCCGATGGTCTTCCACGCATCCGGTGGCCAGGTTTCGTATCCGAACTCACCCGGGTGCGGAATTGTATGGAACGTCCACACCAGCTCACCGTTACGAACGTCGTAAGCCCTGACATCTCCGGGTGCGCCGCCGTAGGTTTCGTCCCCAACCGCTGAACCCATAATGATGAGATCCTCGAACACCCGACCCGGCGTCATCGTTGTCACCCTTGGGATCGTCTCAGGGTCCCTGCCGAGGTTTTCCCGCAGATCAATCCGGCCCTCCTCTCCAAACTCATCAACATAAGTTCCGGTATCAGCATCCACAGCCTGCAGGTAGTGATCTTTGATCGCAAAAAGCCGCCGATCATTTCCCGTTTCGTCTTCCCAGTACCCAAACCCGCGTAGCGGAACCGCAACGCTATCCGGCAGAAACCACTGTTCGGCTCCAGTCTCGGCATCCAGGGCGGCGATACCTCCCCGCGCTACGACATACATCGTCCTGCCGATGACGAGAGGTGACATCCGATGGTTGGCATCCCCGGCAGGATATTGCCAGGCAACCTCGAGATCTCTGACGTTGGATCTGTTGACCTCGCTAAGCGAGGAATACTGAGCCGAATCGGGGCTACCCGCGTAACTCGCCCACTCCGCGTACCGACTTGCATATTGTGTGGATGTGCAACCCGCCAGCAGCGCAACCGAGATTGTGAACAGTAAACGCATCAGTGGTTGTACGACATGCAGCCCGGTTCCACTTTGCCGAGCATCCCCGGTCCCCACTGGGATCCACCCAGCCAGAATTCTTTCCTGGCATGGCAGTTGATCACTGTCGGCAAACGCTCGTTGACTGCAACCTGCCAGGCACGATCCAGGGCTGGTGCAAGCTCGTCAGCAGTCTGGACCAGCTCACCGTGGCCACCCAGGGCTTCGGAAATCTTGTGGTACTGGACGTTCTCCTGGAACTGATGAACATGAGCAACGCGGGGCTGACTTGCATAACCGCTCCACGTACCCCAGGCGTGATTGTTGTACACCACAACAACCGCGGGAATCCGGTACTTGGCTAGCGTTTCGATTTCAAACCCTGAATAACCAAACCCGGCGTCCCCCGTGACAGCCAGAATGGGTGTCCCCTGGTAGGCGGCTTGCGGTCCAACACCCAGATCACACGCGACTCCGGCCCCAAACGCGTATCCCACGTCCGGACCGATGGATCCGTACTGGAACGCCCCGTTGCAGATCTGTCCTGGGCGATGCGCCCGTAGACGCCTGCGCGTGTACCTGCCAATTCCAAAACCGCCTGACACCACGGTGACCTGATCCGCAGGTATATCGCCGTGGTAGAGAAATCGGTTGAGCTCCGTTGCAATCACCGCCGGGTGCACGGCATCGGTATAGGACAAACCCTTTCGATAATGTGCTTCGTTCTCCGCCTCAAAAGCTTCGCGTGCTGCGGCCACCTCGGCGACCCAGGAATCAAACCGCATACGCGGCATCTTGTCCGCCAGCACCTCGAGCGCAGCACGTTCATTCGCCACAATGCCAAGATCGATTGGCAGATTGCGGCCAATGTCTCCACCTTCAGGATCGATCCGTACGTACTTGCAATCGATGTCGAAGGGATACTCGCCAACCGCAGGCATGCAGTACTGGCCCACGAGAATTGCCAGATCCACGCTGCCGATGGCATTGGGCGCGGTACTTGCCGAGAGCGGGTGGTCGTCGCCGAAGTGACCCCGGGTCGGGCCGGCCTCACACACCGGTATGTTCCCCCGTTCGGCAACCTGTTTCAGGGCGTCCCAGCCTTTGCTGTAGAACACTCCCATATTGGCAACAATCATCGGGCGTTTGGCTTTCCTGAGAAGATCGATCAGCCGATCGATGTCTTTGGGGTCCGGATGCGGGGCAGATTCCGTCCGGTACTGTTCTTTGCTCCAGTAGTTCTCGAGGTCGAGTTCACTCTCAACGGTCGACGCCCGACCGGCTGACTCCTCGACAAAGTCGAGATGCACCGGGCCAGGTACGCCGGTCTTCAGCGCCCGGAATGCGTAGCCTGCGTATTCGAATACCCGTTTCTTATCGACGATACGTTTGCCGTACTTCTTGATGCCCTCCGTGGTCGGCTGCTGATAACCGCGCTGAATCCCACGCTCCGTGTCGTCCCCGCCGAGCGACATGTTGCTGGCAAGAACCAGAAGTGGAGACCGTGCTGAGTTGGCTGCGGCAATCGCACAGATCATGTTTGTAAATCCCGGGCCTTCCGTCCCCGATGCGGCAGCAACCTCGCCGGTTACACGGATAAACCCGTCAGCAGCTGAGCACATGGGTCCCTCAGTCCGCCCGCCATAAGTGGGTATTCCCGCGTTCGCCATGGCCGACACAATCGAGTAGTTCCCGGGGCAACAGAAAAGCGCTGCGAGCCCTTCCTCTTTACAGGCTTTAGCAAAGAGATCCGCTCCCTGAGCCGGAAAGCTGAACTCCTCAATCGGGGCATCTTTGAATATCCGGTGTGCTTCTGTCCGCGTGATGGGAAGCTCGGGTACGCCACTCGTCGCACTTGCGGCCCCACTCAAACCCGCAGCTGCCGCAGTACCCGCACCCACAACCGCGCGTTTAATGAAGTTGCGCCGGTCGAGTCCCTCTTCACCTATCGTCTGTTCGTCCGTCACGGTCTTGCCCCTCCCAGGTAGCGAAGGTAGTGAACAACCTGCCAGATCCGTTCATCCGCCAGTTGTTCCGAAAAACCAGGCATATCCCGCTCCGGGTTTCCGGTTTTGATGATTGTGAAAAGCGCTTCGTCGCCACCGCCATAAACCCATTCACCATTGGTGAGATCAGCGGGTGCGGTTTTCAGGAACTCCCTCATTTCGGTGTCACCCCGGCCATCCGCGCCATGACAGGTCACACAGTGCCGCTGGTAGAACGCCCTGCCCCGCTTGAGATTGTCCGCATTGAAGTCGAGTGGATTCGAAAAACCAGTAACATTGGGGTCAGACCCTATTGTTACTAGTTTTGCAACCTCGAGGACAAACGGAAGAATCGCCAGCTGTATCAAAGCTGATCCAGGAAGGTTGCGATCATCGCATTGGTCTGATCGGGCACTTCCATCTGGGGGAAGTGTCCGGAGCCCACAACCTGTCCGAACTGAACGTTTTTGAGTTGAGCCCCGATGTAGGCCTGATCCACGGCCGCGGCTGTCAGCCACAGCACCGGCTGTTTGATCTGCCTCGCCATGGCCTGGGTATTACACGCAAGGCTCTCGAGTTCAGCGACCACCACCGGCAGCGGGGTCTGCAGCGCATCAATTATGGCCCCTTTAACCATCGCTTTGTCCGCCTGGGGCGCAAAGAAACCACGATACATGACCTTGAGGGCACGGTTCCCCTCAGCGGCCAGCGCATCCAGCATGGGCCGCAGGATTTCTCCGAAACCCGCAGGTGGGTTGAGTGTTGCCCGCGGATACATGCCTGAATCCACCATAACCGCGGCTTTGATGACGCGCGGGTACCGGCGGGTCAGTTCGAGTGTTGAAGGTCCACCCCCCGCGTGGCCGATCGCCACTGCGCGGCGAATCTTCAGGCTTCTCAACAACGCCGCGATGTCTTCAGCATGTTGTTTGCCGTTGTGGCCCTGCCCGGTTGTCGTTGACTTGCCCATGCCCCGGCGATCCACCCTCAGGATCCTGTGGCTCCCGCGGAAATGATCCACCTGGGCCTGCCAGTGTTCGAGATTTGAACACCATCCGTGGATAAACACGAGCACGGGTTCACGACTTGAGCGTTTGCCCTCCAGCCGGTAGTGAATCCGGGCGCCATCGGACGTCTTGAAGTACGCCATGTTCGGTATCTCCTGAGTCAGGCCGGTCGGTAGCTTTTCCCCCGCTCAACCACCCGGTCCAGCGATGAAATATCGCCATCAATGATGGTGTTGCCCCGCGGGAACGGTGGGCCGGCGGACATCCCGATACCTTCAAGCACCTGGTCGGTTTTGTAATACATCATGTACGTGTTCATGAGCAGCCACTCGAAAAGCTCAGGCTGGGAGGTGCTGAAAGCCTGAACTGCACTTTCACGCGCATCAGCATCGAAAGTTGAAAACGCCGCATCAAACTGATCGACCAGGCCGACCAGCATTTCTTCATTGTTGTCCCCACCCTCGCGCAGATGGCGGACCAGGTCCAGGCTACCCGCTCCCGGCATGAGCCCGTCGTCACTCGGCGGGATCAGCGTATCGAGCAGCGCCGTCAATACAGCCTGCTGGTCAGCATTTAAAGGGTGATCGGTGGTTATGAGATCGTCAGTCATTTTTTATCAGGGTCAATCAAACAGGTTAGCCAGGTTCTTTTTCATTGTGTCCGCCACATGCAGCGCAATGGCCTGAATAGTGCTTGTTGGGTTCACACCACCCGATGTGACAAAAACACTGCCATCCACAATGAAAAGGTTTTTGACGTCATGCGACCGGCCCCATGAATTGACCACGGAAGTCTCCGGGTCATCCCCCATCCGCGCCGTCCCAAGGAGATGCCAGCCCGATTCGCGCAGCTGCCCGGAGCGCGTTATTTCAACCGCTCCCGCTGCTTCCATCACTTCTTCAGCGCGGTCGAGACCATGGTTCAGCATGCGGATGCTGTTCTCGCTTAACGTGTAGGAGATCTTCGGTGCGGGTATGCCATCCGAATCCACGAGCTCCGGATCCAGGGTGACACAGTTGTGCTCTTCCGGGAGGTCTTCGCACAAAACCCCGATACCCGCCACATGATCGAACCGTTTGCGGAAAGCCTCGTGGTGCCCCCGACCCCAGGGAATCAGCCCTGCCCGGTAACCCGCCGCGGCGGTCGTCAGCGGACCGCTGCCACGGGTGATCTGCATGTTGTAACCACGCACGAAACCACGGGATTCGTCAGTCTCGTAGAACTCTTTACTCAGGATGCAGCACCCCGCCGGACCTTTATGACTGTCGAGACGTTCCTCGAAAACCCCTTGTACAAAGCCAATGGGATGAAACATCAGGTTTTTCCCAACAAGCCCGCTGGAGTTGGCCAGGCCATCCGGAAACTGTGAGGATTTGGAGTTCAGCAGTATCCGGGGTGTCCCAACACCGTTACTGGCAAGGATCACCACCTCGGCTTTCTGAAACCTCTCCGTTCCTTCCTCGTCGTAGTAGATGACGCCATCCGCCATACCATCATCGTTGACGGTGATCTCACGAACGCGGTGACGGGTTCTGAGCTCCACGCCGGCCCGGATGGCTTCCGGCCAGTAGGTGATATCGGTGCTCGCTTTGGCTCCCTGGGCACACCCCGTCATACAGGGGCTCAGGTTCTTGCACTCATCGCGCCCTTCATAAGGACGCGACAGAATCGCGCTGTCAGAAGGCCACCAGTGCCAGCCCAGCTTGTCGTAACCGCGGGCAACTGTCTCCCCCACGAGCCCAAGCGGTATCGGCGGCAGCGGCGGTTGTTTCGGCGGGTACATGGGATCCCCGGCAAGTCCGGACACACCCATCATGCGGTCGTTCTGAACAAAATAGGGCTCAAGGTCGTCGTAGGAAATCGGCCAGTCGTCCGCAACCCCGTCCAGCGACTTCACCCGAAAGTCGGACGGATGCAGCCGCGGGAAATGCGCCGCGTACATGATTGTGCCGCCACCCACACCGTTGAAGTTAACAACATCAACTGCAGAGTCTTCATTGTTGATGGGATAGTCCGTATCCCGACCACGGGTGTTGGGATTAATGGCGTACGGGCCGTAAGACTGACTCTCCCAGTTGCTCTGGTTCGAGGGGTATTCAGACGGGTTCATCCAGTCACCCTGCTCGAAACAGACAATCCGCATCCGTGTTTCAGCCAGGCTCCACGCAACCGCGGCACCCGACGCCCCCGCGCCAATAATCAGTACGTCAACTGGATCGTCTTCCACAGCCCCCCCTTAACCGCTTCACCCTATGAAAGGTCCACGCCAGTTGCAAGCTGCCCGTCGGTCGACCTTGGGCTATGATCTGGCAAAGCTTGAGGCTGGGGAGATTCTCGTGCTGCTGCAACCTTACCGCGTATTGGACCTGACCCACACATATGGCGGTCTCTGCGGACAGATCCTGGGAGACCTCGGAGCTGAGGTCATTCAGATTGAGCCACCGGGCGGTGCGCCCGGCAGGCAACTCGGACCATTTCTCAACGACACTGAAGATCCCGAAAGCTCCCTCTACTGGTGGAGCTACGCGCGCGGTAAAAAAAGTGTCGAACTCGACATCGACGCGGATCGAGACAAGTTCCTGGAACTCGTTGCAGCGTCCGACTTCCTGATCGAAGCCGAGCCCGTCGGAAGTCTCGAAACACGCGGGATTGGCTATGCCGATCTGGCCGCGATCAATCCAAGCCTCATCCACGTGTCCCTGACACCGTTTGGTGCAACCGGCCCCAAAGCAAACTGGGTTGCTTCCGACCTGACGCTGGTCGCAAGCGCGGGACCCATGGCCATGACCGGAGATGACGACCGGGCACCGGTTCGTGTATCGGTGCCGCAGGCCTGGAATCACTGCGCATCGGAAGCCGCTGCCGGAGCGATGATAGCTTTGCACGAGCGTAACCGGTCAGGTCTCGGCCAACAGGTTGTCATCAGCGCCCAACAAGCCCTGACACTCGCCACCCAGGGTTACATCCTCTCGACCAGCGTCAACGAATCCACCGCGCAGCGTATTGCCGGTGGGATACTCGCGGGTGGCATCCGTATCCAGCTGACTTATCCCGCAAAAGATGGGCATGTCTCAATTACACATATCTTCGGAGCGACTGTAGGGCCTGCAACCCGACGGCTGATGGAATACGTCTACGACGAGGGTTTCTGTGATGAACCGACCCGCGACAAGGACTGGATCGAGTACGGCATGCTGCTCGCGACCGGAGAGGAACCCATAGAAGAGTTCGAGCGGGTCAAACAATGTGTGGCCGCGTGTACCGCGTCCAAAACCAAGGCTGAACTCCTGGAAGCTGCCATGGAAAGACGCCTGCTTCTGGCCCCGATGACAACCATCGAAGATGTGGTATCGAGTCCCCAGTTTGCTGATCGGGGCTACTTCGTAAAACCTTCCGGGGACGGTGCGGCTGCTGAGGTGCCATTCCCCGGGCCGTTTGCGAAGTTCAGCCAGTCTCCCATGGAAATTCGCTCCCGTCCGCCAACGGTTGGTGAACATACAGAAGAGATTCTCTCCGCCGCGCTGTCGAAAGTCGAAACGGCAGGCGACGGGTCCACCACGGACGCCCCGTTGGCCGGTGTCAAAGTACTCGATTTCATGTGGGCGCTGGCGGGTCCCGGCGCCACCCGCATGCTTGCCGACTACGGCGCCACCGTGATCCGGGTTGAATCATCGGGCAAACTCGATGTCTGCCGTACGATTCGCCCATTCATCGACGGTGATGAGTTACCGGAAAAGTCCGCTATCTTTCATTCGACCAACGCCGGGAAACGGATGCTGACGCTGAACCTCAATACCGATGAAGGTAAAGCCGTCGCCCTGGATCTCGTCCGCTGGGCAGACGTGGTGACCGAGTCCTTCTCGCCGCGCGGGATGAAAGGGTTTGGTCTCGACTATGAGAACCTGAAAGCGGTCAATCCACAGATCATCATGCTGAGCACGTGTCTCATGGGGCAGACTGGACCACTCTCGATGTTTGCGGGATACGGCAACCTGGCTGCCGCTATCGCTGGGTTTTACGCCATTA
The DNA here is from genome assembly GCA_028277965.1 of Pseudomonadales bacterium. GTDB lineage: Bacteria > Pseudomonadota > Gammaproteobacteria > Pseudomonadales > Azotimanducaceae > UBA4421. The sequence continues at coordinate 18,899 of JANQFF010000416.1, forward strand.
CCGGCTGGCCGGACCGGGAACCCGCAGGCCCTTTTGGGGCGTATACCGACTACATCGCGCCGCGATACAACGCGATCGCCGTGCTCGCCGCACTCGAGCACCGCCGCCAGACCGGTGAAGGCCAGCACATCGACCTCGCCCAGGCGGAATCCGCCATGCACTTTCTGACACCCGCCATCCTCGATTTCACCGCCAACGGACACGTGCAGTCACGCCTGGGCAACCGGGACCTCAACTTCGCGCCGCACGGTGCTTACCCCGTTCGTGGCGAAGACAGACATATTGCCATCGCCTGTGAGACGGACGAACAGTGGCGGGCCCTGGCCGGTATCGTGGACGGCCTGGACCCAGAGACCATGGGAGATGTTAAAGAGCGGCTGGCTCAACAGGACGCGCTCGATGAGACCATTGCAGCGTTCACCGAGGACAAAGACGGGTATGACGTGGAAAAAACGCTACAGGCGGCTGGTGTGCCTGCCTCGTTCGTGCAAAACAGTGACGAGCTCACCGTGGACCCCCAATTGCAGCACCTCAACCACTTCGTTGAGCTTCCCCACCAGGAGGGTTATACCACCACCATCGAGGCGTCCCGGATCAATATGTCCCGGTCCTCTCCGGTTGTGGACAGCAGCGCACCCACATTCAACCGCGACATGATGTGGGTGTTAAACGATGTGCTGGGATATGACGACGACCGGGTGGGTGAACTACTCGTATCCGGCGCTCTGGAGTAAGAATCGCGGGCTAAAGTAAGTCGCTTCGCGCCTTTGCGAGTTTTTCGCTTGCGAAAAACTCGGTAAGGAATAGGCCACAAAGGCCTATTCCGGCAGCGGCATTTAGCCGCGATTTTTCTTTTAGTCGGAGGACGGCAGTCTTTTAGTCTCTTTACCCATCAGCATCTGACCGTCGTAGCCGAACGAGCCTTCACCCGCTTTGACACAGAGGACCTCGAGCGATTCGTCTTCGTTTACGTAACGTTTGCCGATCAGGCATTCGTACATGTGCTCCGGATCCGCTGCTGCGTCAGCCGGTGCATCTTCGTCGACCGCCAGCATCGGGACACCACCGCAGGTGAGTGTCACGTCGACGGCTTTGACAACCATCGCTTCTCCGTTGCACACAGCGCTTTTCAGGCGCAAACCTGGCTTCAAATCAGGCATCGTTTGAGTACTCCCCTCTAACTTCTTGTTCTGAATGCGTATTGTCAGAAAAAAGACCGACAAAGAAAAGAGCACTATCTGGCGCTTCGTTCCCCGATGTCAGACAATCGAGACAAACACACCGAAGGGACAGGTCCATGCTTCGACTCATTAGCCTGCTGATTACATGTTGTCTCACAATTTCCGCTGGTGCACGTCTACCCGAACCCACCCCGGAAGACCGCGCCAATCTGCCTGATAATCCGGCAACCCTCTTCTGGAAGGGCGAACAGAAAATTGCGGGGTTCCGGAATATGGTGAACCTCACCCCGGCACGACTGATCGAAGCATCCGGCGAGGCATCTGATCTACCCAGATCGACGCGGGATCTCAACGGCGTCACCCTTCCAAACTCGATGACGGTCGATGAGTACTTCGAGCAACAAAAAGTCGCAGGGCTGCTTGTCATAAAAGACGGAGAGATCGTTTACGAGCGTTATGGCCTCGGTAACGACGAGGACAGCCTCTGGGTTTCTTTCTCTGTCGCTAAATCGGTTGTCGCCATGCTCTACGGCGCCGCGGTGAAAGACGGGTACATCAAAGACCTCGATGCGCCTGTCACCGACTACCTCCCGCACCTGAAGAACTCTTCCTACGACGAATCGTCCATACGCAACATTCTCCAGATGTCGTCCGGCGTCGAATGGAACGAGGACTATGCCGATCCCAATTCCGACGTGGCGACGGCGTCATGGGAGACCATCGAACTGTATGAGTTCCTGCGGAACAAACCGCGTGAGACCAAACCCGGGGACAAGTTCAACTACAACACGGCGGAAACGAACCTGGCGGGCACCCTGCTCCGCTCAGCAATTGGCAACAATCTTGCCACTTACCTCTCCGACAAGATCTGGAAGCCGGCAGGCATGGAAGCGGACGCCTACTGGCAGCTGACCGAGCCGGGCGGCGGTGAATTTGGAGGCTGCTGCATCAACGCAACGCTGCGCGACTATGGCCGCATTGGTCTTTTTGCGATGTCCGGCGGTGTTCTACCCGACGGGTCATCACCCTTTACTCCCGGCTGGATGGACGAATCCACGGCACCGTCCAAAGCATTCGATGGTTACGGATACTTCTGGTGGCTCAACCCGGACGACACCTATCAGGCGACCGGTATCTTCGGTCAGGGTATCTACATCAACAAAGCCAAGAATGTGGTGATCGCCATCCACAGTGCCCGGGAAGACGCCAGCAAGGGCGAAGACTGGGAGCTGCAGGGAGCTCTGTATACGGCGTTAGCGAACGCCGTCAGCGATTAGACAATCGCGGCTAAAGTACGACGCATGCGCGTCGTTCTCCTACAGAGATAGGGAGACCTTTCTGTAGGAGCGGCTTCAGCCGCGATGGACTTTTACCGGTAGTTCCGTGATCCCACGGATGAAGCTCGAGTTGAGATAGCTCGCCTCGCCTACAACCTCAACGTGTTCGAAACGCTCGAGGATCTCTTCCCAGAGGATCCTGAGCTGCATCTCGGCCAGCCGGTTACCGAGACATCGGTGAATACCGTAGCCAAACGACAGGTGTTCGCGCACGCGGGGCCGGTCGATGATCAGGCTGTCCGCATCCTGGAATTTGCTTTCGTCCCGGTTACCTGACAAATACCAGATGGCAACCTTGTCCCACTTGCTGATCTTCTGACCGCCAATTTCCGTATCTTCCATCGCCGTACGGCACATGTGCGCAACCGGCGACTGCCAGCGGATGATCTCCGGCACCATGTTCGGGATGAGTTCCGGATTGGAACGCAGTTTGTCGTACTGGTCCGGAAACATGTTCAACGCCTGAACACCCGCGCTGATGGAATTACGCGTGGTGTCGTTCCCACCGACAATCAACAGTAAAACGTTGCCGAGGAACTCGTTGGGCGGCATGTTACGAGTCGATTCACCCTGGGTGAGGAAAGATATCAGATCCTCACCGGGATTCTTCAGGCGCTCCTGCCAGACATTGTTGAAGTACTCGAAACACTTCCAGATCTCGTTAAAACCGTCAGCAGGTGTTTCGAAATAGTCGGGGTCGCCAATCCGTTCCACGGTATCCGACCAGTGAATCAGGAGATGCCTGTCCTCCTGGGGGACGTCGAAAAGGGTCGCCAGCATCTGACCCGTGAGTTCCACGGAGACTTCCCGCACCCAGTTGAACTCCTCACCCACTGGGAGATTGTCGAGGATGGTACTCGCGCGTTCCCGGATCAGCTCCCCAAGCACGGCAAGGCGCGTCGGCGTGAACATTGGCGCTACTACCTTACGCTGGTCATCGTGAACCGGCTGGTCCTGCATGATGAACATCGGCAGGTGAAACATGGCGTCCGGGGGCTCTGCCATGGGCCGGCCACCGAGACGAATTCCGCCATTCATGATGTCCGATGAGAAAAGCTGCTGGTGCGTATCGACATATTTCACGTCGTCGAAAAGACACACCGACCAGTACGGCCCAAACTGACTGTCTTCCGTGAAATGCACCGGTGCTTCTGCACGGAGTCGCCTGAATACCTCCAGCTCCTTGTTCTGCTCGAACCAGTTACCGTTGCCCGGGTCGATTTTGTCCAGCGGCACATCCATCGGATTGGCGTCTTCCGGGATGCGCCAGCGACCGCGGATTTCGGCGTTGGAGGTATCGGTTTCGAAGAACGGCTGTGGTGGTTGGTCAGACATGATCAATCGCGGCTGAAGCCGCTCCTACAAAGTGAACAAAGTTAAATCTGGAATGCTTCCGAAGCGGTGGTTGCCCCGAACATCCGGTCCGATGTTTCCGCGCGTAACGCTTCGAGTTCCGCGGCAAGTGCCTGGCGACCGTCCTCCGCCGCCGGATCGTCCGGATAGTAGGAGAGCTCGGACTCCTCTCCGGCCACACGCGTCCCGATCAGGACACGGGCTTTGGTGTAGTCGTAGGGACGCGCGCGGTGTAACAGCGCACGGTTATCCCATATGAGCGTATCCCCAACCTGCCAGTGGTGTGTGTACACCCGCGCCGGATCCGACACGACAAACTCGACCAGGGACTTCAGCAGATCACGGCTCTCCTCCCGGCTTAAACCCGGAATACCGAACGCGTGACGTCCCACAAAGAGGTTTTTCACGCCGGTTTCAGGATGGGTTTTCACAAGCGGACGCAAATACGCTTCACCATGGTAGATCGTATCCGGCCGCATATCCGGGAAATCGCCGACGTCATTCGCCTGGGAGTATTGCGTGGAGTGGTACGCGCTCAGAGGCTCAACGCGGGCTTTCGTTTCTTCATCAAGCGCTGCATATCCGGCCCGCATGTCCGCAAGCTCCGTCTCACCACCCTCATCGGGGACAGTCACGGCTGAGAGCATCGCGCACTTGGAACTTACCGGCCAATACGTCGAATCCGTGTGCCAGGCTTCGTTTCCGACATTCGTGCGCATGCGCTGCTTGTTCAGCGGAATGATCTCGCCATACGTGCCGTCTTCGTTTTTCTCCTGGTTGGCCATGGGCGCAGCCCCAAACTCCAACTTCCCGAACCGCTCCCCAAAATCGATGTTTTCCTGATCCGTCAGGAACTGCCCTGGAAAAACGAGAAACCCGTATTCCAGAAAAGCGTCGTGAATGACTGCAAACTCATCGTCGGTCAATGTCGCGAGCTTGACTCCGGTAACAACCGCACCAAAGGTTTTGCCTGCAACAGGTTCGATGACGATGCCCACTGTTACTGTCCGCCTGCTACCCCGGGTTCGCCTGATTCACTGCTCGCAATGTTAGCGGGTGAATCGCCCACGTATCTCAGCGTGGTGAAGCCGAAGAACATCTCATGTTTGGTCTGCAGACCGAAATGCACCGGCAGTTCGGGGTTCGGGTTTGCGGGGTTACGGTCGGAGTTGTCCATCGCGCCACGCGCTACCAGGCGCGTCCCTGCAGGCAGGAACGCCGGTTCTTCCAGTTCATACGCAAACTGCCAGTTGAAATCGTACTTCGGTACCGACAGGAGAATTTCCGATTCGCCGTTCGGATATTCAGCCACGTAGCTCATATATTTACCCCGGTAATGCATGTGCGGTGTCATGCTGTAGAGGTAGGCTTCGCGTTCGATGAGCTGCTCACCTTCAATTTTGTACTCTTTCTCAAAGGGTGGAACCAGGAAACGCCGCTGGCCCGCAACACCGCCAGACATGACGTGCTGCGGCGGTTTGTCGTGCAGATATATCCCAACCTGGGTGGCATCCACCGTCTCTTTGCCACTCGTTGTGTAATGCATCTGCAGGAGCAGGTTGGATCCCTTGCGAATCAGGCGACCACTGTTGTCCCGGAAGATGTCAGCACCACGACCGGGCGCAAATCCGGCGATGCTCTCTCCCCGGTCGGCACCCGTCTGTCTGCCACGCAGCGTTTTGTCAGCCGGGCTCGAAAGATACGCAATCACGTGGTGCAGAACTGCACGATCCCCCGGTACAAACTCCATCGCTTCTACCCAGACGTCGCGATCCAGATTGAGTTCCACCGGTATGTAGCGGTAATCGATGACACCCGTCGCAGGTATGGTCTGGGGTGGAACGTCGACAATCAGGTCCGGCTCACCATAAGTGAACTTGGGATTCGCGAACTTGAGTTTCGTCAAAGGATCGGTTTCCCCATCGCGCGGGGCACCTGCATCGATCCAGCTGATGAGCTTCTGCTGCTCATCGACAGTCAGACCCGCCACGTTCTGTATCGGGCGTCCCACGTGAGTGTCGATCTGACCTGGCGGCATACGTCGGTTCATAACTACTTCTTTCATCATCGTGGACCAACCCTGAACCATGGCGTGGCTCGACATCGACCAGGGTGCAATTGCGCCGTCATGATGACAGGACACACAGTTGTCCTGGAGTATCGGCACAATGTCGTTCACGTAAGACGCGGCAGGTTCACTCAGGTAAGGAATTTCCGTGCCTGCAACCGTAGTGACACCTGGATCTGATCCCTCCAGCGCGGCAATGATCCCTTCGATATTGCCCCGATACATCACTTCACGATCCGCCGGGTTGATCACGATCGCTTCGCCAACCTGGGAAAGACCGAGGTCCCTGGCCACCAGCTGCGTTTCATCGACGAGAATCGGCAGATCGTTCTCGGCCGCGTGAGCTACGGTCTGCCGGGTTTCCTCAGGCATGGCATTCAACATGAACCAGACCACGTCGTCTGCATCGCTGGCAGCACGCACACCGGCAAGCTCAGCCGCCACAGCATCACCATTGGCATGGGCCACGATCACCACGGCCTGTTGGTCACCGTAGTAACTCAACTGATGGAAGGTCCCCTCGTGGTCGAGAAGGGCAAAGTCACCCACAGTCTGGGCGGAAGCAGAGGCGCACAGAAAGGCGCTCAGCCAGAACACACTACGAAATCGAGTCATCGAACCACAATCCAAGTCCTGGAAAACGGGTAGAATCTAGCAAAATTTGGCTATCTTCACTATTTTCATCCCTCCGAAAAGAGGGCCGGAAGAACGAATTTGCGATGCAGTACCTGATCGACTTCCTCGTCAACAAACGCTACCTCCTGCTGCTTGTGACCCTCGTCACGGGTGTCGGCGTGACATGGGGCATTGGCCACGTCAGCACAAATGCCACCTACGACTCCATCCTGTCCGAAGGTGACCCCTACAGGGAGGAAGTCGAAGAAACGCGCAGGGACTTTCCACCAAGCACGGGAGTGCTGTTTACGTTCCAGTCGGAGCCCGACGTCTTCAATTTCAAAGCGCTCGAGGCGATGGATGCGCTCAGCCAGCGCTACACGGAAATTGAATCTGCCGTGTCGGTCGGATCGCTGATGAACCGGCGCCTGAACGAGGTGGATGCGGAGAGATACAACCGGGACTACCTGATTCCCCACCTCTCCACCGTCAGGGAAGAAGATCTGGCGGAGATCCGCAGACTGGCACTGAAAGACGACGAGCTCACCAAAAGCCTGCTTTCGCCGGATGGAGACATGGCGCTCGGCCAGATCAAGTACAAAGCCAGCGAAGACACCCAGGAAGTGCGCCTGCGTATTGCCGAGTCCATCATCGCGCTCAGGGATTCGCTGCGCGCAGATCATCCGGAAGTCGATATTCATGTTCTTGGTGGCGTTCTTTTCGAGCGGGACGGCTACAACGCCCAGATCGAAGACCGTAATCAGCTCTTCCCACTGGTGATTGGGCTTTCCATCCTGCTCCTCTGGTTCTGCCTGCGCTCCCTCGCCTATTCGCTGAGCCTGTTCGTGATTGCGTTTGCAACGATTGGCCTCACCGTCGGCACCTGGGGTTGGTTGGGTATCCCGTTTAATCAGATATCGAGCCTCGGACCGCTTGTGGTGCTGGTGGTCGCCATCGCTGACGGGATACATATCGTGTCGGTCTACGCTCAAGGGTTACATCGAGGGTTGGACAAGTTCGCCGCCATGCGCGATTCCTTAAGGATCAACGTGCAGCCGGTCACGCTGGCGACCATCACGACAGCGATGGGATTCCTGAGTCTCAACTACAGTTCTTCTCCCGGCATCTACGGCTTCGGGAACATCATCGCGATTGGTGTGGTCTGGGCATTCATCACCACGATGACCATGCTACCGGCCATCATTCTGCTGCTGCCGACCAACAAGGTGCCCCAACCCCTCGGGGTACGTGGATTTATCGCCACCATCGACCGGCTGGTCGAGACCCGGGGCAATGTCCTCTTCTGGGGCAGCTCCGTCATCATCGTTGCGACATTTGCGATGCTGCCGCTGAACAAGATGGACTTCGACCGATTCAGCTTTGTCGACGAAGACTCTGATTTTCACGCAGTCATGACAGCGCTCAAAGAGAAGATCGGCAACGATCAGAGTCTCGTCTACAGCATCCACAGTGGTGAGTATTACGGCATCACGGAACCGGCATTTCTCGAACAGGTGGACGAGTTTTCCGTCTGGCTGGAGGAACAGCCGGAAGCGAGTTTTGTCACGAGCTACACGGACCTTCTGCGATCGCTCAACAAGTCCGAGCACGACGACGATCCTGCATACGACGTTCTCCCTGAAGACAAGCTGCAGATCATCGACTACCTCGTCGGCTATCAGCTCATCCAGGAAATCGAGCCCAACCTGGAACCAATCTTCAACTCGGACTATTCAGCCATCCGCCTGGTTATCGGCACGTCTGATCTCTCCAACGGTGAGCTTCTGACCTTCAACGATAAAATCGATGCCTGGATCGAAGCGAACGTCAACCCCGACTACCGGGTTCTGCACGGCGACAACAGTATCCTCTTCGCGCGCCTCGACCAGTCGATCACCCGCGAACTCATGCAGGGTTTCACGGTCAGCTTCTTCTTCATTACCCTGACCATGCTGATTGGTCTCAAGAGCGTGAGGTACGGGCTCTTGAGCATCATGCCGAATCTCTTCCCCGCAACCATTGTGTTTGGGTTCTGGGGGCTTTTTATGGGTGAGCTGTCACCCTACATCCTGATGCTTTTCTCGATCAGCATCGGCCTTGTGGTGGACGATTCAGTGCACATCTTGAGCAAATACATCAGCGCCATCCGCTCAGGCAACACACCGGAGGCGGCTGTTAAGTACTCTCTCGACAAAGCCGGATCCGCTATAACGATCACCACACTGTCCCTGGCAGTCGGCACGTTCGTGCTCGTGTTATCGAATACGTTCCACTTCCAGAACGTGGCGCTTCTGCTGACGCCGATCATTATCGTGGCGCTGTTCCTTGACCTCTTGTTCCTGCCGCCGCTGCTGATCCGGTTCGACAAGCACAAAGCGAAGAAAGCCGAATCTCGGCTAAAGCCGCTCCTACAGCGATGATCTAAGCTACCTTTGTAGGAGCGGCTTTAGCCGCGATTTGCTGCAGTAATGGTTTCATCCACTAACCTTCGCTGGGCCCGGCTGCCGCCAATCCGCACCACCTGGGGCAGCGCCGCTGTCAGGATCTCTCCAGCTTTGCCAAAGTCTCCGTTCGCGTACGCTTCAAATCCATCCGCGAGCTGAATAACCACTTCCCCGGCCCATAAACGACCTTTTTCGAGCGCGGTTCGGCACTGGGTTCGAAACTCGTCCAGCGCCGCGCTGTCACCGAGGTATGCCAGGCACGCTGCACGATGAACGTCGACAAAGATGCCGGGCCTCGGGAAATTGGCTTCGCCTATTCCGCGCAGAACCATCATCCGTTCGACTGACCGTTCCGCCCCGGCCATCTCGGCCCGCCACAGCATCGACACGCCGTCGGTAAAGAGATTGATCGGCGGGCTGGCAGACATATCCGCCTGACAGCGCTCGTCAAAAATCTGCCACATGGCATCGAAGTTTTTGTTGAGCAGATGAAAAAGCGCCAGGTGCCACCAGAGATGGCAGTACATGATCCCGTCCGGTTGATAACGCGGCGCCCAGTCTTCAAGCCACTCTCGCGCACGTTCGTGCTGGTTGTCTTCAAAAAGCGCATGCACCCAGGTGTGGGCAACATGGCCGCTTTCCGGCACCTGTGCCAAAGCGGCTTCAACCATCGGTACGGCCCGATCCGCTGCATCACATTCGAGGAGCGCAAATCCATATACATGCTGGAACCACCAGTGGTCGCCGTAGTGGTCTGCAAGCGGTTCGAGCAGGGCCAGCTGTTCTGTTTCACGTTGCTGGCGACCGCTGAAACCGATGAGGCCAAACACACCTGCTGCGGGGTCGAGCGCAAGCGCATCCAGGGGAAACTCTGCGATGTGTTCCTTGATCTTCGCAAGCGCCGGATCCCGTTTGCCTGTCACCACATCCACAAAGATGGCGGCATGCTGTTGTTCGCGGCGGGTCGCGTTCTGTGAGAGGGCCACGCCCCGTTCAGCAGCCTCGCGGGCACTCATAGGATCTCCACCCAGAAGCCGTGCCATGGCGTCCGCTGAATGGGCAATCGCAAAGTCCGGGTCGAGCGCAAGCACACGCTGAGTCGCTTCCTCCGGGTTTCCTGTACCCGACAATAAACACACACCCGCAGCGTCGAACGCACGAGCAGCTTCCTCGCTGACCGTGGTCAACGGCAGACCAAAGCTATCCTGTGGCATGACTACCCTCCTTTCACTAAGCTACTCGATCTTTGGATACAAGCAATAGGGGATAACACTTGAAACTGCACTTTGCACCCAACTCCCGGGCCGGACGGATTGTCTGGCTCCTCGAAGAGCTGGAACTGCCTTACGAGATCAACAAGATGGCGTTCCACCCGAGTGATCTCAAATCCGACGAACACAGAGCGCGACACCCCCTGGGGCGCGTACCGGTTCTCGATGATGGTGACGTCAGCATCTACGAATCCGGCGCCATTGTTGAGTACGTCCTCGAACGTCACAAGAACGGCGGTCTCAAGCCCGCAGTCGACGATCCGATGTTTCCGGAGTACCTGCAGTGGTTTCACTACTGCGAAGGCATGGTGATGCCGCCGGTGAACACGATTGTGGTTCAAACCGTGCTTCTGCCACCCGACCGCAGAGACGAAACGGCGTTGGGTCAGGCTCAGCGTCTTCTGACCAAGGCGCTTGCGCCTGTCGATGAGGCGCTCGAAGGCCGTGAATATCTCATCGGCGATTTTTCCGGTGCCGACATTATGCTCGGCCACGCCTGTTTCATGGCCAATCGACTTGGTTGTGTGACCGATGAGATGACCAACCTCAAAGGTTACGTGGAGCGCGTGGCCGCACGCCCTGCCTTCAAGAAAGCCATCGAGATGCAGTAAGGGTTGTCGGTCCGGTAGCGCCGCTACCGGACCGCGTTCAACTCGCCCGGGCAATGAGCCCGTCTGAGACTTTCGCCCCCAGGAGTTCCCCGAGGCGCAAAGCCCGTGCTTCCTCAGCGCGTTTGAGGTGCTCAGCGCGCACATGACCGTAACCCCGGACCATGTCCGGGATGCTGGCAAGTCCAACAGCGGCTTCGAGATTTCCCGCGTCCATACACCCGAGGATTTTCTCTATGTCATCCTCGTACTGTGCGGTCAGTGCACGGGCTGCTTTGGCTTCTTCCGAGTTCCTGAAGGGATCGATCACCGATCCCCGCAATCCCCGCAGTTTCGCCATCATCCTGAACGCAAACATGAGCCAGCCCCCAACGGGACGTTTCACAATTTTGGATGAGTTCGGGATCTTCTGACCAAACGGCCAGCCACCAATGTGGAAGGTGAGCTTAAGGTCGCCGTCGAACGTCTCATTCAGCGTTTCCGCAAAGGCCGGATCCGCATAGAGGCGCGCAACTTCCCATTCGTCCTTGTGGGCCAGAACCTTGAAGTAGTAATTCGCAACCGCCGTCGCAACGCTCGAACTTTCCGACAGTTCCGCTTCGCGGCCTCGTACACGATCCACCAGTGCCTTGTAACGATCTGCAAGCTCACGGTTCTGATATTCCGTCAGAAATTCAACACGCCGTTCGATCAGTGTGTCGAGGTCAGGCGCTGCCTCACTCTCAAGCGCGGTACCCTGGATAAGGTCTGCCGCCGCCTCTGGATTGTGGGCTGCGAACCGACCCAGCTCAAAAGCCTGCCGATTCATCTCAACCTCTACGCCGTTGAGTTCAAGCGCCCGTATGATGGCATCAAAGCTCACGGGTATCCCGCTCAGCTGCCAGGCGGCACCCAGCAGGAGCGTGTTGGCAAACACCGCATCACCCAGCACCCGTTCAGCGAGGAGGATGCTATCGAGTTTGACGATACGGTCTTCTCCGGCTGTATCGAGACGCTGAATCAGAAGACTCTCGTCGATGTTCCAGTCGGGATTGCGTGAAAACTCTGCCGTTGGGGTGAGATGGGTCGATACCACACCGACACTTTTACCGGGCACCAGTGTTGCCAGAACTTCATCTCCCGCAGCGACAATGACGTCAGCACCGATGAGCGCATCCGTTTCACCCGTTGCGATCCGCGTCGAGTTCAGCTGATCTGAATCGTTGGCGATCTTAACGTGGGAAAGAACAGCGCCATATTTCTGGGCGAGACCCGTAACGTCCAGATTCGAGCTGTACAGGCCGTCCGCGTGGGCAGCAACAGCGAGCGTCTGGCCGATTGTGACCACCCCGGTACCGCCGATACCGGCAACAAGTACTGCCCAAGACCCGTCAATGGCAGGCAGATCCGGATGAGGCACCTCCGGCAGATCAACGGTTCCGGATTCGGGTTCCCTTTTCTTCGGCTGCGCCCCTTCGATGGTGACAAGGCTTGGGCAGAAGCCCTCAACACACGAGAAATCTTTGTTACAGGATGACTGGTTGATCTGTCGTTTTCGCCCGAATTCCGTTTCCAAAGGTTCAATGGCCATACAGTTCGAAACCGTGCCACAGTCGCCACAGCCCTCACAGACTGTTGGATGGATGAACACGCGTTTGTCGGGATCGTGCCACTTGCCGCGCTTACGCAGGCGACGCCTCTCGGTTGCACAGGGCTGCTCGTAGATGAGTACCGAAACGTTGTTGTACTCACGAAGGTCCTTTTGGACGGCTTCCAGTCGGGTGCGATGTTGTACCTCGACACTTCCCGGAAAACTGTGTCCCTCGTACTTCTCCGGCTCGTCGCTCACAAGAGCAATTTTTCTCACGCCCTCAGCATCAAGCTCCTTCACGATCTGATCCACGGAGAGTTCACCCTCAATAGGCTGTCCGCCTGTCATCGAAACAAACCCGTTCACCAGGAGCTTGTAGGTAATCGGCAGATCGGCGGCCACTGCCGCACGGATCGCCAGAAAACCCGAGTGATAAAACGTACCGTCACCCATGTTGGTGAAGACGTGTTTTTCGTCCGTAAACGGCTGCTGACCAATCCACATCGCACCTTCCCCACCCATGTGGGAAATTGTGTTGGTATTCATTGGATCGAGCATCATCGCCATGCCGTGACAACCGATCCCCGCCAGCGCCCTGCTGCCCTCTATCACCTGGGTGGAGCGGCCATGGGGGCACCCCGCGCAGAACGAAGGACTCCTGACAGGTGCGGGTGTGCCACCCGCAGGCTTGTCGGGAAAGTTGGGCTGCGAAACGCCGCTGTTAGGGTCAACGCGGAGTGCTGTTTTGCTCAAAACGCTCACGATGGTCGCGGGGTCGATCTCCCCACTGTTGGGAAAAGCCTGGTCGCCTCTTGAAGTTGCGTAGGTCTGCCCATCGAAGAACTTCCCGACGACATTCGGCGCATCCGGCTGGCCATAGAGGATGGAACGGATCTGATCTTCCAGCAGCGGTCTTTTTTCTTCGACGACGAGAATCGTATCGAGCCCGCGGGCAAAGTCCTGTATCACTACATTGTCGAGCGGCCAGACCATCCCTACCTTGAGAATTCTCAAACCGACCGCCCCGAGATCCGCTTCGGCTACACCCAGGGCACGCAGCGCCTGGGAGAGATCCTGGTACGCTTTCCCCGCTGCGACAATCCCAAGTTTCGCACCATCAGTGTTTCTGACAATGCGATTCAGCTGATTTGCTCTCGCGTATACAAGCGCTTCGTCAATACGTTCTTCGTAAAGCACATGCTCCTGCTGTACAAACGGCGTGAAAGTCTGGATATTCAATCCGGGTTTGCCTTCCGGGACTTCGATCGAAGGCGAATCCGGACCCACATAAAGAGAACCACCACCTTCAATCACATCGGTTACCAGTTTCATCCCGCAGAGCAGACCACTGTGCCGGGACAGCGCGATCCCATGCAGACCGTAGTCGAGCACTTCCTGGGCGTTGGACGGCGCCAGAAGCGGAATGCCCGCCGATACAAAATTGAAATCGGAGTAACAGGTGAGCGTTGAAGACTTGGCGCCGTGATCGTCGCCAACCAGCAACAGGCTGCCACCCAGCGCTGACGTCCCGGCCATATTGGCGTGACGCAGGGCATCCATGGAGCGGTCCATGCCGGGTGCTTTCCCATACCAGATGGAGAACACGCCATCCACGTTGTTGCCGGGGAACGTACCCACATACTGAGAACCCCACGCCGCAGTTGCCGCGAGGTCTTCATTCACGCCGGGACGAAAGACCACGTTGTATTGATCCAACGTGGCCTGTGCATTCCAGAGTTCCATGTCGTAACGCCCGAGCGGTGAGCCCCGGTAACCGGAAATGAATCCGGCAGTGTTCAAACCGCGAGCGATGTCCCGTATACGTTGCTGGACCGGCAGACGCACCAGCGCCTGCATGCCGGTCATGTACAGCCAGCCTTCCTCGACGTTCATCCGATCGTCCAGTGTCATATCCAGACGTTTATCGTTAGTCAGTGCTTCACTCATGATTTCCCTCCCCTGACTTCAATTCAGGACTTCGTCCGCGATGAGCTGAACAAATTCTTCATCGGATTTGCCCAGAAGGTTCTGGACCACATGCTGATTATGTTCACCCAGGCCCGGTGCGCGCACGAGGTCGAGTGTTGCCCCCACCCAGCGGGCAGCTTCGCGATCTACCGGTATTTCGACATCCGGTGCGACCGGCTGAAACAGCGTCTGGTAGTGTCCGGGCAGCTGTGGGTCTTTCTCCAGCATGTCCTTCAGGTGTTCAACAGGCGCTGCGGCTATGCCTGCATCCTGTAATCGCTCCGACAGATCCCACTTGTCCTGGTCCGTGGTCCACGTCCGGAGGATTTCATCCAGTTCGTCTTCATTCGCCCGGCGTGACTCGTGGTTTACAAACCGCGGGTCTGACGCGAGTTGCGACTGCCCCATGACCTCGCACAGGCGAGCCCACTCATCATCACCCCTGACCGCAAACGCGATCCAGGCATCCATCGCCGGATCCGTCTCTTCTCTCGCGGGATAGACCCCGTGCGGACAGTAGTTGGGATTACGGTTGGCGTTGCGCGGTGGCTGTTTACCCGTTGCCTTGAACTGCATCCATTCGCTGCCAAGCAATGACAACACCCCGGACAACTGGGTGAGGTGAAGCTCCTGCCCTTCTCCTGAATCCGCCCGCTGACGCACGGCCGCAAGAATCGTCGCAACAAGCAGATGTGGCGAGGTGAAATCGGGATACGCTATACCAATCCCCCGCGGGCGTTCTCCATCGAAACCGGTCAGCATGTTGAAGCCGGAAGCTGCCATCAAGATGTTGCCCATGCTTGGCCGCTGTGACCAGGGACCATTGCGGTGCGCACCGGGGAGATTCAGGAGGATGATGTCCTCTTTGATCGACTTCAGAACCTCGTAACCAAGCCCCATCCGCTCCATGGCACCGGGGCGGAAGTTGTTGACCACAATGTCTGCGCTCGCGATCAGCTCTTTGATGAGCGCGAGACCCGCTGCCTTCGAGAGATCGACACTCAGCGACTGTTTCCCCGCATTGACCGTGTTGTACAAACCTCCCATGTCCGGGTCGGGTTTGCCGTCAGGTCCGGTCTGACTGCGCATGGAGTCAGGTTTGGTGGTCGACTCAACGCGTATCACCTCCGCACCGAAACTCGCGAGAATTCGTGTGCCGATGGGACCAGCGAGGACCCAGCTGAAATCCACCACCCTCAGACCGCTCAGGGCCTGATCGGGGAAAGCCTGGGGTAGCGCATGTTCGTTGGGCTCACGTTCCGTCAGTCCCTCCAGCAATCCCTGGTCCTCGCCCAGCACCGGAGCCCGGCGAAACTCAACGCCATCCGTCATTGCGTCGACAGGCGAACGCACGTAGCCAAGAGATGTCTCGAGCACATCGTGATCGAGCGTCAGGAACTGATCGTTCACACGATACTGTTCAGCCATCTCGAGATCCGGAAAATCGAGTACCGGGAGACAGATAATGTCGGCGTCCAGCGCGCCATCCACGAATTCATCCCGTGTCAGCGCTTCCGCCAGCTTCAACGTGGTGGCTGCCACAGGATTGCCTTCCCTTGGCGAGTCGAGGCGGGCGTAGTGCCAGTCATCGAGAGTCATGCCGTGATCGATGCCAACCTCGTCCGCCCATTTCAGGAAACCATCAAAACGATCGGGCCTCACAAGCAAACCAACAAACTTGCCATCGCGGCATTTGAGCGCCGCCGACAGTCCAGGTCGTCTGGGGATCCTGTTGTACCACGTCCACTGGCTTGGACATGCGGTCTGCATGACCGCGAGCGCCGTGGCCTCCTGCATGGACAGATCAATGTGTAACCCCGCACCGTCCCGGTCTTCAGCGCCGAAGTCTCGTTGGTGCAGCGCAATGAGAATGGAAGACGCCGCTGCCAGGCCGGCCATCGTGTAAGACGGGTTGGCTCCACCCTGACAGGGTATCCCGCGCGGAGAGCCCGACACCTGGATCAGCCCCCCGGCCGCACCCGCAACCAGATCGTTCGCGCGTCTGTTTCGCCACGGTGTCGTGAGTCCAAACGGTGTGACCGAACACTGGATCAGGCGCCTGTTCAGACGTTTGAGCTGGTTGTAATCAAGACCCCGCTCACCCAGCCATCCCGGTGGGCAGGTTTCCAGAAACACATCCGCCGACCCAACCAGCCGTCTAAAGTGATCCTGGTCACCCTCATCATCCAGATCGAGCACAACGGACCGTTTGTTCGTGTTGAAGTAGATGTGTGCAAAACTTCGCTCGGGGCCTGCTTCATCGTCGAGATACGGCGCATCGTGACGGACTGGGGAACCCTGCCGCGGTTCAACGAGAATGACCTCGGCGCCGAGGTCTGCCAGGATACGCCCGGCCAGGACCGCCGACCGGTCGGCGACTTCAACAACGCGAATGCCGTTCAGCGCTGCACTCATACAAGCGGCACCGTCACCTGTCCTACCATGGCTGTCGCTTCGTTTTCGAGAATAGCGTCAATATCAAACACCACCTGGCGTTCGTCAGCCTGCACCACCCGTACATGAGGGAAGATGGTCATATCCGCATAGACTGGCGCTTTCCAGCGGATATCAAAACTGGCGCCGTGCAGGAGTGCATGGCGCCCCACCTGCGCCATCAGAACCTCGAGGGGAAATGCCAGCACGTGGGAGCCACCCGCAATGGGCCTGGACAGACCGGCTTTTTTGGCAAGCTCAGGATCTGAGTGGATTGGATTGTCCGGATTTTTGGTATCCCGGGCTTCCATGAGATCCAGCCCAACCAGAACCGCCTCACCACCGAACTCATCTCCCATCGACAGTGCTTTCAGAGCATCAAGATGAGGATTGTTGCCTGCAACAGACCAGTCAGGGCCTGCGGGTTCCAACTGATCCGGGTCTTCACCCTCGAGCATATCAGCAAGGCCTTCTTCTACCTTGTAAGCAAGGAGTCCGGTTGTCAGGTTGCTGCCCGCCAGTTCTCCTGAAGCATTGAGCGTTTCGCTGCAGTTAGTCCCGTAACGGCGACCTTTATGCACATGCCGGCCGAGCGAGTCCCCTGTCACAGTAAACGTCTCGTCCGTATGCAGCGGCCGGTGAATGGTGAAACGTTCACGCACCCACACCCCGCCAGCGACACCCCCACCACCGCCAGGGATCTTCTGCTTGTCCGGATCGCGTGGCTGACTCGATAACAAAAACAACGTCAGACCCGTCATCATGTCCGGTGGAATATTGCCTTCCGCATGCAGCGTCCGGGTCTCTGCACCCCACTGCCCCATGCCGTCGGATGCCTGGTTGTGCAGCACGGCCGCTGCGAAATCCTGGTACAGCGCGAGCAACTCGTCCCGACCCTCGTAATCGTCCGGGATGGCGCCCAACGTCTCGGTCATCGCCACCAGCAC
>JANQFF010000448.1 GCA_028277965.1 Pseudomonadales bacterium
GAATACCACTCTGTAGGAGCGGCTTTAGCCGCGATTTCTTAACCGTCGCCAACCCGGTCGTGCAGTGCCCGCATCAGGGCTTGTGTACGCATTCTTGTCATAATACCGTTGGTTATGGCGATGCCCTCAGCCGCAAGGTCGGCTGCGTTGTCCGTGGGCAGGTGGCCAAAAACACTCAGGAAGTTTTCAACCTCGGCTTCCGCGATCACTTTGATGGCGTCTGCAAAGCGCTTCAGATAGGCGACGTCGTAACCTGGTTTATCTCCAAAGCCCCGCTGCAACAGTTTTCCCCACAGCTCCAGTATGCCGACATCGCGAAAATCCAGCGTCACGCCGCGTGAGGTTTCTTTGGGTGTGACCACACCCAGTCTGCATGCTTCGTTGAGAAATCCGGCTGACAGACCGGTCAACTCCGAAATCTCTTTGAGTGTCCGGTCGCGCTGGGGCAACTCACCGTTAACACGCGTCTGAACAGCCATCTCGAAAGTGCTGAGATCATCGTCGAAGGTAAAGGCATCGTAATCAAAGTCGTCGAGGATGTCCTTAATCGCAACCAGTGACAGGGACTGGTCCTGTTGCAGCTGCTTGATTGCGCGGATGCGCACGACGTGCTCGTCTGAGTAGAGCGCGACGTTTTTCTTTGGTCGTGTGGGCTCAGGCAACAAACCCTCACGCAGGTAGAAGTGAATCGCTTCGCGGCTGACGCCGGTCTGCGCTTCGAGGTCCTTCATCTTCAGTGCTGCGGACACGCTTCTAGAGCGGGTGGACCCGGACCGGAAGATCTGAGTAACCACGGACGAAATTCGATAATACGCGCTCAGGTTCACCGACAACTTCAATCTTGTGGAAGCGTTTCATGATCTCTTCCCAGACGATGCGCAACTGCATTTCTGCCAGCCGGTTACCCATACATCGGTGGATACCGAAACCGAACGAAAGATGATGTCGCGCATTGGGTCGGTCGATAATGAACTCATCTGGCCGGTCAATGACGTCGCTGTCGCGATTGCCGGACGCGTACCACATGACAACGCGATCACCTTTCCTGATGTGTTTACCACCGAGTTCGGTGTCCTGTTTTGCGGTGCGGCGCATGTGACTCAAGGGCGTTTGCCAGCGAATGACCTCAGATACCATGTTTGGAATGAGCGCCGGATTGTCACGCAGTTTGTCGTACTCGCCGGGGTTCTGATTCAGGGCGAGGACGCTGCCGGAGATCGAGTTTCGGGTGGTGTCGTTGCCGCCGATGATGAGCAGAAGCAGAGTGCCCAGAAATTCCATGGGTTTGTTGATGATGTCTTTGGTGCTTTCTCCGTGGATGAGCATTGAGATGAGATCGAACTTCGGTGGCTGGTTTTCCCGTTCCCGCCAC
>JANQFF010000223.1 GCA_028277965.1 Pseudomonadales bacterium
CAGCGGTACGAGGCCGCCCTTTCTGAGGAGCGCGCCCAGTGGCAGCTGATCCTGGCCGAGCACCAGCGAGCGCTGGCCGAGCAGTCAGAACAGATGGCCGAGAAGAAGACCGTCTCGGCCGGGGCAGGCGCAGCGGTGGGCGCGGCCCTGCTGACCGGTGGTTGGGGCCTTCTGTTCGGCGGAGCGCTGGGATTAGCCGCAGCCGAGAGCGGCCGCGAGGAGATTCCCGAGCCCTGGGTTCCGTCTGAGAGGGAGATGATGGTCTCTGCCAGCCGGAGCTCTGGATTGGGGGATGATCCCGAAAAGGGACTTCAGGAGGTGCGGCTGCAGCTGTGCTCGGAGCTCGCAGAGGCTGATCTGGCGGCTTCAGAAACACTGCTCAGCGCCTACGAGATCCTGCTTAGGCGGGTGATGTTCGATTACGAAGACGGTGGACGCCTGGCCGAGACCGCCACCACCGCCTACCGGGACGCGGCCAACGGCTTCGAACTGGCTGCCCAGCTCTGGGACGAAACCGATGAACGCTACCTGACGGCGCAGCAGCACTACCAGCGCGCCGAACAGCACTACGAGAAGGCCCAGCAGGCGCTGCTCCTTTCGATCGTGGTCACCGGGATGATCCAGGCGTACGTAGACGCCACGTCCATGACAACTCAGCAGTACCGCGACTACATCCAGGCCAGGACCGGGCAGAAAGTCCCCAGCGACATTCACATGGACCACATCTGGCCGGCGGCCAGGGGCGGAGCCAACCATCCACTCAACTATCAACCTGTGCCAGCAGCCCTGAACCAGGCATGGAGCGACGGGGCTCTGTTCGAGAAGTGCCTGCGGAATCCTGTGGGGTTCGCCAAGGCAACCGTGGTTTCTAGGCCAGGCACCGTGGGCGCCTTGGCAGGCCTGTGGCACGCCAAGCAAAACGACTAGCCCAACCTCCCCCACACCCACGTACTCACCAAATTCCCCACGACCTCGGTCAGGATCTTACCTGGCGACGATCTTGGTCGGCTTGACCGTCCAACCGAGTAAACGGCGTGCAAGCTTTCAGTTGACGTCGGTATCTGTGTCTGTATCTGCGTCAGTATCGGCGTCGGCGTCCCCAGCGGCCGCCGGTGGGTAACAAAAAGCAAGACTCTCGATACATGCGGTGCCCTCCGGACATTCGCCATCGTTCGAGCAACCGATTGCGCACCAGTTCATCACACTTCCCTGCAGCAGGCAGCTCTCTTCGCCCGGGGACACGTCAGTGCAGTACTGTGAATCTGGCGTGTTGAGGTTGCAGCATTCCGGTGAGCAGAATCCCCATTCAGCGGAGGCGCCAGCGGGAGGGGAACTGAAATTCACACAGTAGGTATTGGGAGGGCACGGAGCGACCTCGTTGGGATCGCAGATCGCCCCCCATCCGAATATCCCGATAGGTGCGTCGCACTCATCCGCGTCCGCATCGGCATCCGCGTCCGCATCCCCGTCAGAGCCCGTGTCCGAGTCACTGTCGGAGTCCGTATCAGTATCGCTTCCTCCGTCAGTCGTGTCTTCACTCTCGCCATTGCCGTCACAGGCGGTGAAAACACAAAGCAAGAACAGCGGCGCAAGAAGAGCCCAAGTGCGCGATGACGGCATTTCCCTTCCCTCCTCTTTACGCGGTGCTCTCCAGCATGCCTAAGTAATCACTGACGACTTCGGGCAGCTGAGGCCCTTGCACACAGCGAATAATGGTACGGCTTCTTGACCTGTTTTGCTATATTGATTCGACCAACAACAACGGAGTCCGCCGTGAGCAGGTCCACTTATACTCTGACAGTAGCGTTCATCGCTTCTGTCAGCTGCGCAGACGCAGGTGGTGACAACGTAGACGCTGGCCCTGATGCCGCGCCGTTTGAGTGCCCGCACGGGCAAAATCCAGACGGCAACGGCTGCTACATTCCCTGTGAGGCCGGTTGGCACGAAGGGTCCGACGGCTTTTGCCACATGGACTGCCTTCCGGGTTTCTCTGAGGAGCAGGGCGGCGAGTGCCTACAGGCCGCTTGCTCGGCCGAGGAGTCGAGTGTTGGGTGGTCTGTGAACTCTGAGGGAGACCCCGTCGCCCAGGGCAGTTTCTGCGTTCCAGGCTGTCCCGAGGGCATGATCGCCTTGGGAACTGGTGTCAACCTGTACTGCTATCTTCCGTGCCCGGACGGTTGGTACCGTGATGAGACCACTGGTCGTTGCCATCTCGAGTGCCCAGAGGGAATGGAGCTAGTGGCTTCAGGTGATGTCAGCTCTTGTGAGCTACCCGCCGTCGGTGAACGAAAGCCCTGCCCTGACGGCCTCTACGACACGTCCTTTGATGGTCCAAATCCTCTGTACGTTGACTCGAACTCGAGCTCGGCGCAGCCTGATGGGTCAGTCTCCGATCCCTTTCCGTCCATCATGCAAGCCATCGCCGCCGGCGGCGACGTCATGACCGTTTACGTAGCTCCCGGGACATACGAAGAACAGGTTGTCCTCAGCGGGCAAACAGAGGTGAATCTCATCGGTTCTTGTGCAGACGCTGTCGCTGTTGTTGGGCAGGGACTCGATCTCGTCAGCGGTGGTGCTTCGGGCGCAATTGACGCCAAGGATATTGGGCGACTCACCATTGATGGTCTCGCTATTACTTCGGATCTCCACGGTATCAGAGTTATCAACGAGTCCCAAGGTTCCTCGGTTATCGTGAGGAATGTCCGTATTGGTCCAACTGCTCTCTCTGGATTACGCTCTCTCGGCTATTATGACACTATTGAGGTGTCTGACAGTACAATCGAAGGGTCATCGCTCTGGGGCATCCTGGTGGATCTAGATGTTGCTCACGCTTCCGAAGTTCCCTTGGGTGGAAGTGTGTTGATTTCTGGCAACGAAGTGAAAGATCTCGTTGATTGCGTTCCCCCTGCTCTCGCAGCTGAAGAGTGTCCTGTTGAAGACGAAATGAATCACAATGGGGTCTCGGTCCTGCGGGCGGGATCAGCCACTTTTCTTGGAAACTCGGTTCATGGCTTTGAACGGGTATTCTCTGGACTCGGCACGACGCTAGTTGTCCAGACGACGATGTCCGGCAACGTGGTCAGAGATCTCACCGGCAGCGCAGGGCTGTTCACGAAGATTCCACATAGTGATCAGCTCAATTTCCCCTCTGCCGAGATCGTCGGCAACGTTGTCGAGGACTGCCACATGAGTGCGGTTCCCGGAGTCTACCAGGATTTTGTTGGCGCGTTCATGGGCGTCCATGTGGACATCTTCATTGTCAATGTGGATGGAGATACGTATATCGCCAACAATATCATTCGCAGGCTAGAGGGCGTTGGCATTTCTTCATGGAACACCGTGACAGGCGCGGGGATGTCTGTTCACAGCAATGAGCTGGCGCAGTTGCCGATCGCGATCGGCTTGGGTGGCAGATTAGATGTGCAGCGTAACCGAGTGTACGATAGCGCAACCTCTCTATGGGCGTATCAAGAGAGTGTAGATCTTCATGTTGAGGACAACCATTTTGCTGACGCCGTTCCCGCGAGCTCATTTGAGTTACGAGATGGAGTCTGGGACGATATTTTAAACGGCGGTGGGTCGGCAATATCTTTGTCCGGCATTTACAATACGCAGCTGGATTTTACGGGGAATCAAGTAGAAAACTGTTACGACAGCAACGGTGCCGTCAGAATTCATGGGATACGGGATGCTGTAGTGGAGAGCAATTTCTTCTTCGAAAACTCCGGAGATGACTCAGTCGGCGTTACTATGGACCTGTACGTCACCGGGGTGGAACACGCGTCGATATCAGAGAATGTCTTCATCGGACCTGCATCCGGAAAAGAAGCGAAATCGCAGGAGCTGGAGGCTATGCGAATCAAGGGGGAGTCGACGGACGACCTACAGAGCGTGGAGATATTGTCGAATTTCGTCACTGGCTATTTTAGCGGAAACGCCATGGTAGCGATTCAGGAAGTAGAGGATATTGGCCACTATACACTCACAGACAACACGTTCTTGAACGCAGGGATGTTGAGATTTGAAGAGAGCTCCCTGAGCCACGCGCCGGCGGGAGTGTATTACAACGGCAATTCAAGTTATAACACAGACGTCTATTTGCACAATCCAATGTCCGCGTGCATATCAGAAAACAACATGGTGCTATCCCATATAATCACGCTTGGCTGTGAACACAGTAATTTCGAAACCAACAACAATCTCTTTACAGCAACCGCCTTCAGGACCCAGGACAGCTATTTCGGTGTTGCGGTTATAAAGAACAATGAGTTCTATTTTTCAAGCATGGAGCTCGTCAACGCCCAACATCTGGCTATTCAGAACAACGTCGTGAACTCCGTCTTATTCAGAGACTATCCCGGCACGGGACCAATATCTGATGCCATCCATATCGCCGGTGGCGACGGCAGCTCCGACGTTGAGGTGCTTTCAAACATCATCAACGGGACGGGGCGTCTTGGTATTATTGTCAGCGATTCCATCGCAACAGTCGAAGGCAACATGTACCTGGATTGCGGAACCGACTGTGCCGGCCATTGTGATTTCGTAATTCAGAACGAACCCCAGCAGGGCGCTGTATCTGGATGGGATACAGGGTTTGCCACGTATCCCGTTGAACCGTATGGCGTTCTTTCAGGTGAGTACATCTGAAGCTTTCTATTGGAGAGCCGAATGAACACTCTACAGTCTACGACATACGCCATCTTTGCTGCGATCGTCTCGATGCACGTGTCCTGCAGTAGCTCTGAGAAGGACCGCCAGGATGCGGGTCTCGTCTGCCCAGAAAATAGTATCGAGCAAGGCGGCGCCTGCCTGTTCGAGTGCCCACACGCGTTTCAGAGAAACACGGCAGGTTA
>JANQFF010000501.1 GCA_028277965.1 Pseudomonadales bacterium
CACCTGTCTGGAGCCACAGCGGTGCTAAGGCGTGTGTGAAAACCGCGATTTGTAACCCATGGCGAAAAAAGCCCGTCGAGGATCGCCGGTTCACGCTGAGCCAGCGTAGGATACCGGCGAGCGTCAGGTGTAGACTCGTCGATAGGAGGGCAAAAGGGGTTCCATCCACGGTGCTGATGGCGGTAAGATCGACACCCAACACGGCAAAGAGTAAAAGCAGGCCGTACAATCGGGCTCCGTGACTAGCTCCTAAACCAGCAGGGTTCAGCATGAAAACCTCCCGGCCTGTGAGACGACAGTGTCGGACAGGCTAAGATTCGTCGAAGAAAACCCATCTCGCGGAAGACCGGTCGCTTGAAAGTCGATCTCGCCATTCTCACTGGCTACTCGGATGCACAGACAGCGACCTTTTGAACGCTTGATACCGGTCGGCGAAAACGAACCGGACGTGACCAAGACTTCAAACATGTCCTCTGAAACGAAGCGCTTCGTTTTTACCCACACCGATCGCCTCACTCTGGCTAGCGCGTCCATGATGGTGGTGAGTTGGCGTCGACCGGCGCGGGCCGGTACAAGCAACGGACCGGCCACTAATTCGACCGTGGCGCCATCGAGCAGCCACTGTTCACACAAACTGGCGGCTTCACGAACCGCGTTCTCGAAGCAAGCGTCTCCCTCAGGTCCAGGATAGGTGGAAACATTCACGTCGAGCGTGACCCTGACGGCCGGTATGGTGGCGGCTTCCACCTCGCAGACGATCAGGCGATCATACCGGGCCGTCTGGCCCCAGTGTACACGCCGTAGGGAATCGCCGCGCCGATACGGCCTAACGCCGAGGAAATCACCCTGGGTGCCCGCGCGATCCCGCAGGGATAGGGCTGCCTGTTCGGATCGTCCAGCGCCCTCGGGAATGGGGCCAACCACATGCGTGGCCGGCCAGACCAACAGCTTCCGTTCAACGGTTAGACGTCGCCGTGCCGTCCACAAGTCAAAGGGTAATCGGCAGGTGACATAGGCCTCCCCTAAGGGGTATTCGCCGCGTCTAGACGGCGTGAACGGGTGATCCAGCACGATGGACTTTCGCCCCGGCAAGCGCGCCAGCGTCGCGATGGATTCAATTTCATTTGACTGGCCAGGTTCAGCGTTTTGCCAAACCACCTGCAGCCCATGCACACTTAGAATCGGACGGTTGTGCAAGGTGATCCTTAGCGTGGTCGGCTGGCCTTCTCGTGCGCGTGTATCTACGAAGGTCAACCCCCCCCGTGTGGACCACACACTAAACCACGGCCAGAAAAGACCGACGAGGATCATCGCCAGCAGCCCTCCGGTCATGGCGTACACGCGTGTATGCACGAACAGCCCCCCGAGAAGGGTGACCAGGAGCGTCCCCAGTAAACATCCCAGGGGTGTACTCAAGGTCCGGAGGATGCCATCGAGTGACCGCGACAGACGGGCACGCATGCTGCTCGATCGGTCCCCGATGGACACGTTCACAGAGGCGTCGGAATTGGAATCTATTAGATCTGCCTTATCTGTCATGTTATTGTTATTCCATGTATTTGGAAGACGGCACGCGAGACGAATTGTCCCGCGTGCCGATGTCTTCTGTTTCCTCCGAGCTGTGGGTCAATTCATGTCCTCTGGGTTTTGAATCTCATCGCCTTTGTCTTCACTTTCATCAATCACATCAGCATCAGCAAACTGAGGAGAAGTGACGTAGATCCAATCGGTCCCATCTTTGACGGAAAAACCACCGTCCATATCGACGGTTGCGCCATCGACATCGACCGGATAGACCGTGTTGCCAGACAGTATAAAGAGGTGCTTACCTCTGGTGCCCGCGGCCACAGACACACCAGCAGCCGGCGTGGGGATAGTCGTGACTGATCGGAAGGTAGCCGACGAGGGATCGACATCAATGATGTAGATCAATGCAGCATTCAGGTCAGAGAAGACCGCTGTCTTTCCATTCTTGGAAATGTCAAAGAAGCCAGCCTTCTTCCACGCCAGGGTCGCGTTAGGAATAGTGATCGCCTCAAGCGTTTCGTTTGTCATG
>JANQFF010000503.1 GCA_028277965.1 Pseudomonadales bacterium
AGGACGGTACCGGCGCACCGCCCGAAGTCCCACCTCTGGGACCCGATCTCGGGCAGATCATCCAGGTCCGGAACGGGCGGGATTACATCGCCCGAGTTCCCGGCGCGGCTTCAGCGCCGGTCACAGATGCTGAACTCACGACAATTCTCAACTGGATACTGACTTCGTTTGCATCCGTTCCTGAAAAGTACCCGGAACTCACAGTCGAGGAAGTTGCGAAGGCTCGCCAGCATGTCCTCGCAGACCCGATCGGCTTCAGGGAAGACATCTGGGGCGCTTATCCGGCCCGCAAACCTCTCGCTGAAGAATAGTCCTGACCGCTGATTTTCGCTGAACCCCGGTGAGGAGTATCATGAAATCTCTCGATTGCCGGGAACTGCGGAAACTACAATGAACTTCACTGTCACCCCTATCGATGCAACCCTGGGTGCTGTCGTTACCGATATTGATCTGGCCACGCTGGACGACGCAACCTGGTCGGATCTGTATGAGACGTTTCTCGAATACGCGGTCCTCGTGTTTCCGGGGCAGCACCTGGATGAAGACGCCCAGGCACGTTTCGCTCGCCGCTTCGGAGAAACGGAACAGCTTTCTACAAAACAGAAGGGCGCCAACGTCGCCATCGCA
This sequence comes from Pseudomonadales bacterium, assembly GCA_028277965.1. Lineage (GTDB taxonomy): Bacteria > Pseudomonadota > Gammaproteobacteria > Pseudomonadales > Azotimanducaceae > UBA4421. The sequence continues at coordinate 628 of JANQFF010000503.1, forward strand.
AACACAAAACCGGATGGTTCTCTCGCACAGCCGGGGGAATACCACTACCAGATCCTGAAAGGTAATGAAGGGTGGCACACTGACAGCACCTATATGCCGCTCGCTTCAAAGGTCGCGATGCTGAGCGCTCTTGTTCTGCCTCCAGAACACGGGGAAACCGAGTTTGCCGACATGCGCGCAGCGTGGGATGAGCTCGACGCAGATACCCAGGAGCAACTGGAAAAGCTCGAAGCCTACCACTCGCTCTACTACTCCCAGTCCCGCGCCGGCTTTACCCATACAACTGACAATTTCTACGGCCTGCACGACAAAGGGGCACCGCTACGGCCGGTCATCAAAACCCACCCTGAAACGGGTCGCAAATCGATTTACACCGGACGCCACGCATACGGCATCGTCGGGATGCCGGAAGCTGAATCCGAAGCTCTTCTCGACCAGCTGATGGAAGATGCGTGCCAGTCGCCGCGCGTCTATACACACAACTGGAAAGTTGGGGATACGGTGGTCTGGGACAACCGCTGCGTTATGCATCGCGCAAGACCCTACGATCACAAGCATGCCCGTGTGCTTCGCGGCACCCGTATTTCCGGAGATCCCGGGACGGAGCTGGCGCCAACGTTTGCTGACCCAAGGGCGGAATCGTTTACGCCATCGACATCCAACCTGCCGGGTGTTGTTACCAGTTAGATGCGTGAAGAATCGCGTAGACGCGTGAAGAATCGCGGCTAAAGCCGCTCCTACAGAGATAGTGAGGTTTTTTAGCCGCGATTAAACGGCCGGTCCACTGATCCGGTTGGTGATATCGCGTACCACCGCAAGAAATGGTTCTGCTGAAAACCCGCTGATGAACGCTATTGCTGTGGTCGCAACGTGATCTACCGGCTCGACGGTGACATACGCCAGAATCGCAATGAACGGTGCTGTGACCACCTGCACAATCTGAAAGATGAGCTGTTCCCTTGCGACCCCGATGCTGATAGGTGCGTTTTCTGGATCAACCTCCGCCCCCTCATCTCCATTTACACCCTGATACGCACGACGCTGGATTTCCGGAATTCGCCGCAACATGCCAACAACAGCACCCGCTACAGCAATAAAGATGAAGTAGACCGGCAGAACCAGGCCACCCGACAGGTGAACAAAGTGTTCCTGCCGGTTCACCCCCTCTACAGTTCGGACACTCTCCAGACTCGGCACACCTCCAAAGTTGAAGACCCACTGTGCATGGCCTTTCTCACACGATAACTCGGTGGCTTGCGGTTCGTCTTCTGCCACATGCGTACAGGCTTTTGTTACAAAGAAGGGGCCACTGCTGATTCTCTGAACGCTGAGCTCTTTGACAACGTTCGCCTGTCGCTCTTCATCGACACCCTCCCGCATGAGACCAGGGAGCATCATGAGCAACGGCAGGAGAACGATGAAGAGGAAAAAGAAACCGAAATAGTACGCAAGGCGCACCATACGCATCAGCACGGTGTGGGTTTCTTCAGGATTATTTTCATCCAGCCGTGACGTGAACACAAAAATGATCCGGATGAAAAACACGGCGAGTCCAAGCGTCACCAGAGCCCCAAGCACCTCACCACTGGTGTCCGAGGACGTGATGAAGACATACAGCAGCCCGGCAATGACGACCGATCCGATCAGCCACGTCAACCACTGCTTTTTGAACGCTTCTTTGAAATCGGCGTAATTCACGCTTCACCCTCCCCGCAAAGCCCCAAAGAACTATACGCGCTCACCTGAACGCAGCAAATTGCGCTTACCGGTTGAGCACGTAGATCACGGGCCCCGATCCCACATGCTACATCCAGCACTCTCCATCAGACCACGGTGAGGGCGCCAGATGCGCTGTGAAGGCTTTCAGCTATTTCCGGGAATCCATGGCGCATCGCCTCGTCCGCAGGTGTTGCCCCCCAGCGGTCACGCACCTCGGCAGAGACCCCCTGCTCGACGAAGTAACCAACAACATCCTTGTGGCCTTCAGCCGCAGCCAGGTGAAGCGGTGTACGCAGGTCGTAGTCGCAACTGCCGAGATCGACACCCCTGGCGACAAACGTACGAACGGCGTCGAGATCACCGGAGCTTACCGCATAGATCAATTCGATAGTTGCAGCATCCGGGACCACGTTCCCGGTAGACGACATCCGGGAACCGCGTTGGACCTTTCCTCCGGACCTGCCACCGTGTTCAGCCAGCAGCTGGGCAACCGCAACGTGGTTGCCTCTCAAGGCATCGTCGCTTGAAGATTTCACGAAGGCCACATTGGTAGGGAGCCTCAACCCCGCTAGAATCGCGGTTTAAACGGCTTCTACCGGGTGTGAATGACCGAAGAACCGGGTATCCCCGAACACTGGTTCGAGCGTGCAGACAGCGCTCCGGACGAAATGTTCTATTCGGTACCCCGTATGGTGGCGCACATCGATCAGGCGACCATCGACGCGCTTACGCGCTTTTACGAAGAATTCATACCGGCGAACGCCAGGGTGCTCGATCTCATGTCTTCATGGATCTCCCATCTCCCTGAAGACACCGATTACCGTCATGTCAGCGGTCTCGGCATGAACGCGGAGGAGCTCAATACCAACCCCCGCCTCAACGACTGGTGTGTCCACAATCTGAATGAGAATCCGGCGCTGCCGTACAGTGAGGGTACATTCGATCGCGCGCTGATTGCCGTGTCGATTCAGTACCTGACCAGACCAGTGGACGTGATGAAATCGATCGCGAGCGTCCTTTCCCCGGGTGGTCGCGTTTGTATCGCGATGTCACACCGTTGTTTCCCTACCAAGGCAATCGCTGCGTTTCAGCGTCTGCCTGCCCGGGACCGCATCAGGCTGGTGATGTTCTATCTCGAGAACGCAGGGTTTGAGGAGGTTGAATTTATCGACCGCTCACCTGAAGGGGCTGATCCGTTGTGGCTGGTAGTTGGGACCGCGCCTGGATAAGAATCGCGGCTAAAGCCGTTCCTACAAAGGTAGCGAAATCTACCTGTCTCTGTCATTGGTTTCCAAAGCACAATGCAGGGCACCAACGAGACCCGGTTGCTCGTCCCTGATGATGTACAAAGGGATATCCGCAACGAAATCACTCAAGTCGCCGCGTTCATCGAAGCGCCTGCGAATTGGACTTGAACGGACAAAATCGACCATACGGGGGACAATTCCGCCCGCAATGTACACACCGCCCGTGGCGGTCAGCGTGAGTGCCAGGTTACCGGCCACGCCACCCAGCAGGCTGCAGAAGCTTTCAAGCGTCTGGTGACAAACGGGGTCTTCGAGACTGCTGCCAAGCGCAACAATCGTTCCGGGATCCGTATGCATGCTGGCGCTGCCCCAGAGCGCTGACATCGCTTCATACAGATGCACAATGCCTCTGCCAGAGAGCACGGTTTCCCAACAGACCACACCGTGACGTGCAGCCAGGATCCCCCAGAGTTCCGCCTCGAGCGGGCTCCCCGGCGCGAGATCTGAATGACCTGCTTCAGACGCCACAATCTTCCAGCCGTTTTGCGGCATCGGTACAAGCGCAGCAACACCCAGCCCGGTCCCGGGGCCCAGTACTACCTTGTTGCCTGCAACCGGCTGTCCGCCACCCAGCTGATCGAGGTCCTTGAAGTGCGGAACCCCATGCGCCAGGGCGTAGAAATCGTTCACCAGCGTCACATCACAGTTGAACTTGCGCTCGAGGTCCTCAACGAGGAATTTGAGGCCTGTATTGATCACCGTGATGTTGCCTGCCGTATCTCTCGGCCCCGCAACAGCAAGCAGTACCCCTTCCCAGGCGGCATCACCAATTTCACCCAGCGCTGCATCGATCAGGATACCCGTCTGATCGTAAGCAGCCATGTTAAGTATCGCCGGATCACCAACGAGACCGGCATCACCTGCCTTCTGAAAGCGGGCATGTGTCGCCCCTATATCCCCAATGAAGATTGGATCTGCTTGTTTCCCCATGCCTTTATCGGATTCCACACTTCAGCACTCTTCTAGTATGGTGCGCGATTCTTGTACAGCAGAATGTCGATATCCATGTCCCGTCGAGCCATTGCCCAGTTCATCTTCGCCCTGACGGTCGCGCTCGTGCCTCTGGCAGATGCGCTGTCAGCGGAAAGCCGGATCCTTCATATTGGCAATGCGGGTGAACCGGAGACCCTCGACCCCCACCGCTACAATCTGAGACTTGAAGAGACACTTCTGAATGACCTCTTCATGGGTCTCACCACGTTCGATGCGCAGGGACGTCTTGTGCCCGGTGCCGCCAGATCCTGGGGCACCAGTGATGACGGTCTGACATGGACGTTTCATCTTCGCGACGACCTCAGCTGGTCGGACGGACAGCCACTGACAGCCGACGACTTTGTTTACGCGTTCAGGCGCCTGCAGGACCCGGCCACCGCAGCGAGCCTCGCTTATTTCATGTACATGCTGGACAACGCGCCTGACGTCAATGCCGGTAGAGCACCCCTGACCGCACTCGGTGTTTCGAGCGATGGTCCGCATACACTGATCCTGAAACTCTCCAGACCCTATCCCTACCTTCTGGAGCGGCTGCTCTATCCGACCGCTTTTCCTGTGCCGCGACACGCCATCGAAGAGCACGGCGATCTCTGGATCAAACCCGAAAACTGGGTGTCAAACGGCGCGTACGTCCTGGCCGACTGGCAGCCTCAGGCCCACGTTCACCTTCGCGCCAACCCACACTTTCACACCGAGGTTGCGATCAGCGAAGTCCAGTACCACCCGGTCGTCAACGAGCAGGGCGGATACAACCGTTTTCGAAACGGAGAACTTCACGCCATCGGCAGTTTCCCCGTCGGGGAACTCGATCATGTTCGCGAACAGTACCCGGATGAGCTGCGCATGTCGGACCTCCTCTCAATGATGTATCTCGTTTTCAACACTTCAGCCCCACCGTTCGACGATGTTCGTATCCGTGAAGCGCTGTCCCGCGCCATCGACCAGCGGGTCCTCACCGATAAAGTTCTACGATCCGGAAACAAGCCCGCATTCAGCTTTGCACCAGCCTTGATCGACAGCTACAACGCGGTGGAGCTGGCGCATGCGAGTGAACCGTTTCCAGACCGCATCGAGCGAGCGCGTAGCCTGATGCAGGAGGCCGGATACGGTGCTGACAAGCCCCTCAACATAACGCTGCGACACGTGGCTGGGCTCGAAGGCAAAAAGGTCAATCTCGCCATCGCCGGGATGTGGAAACAGATCGGTGTTAACACTCAGCTACACCAGGCCGACCTGAGAAATCACTTTGCAGATCTGCGCCAGGGTAACTTTGAAGTCGCCTGGGCCGGCTGGGTCGGTGAAAACAACGCTGAACACTATCTGACGCTCCTGCAATCGGACATCGGAAACGTGAACTACGGCCGGTTCGCCCTGAACGAGTACGACAGGCTGATCGATCAGGCACAGTCCGAGGCTTCCCTGGAAAAACGCAATCAGCTTCTGAACGCGGCGGAATCGGTTGTTGTGCACCACCACGCTGTCGTTCCGCTCTACACTACCGCTGTGCGTCGGCTTGTCTCTTCAGACATCGAAGGCTGGTATGAGAATCCAAGGGACATGCACCAGGTCAGGTATCTGAGCTGGGGGCGGTGACACGCTATCTTTTAAAGCGGCTCACCTTCAGCCTGATCACGCTGTTTGCCGTGATCACAGTCGTGTTTTTCCTTCTGCGTATCGCGCCAGGCGGACCTTTCGACGGTGAGCGGCAGCTGCCACCGGAAATCGAGGCTAACTTAAAGGCGGCATATAACCTCGATGAACCGCTGTACCGCCAGTTTGCGCTGTACCTCGGCCGGTTGGTCACGGGCGATCTCGGACCGTCATTCCGGCAGAAGGACTTCGATGTGAACGAGCTTGTCTCCCGGGGACTGCCTGTGAGCACGGCCCTGGGCATTTCTGCCCTGCTACTCGCTGTGCTGGCGGGTATGGCTGTAGGCACACTGGCTGGTCTGCACCCGGGAAAACCCCTGGACGTCTGGTTGATGAGCCTCAGTAATCTCAATCTCGCCATCCCGACAATCGTTGCCGGACCGGTCCTCATCCTCATATTTGCAGTGTTCCTTCGATGGGTCCCCGCCGGTGGCAGCGGCACCTTCACTCACTTTGTCCTGCCGGTCATAGCGCTGGCACTGCCGTACGTTGCAGCCGTGGCCCGGCTGATTCGAGGCGGTATCGTTTCCGCGGGATCCGAACCTCACGTCACTACCGCTCGCGCCAAGGGGTTGAGCCCGGGCCGGATTGTGGGTTTTCACATGCTGCCGACCGCCTCGATTCCCCTCATATCGTTCCTCGGACCTGCGGCAGCCGGTCTCCTCACGGGTTCGGTGGTCGTCGAGCAGATCTTCGATCTTCCAGGCATCGGCCGGTACTTTGTGCAGGGGGCACTCGCCCGTGATTACACGCTGGTGATGGGTGTGGTTGTGGTCTATTCGACCGCCATTCTTCTGTTCAATTTCCTCGCGGATGTTGCCTACGGCCTGGTCGACCCGCGGATCCGTGCGCTGTGAATCCCCAGCTCCCCCACCTCAAAAGCAGCACCATTCTCCCAATTGCGGCGGGCACCCTGTGTCTTGTCATCCTGCTTGCCGTCATCGGCCCGGCTTTTTCGGAATGGGGCGCTGAAGATATGGACTGGAATGCCATGGAGACTCCGCCCTCGCTGCAACACTGGTTCGGCACGGACGTTGTCGGCCGCGATCTCTTTGTCCGCACGATGCATGGTGCCAGGGTGTCCCTGACAGTTGCGCTCATCGCCATCAGCGTCGCAGTCCTGATCGGGGTTCCCTGGGGCCTGGTTGCGGGATACATGGGCGGCCGGACCGATCAGCTTATGATGCGCATTGTGGATGGGCTTTATGCGCTACCGGTTGTCCTTATCGTCATTCTGCTTGTCGTCCTGTTTGGCCGGAACCAGTATCTTCTTTTCGCTGCTCTGGGAGCGCTCTTCTGGCTGGACCTGGCACGTATCGTCCGGGGGCAGACATTGCAGGTGAGGCAATCGGCGTTCATCGAAGCAGCACGGGGTCTCGGCGCATCAATCCCGTACATTCTCGCGAAACACGTTCTACCCAATATCCTGGGGCCCACACTCGTTTACGTAACGCTCGCCATACCCGGGATTATTCTCGCTGAAAGTTTCATCAGCTTTTTAGGTCTTGGGATCCAGGAACCAGATACCAGTTGGGGTGTCCTCGTTGCCGATGGGGTACAGACACTCGAGACGTCTCCCTGGCTCATTCTCTTCCCTGGAATATTCCTGGCCGTTACAGTCTGGTCGTGCAACACGCTGGGCGACCGTTTACGCGACCGTCTCGACCGGCGTCATCAGGTTTAGGAGGGAAGTCATATGGGTATTGGCGCGGGTATTGGCATCGCAAACTTCACGTTCGATGACGCCCAGGGGTTCTGGGACTGGGTGGAGCTGTGTGACACCGGCGGTGTGGATTCAATCTGGCAGAGTGATCGCATCATCGACGCGCAACCCAACCTCGAAGCGATGAGTGTGATGGCCGCACTTGCGGGAGGTTCAAAACGCCTCAAGTTCGGGATGAACGTTGCAAGCCTGGGCTTACGCAACCCCGTCCTCACGGCAAAACAGTGCGCAACGATCGATGTTCTGAGCCAGGGCCGGTTGCTTCCCGCGTTTGGTGTGGGCAGCGCGTTTTCCCGGGACTATGTCGCCACCGGCACACCAACCAAAGGCCGAGGTAAACGAACGAATGAAGGCCTCGAGATCATGTCCCGTCTCTGGACCGAGGACAACGTCACTTTCAAAGGTGACTACTACCAGCTCGACGACGCTACCATTGCGCCGAAACCCATCCAGAACCCACTTCCGCTCTGGGTTGGCGGTTCAGCGAAACAAGCAATCGAACGTACCGCTCGATGGGGAACGGGATGGCAGGCAGGCATAGAGAATGCCGCTGACGTGGCGCCCGTGATCACAGCGATAAAAAAACGGGCTGGCGAGCTCGGTCGCAAGATCGATGACGACCACTTTGGTGCAGGTTTCGGTTTCCGGTTCGGGTCCCCCGACGAGCCCATTGTCGAACGCTACAACAAACTTCTCACCAAGCGCCTGGGCAAAGAACCAACCGGGTTCACCGCAGTGGGCGGGGTCGATGAAATGATGGCTCTCGTGCACGAGTTCCACGCCGCCGGTGTGCACAAGTTCATTCTCAGGCCCATCGCCAGCGGCACACAGGGCATGATCGAGCAGACGCAGCTTATGACCGAGAAGCTGATCCCGGAAATTGATGCTCTCAATCGCACTTGAGAATCGCGGCTAAAGCCGCTCCTACATTGAATCTTCTCAACATCGCGGAACGTTGGTATGCGTTCCGCGCCGATTTCGCGTAGCGAATTCGGACTCGCCAC
>JANQFF010000072.1 GCA_028277965.1 Pseudomonadales bacterium
CTCCTACAATGGTTTTTCCTCTGTAGGAGCGGCTTCAGCCGCGATTCTTGTGTGACAACAGGTAGTTCCAGGAAGGATAGCGGCTGCATTCGAGCGGTAACCTACCCTTGCAGGTCCCCAAACGACTTGCCTTCCGCCACCAGCCGCTCCAGAAGGGGTGCGGGTTCCCACGCGTCGCCGCCATATTCCTCCTGGAACTTCTTGATGTCCGCCAGGATATTGTCGAGGCCCTGCTGGTCCGCCCAGAACATGGGTCCGCCGGTGACTTCGGGGAAGCCGTAGCCGTTGATGTAGACAATGTCGATGTCACAAGGGCGTATGGCAATGCCATCCTCAAGGATCCGCGCACCTTCGTTGATCAGCGGGTAGAGACAGCGCTTCAGGACCTCATCGTCCTCGATCGGCCGTCGTGTGATGCCGAGCTCAGCGGAAGTTTGCTCGACAATCTCCACTACCTCGGGATCAGCCTGGCCAGCCCGGCTGCCTTTAAGATAGATGTAGTAGCCACGATTGGTTTTTTGGCCGAATCGTTCCATTTCACACAGTTTGTCAGCTACGCGCGCAGTGACCGGAACGTCTTCCGGTGCCATCCCGGAGAGCTTACGTGCCCGCCAGCCGAGATCGAGGCCAACGAGGTCGTTCATCTGAAAGGGGCCCATCGGCATACCAAAACCCAGTATGGCGTTGTCGACCTGGTAAGGGGTTGCGCCCTGAAGGATGATCTCGCCCGCCTGCGTCGTGTATCTCCCGAGCATACGGTTGCCGATGAAGCCGGGCGCGTTGCCGGACAGCACAGCGATTTTGTTCAGGCGTTTGCCAAGCATCATCGATGTGGCGATGGTTTCTTTGCTTGTCTTGCCTCCGCGGACCACTTCCAGCAGACGCATAACGTTGGCCGGGCTGAAGAAGTGCAATCCAATGACCGCCTCGGGGCGGCTGGTGGCGTCCGCCATCCTGTCGACGTCGAGACCAGACGTGTTGCTGGCCAGAATCGCACCGGGCTTGGCAACAGCTTCGATCTTCTTGAACGTTTCAACCTTCACGTCGATGTTCTCGTAGACCGCCTCGATGATGACATCCGCTGTACCAAGGTCTTCATATCTGGTTGTTCCGGTGAGGAGCCCCATCCGCTGATCGACTTCCTCTACGCTCATGCGTCCACGCTGGACCTGGATGTCGTAGTTGCGTTTGATGACACCGATACCCCGATCGAGCGCTTCCTGGTCGAGTTCCAGCACCGTGACGGGAATACCCACGTTCAGAAAGGACATGGAGATGCCGCCACCCATGGTACCGCAGCCGATTACGGCTGCCTGTTCTATGTTCTGGACCGGAGTGTCTTTTGGAACGTCAGGGATTTTGGCTACTTCGCGCTCGGCGAAAAACATGTGGATCAGGGCTTCACGCTGGGGATGTTTGAGGCACTGGGCAAAATTTTCGGCTTCGACCTGCATGCCTGCATCGAAATCGTTGAGATTCACCGCAGCTTCCACGCACTGCACGATCATTTCCGGGGCAAACCGCTTGCGCATGCGCCGGGCAGCCTGTTGCCGGGCTTTGTCGAAGACTTCCGGATCGCCGCCGTCCGGGACAGATTCATCACGTATTCGACGAACGGGGCTGCCCTGGGCAATGATGTCGTTGGCAAACGCGATTCCTGCTTCGACAATGTCGCCGTCAGCCACCGCGTCCACAATGCCGAGTTCCCTGGCTGCAGGTCCCGGTATTCCGTCGCCGGTCAGCATGAAGTCGAGGGCTTTTTCCGCACCCACCAGCCTGGGAAGTCGCTGTGTCCCACCTGCGCCAGGCAGCAGTCCCAGCTTGACTTCCGGCAGCCCAACCTGGGCAGACGGTGCGATTACCCGGTAATGGCAGCAGAGAGCCACTTCGAGCCCTCCGCCAAAAGCAGTGCCGTTGATGGCTGCGATAATGGGTTTTGAACTTGCATCCATATCGTTCAGACAGTCGTGCAGGCTGGGCCCCTCAGACGCACCGCCGAACTCGGAGATATCAGCCCCCGCGATGAATGCGCGGCCTGCACCTGTCATGACGATAGCTTCGACATTGTCGTCAGCGAGAGCGTTGCTGATACCCTCGGACAATCCGGCACGGACACCGGAAGACAAAGGGTTTACAGGGGGGTTGTCGATCGTCAGGAGCGCGATGTTATTGCGCAATTCATAGTGCACGGTGCCTTTCATGTGTCCTCTTAAGCTCACCCTTCAAGACGGGGTGGTAGAAATTGGGGGCGGTAGTGTGCCGTATCTTGGCGGTGATGAGTAGTCGGGGTAAGCTTCGCGGTCCGCTACAAAAACTCAAAATTCATCGAGAGGATTGCAACGTGAGTAACAGAACCAAGTTTTATATCAACGGCGAATGGGTGGAGCCGTCCACCACCGATACGCTGGATGTGATCAACCCGGCAACTGAACAGCCCATCGGCCAGGTAGCGATGGGGGGTGTCGAAGACGTTAACCGCGCCGTGGCTGCGGCCAAGGCAGCCTTCGAAAGCTTCTCACAGACCACGCGCGAAGAGCGCGTTGCTCTGCTCGAAGCGATCATTGCCAGGTACAGCGAGCGGCTGGGTGAAGTGGCAGCCACCATCAGTGAAGAGATGGGTGCGCCGCTGGCGCTGGCCAATGCTGCGCAGGCGCCTGCGGGGCTCGGACACTTCATGACGACACTCGAGGTACTGAAAACCTATGAATTCGAAGAAGACATTGGCTCGTCCCATGTCATCAAGGAACCGGCAGGTGTATGTGGCCTCATCACCCCGTGGAACTGGCCGATCAACCAGATCGCCTGCAAAGTTGCCCCTGCACTGGCAGCAGGCTGCACAATGGTTCTCAAACCATCTGAGGTGGCGCCATTCAACGCCATTCTCTTTGCTGAAGTCCTGGATGCTGCCGGTGTACCCGCAGGTGTCTTCAACCTCATCAACGGTGACGGCGTGAATGTGGGTGCAGCGCTATCTTCGCACCCCGACGTCGACATGATGTCTTTCACGGGATCCACCAGAGCCGGTATCGAAGTTGCCAGGAATGCAGCCCCGACGGTGAAGCGCGTTGCTCAGGAACTGGGGGGCAAGTCCGCCAACATCATTCTGGATGACGCAGATTTCGCCAAGTCCATCTCGCGGGATGTGTTCGGGATGTGCATGAATTCGGGACAGAGCTGTAACGCCCCGACCCGGATGCTAGTGCCCAATGCCCGTATGGACGAGGCTGCTGCGATTGCCAAGGCCGCGGCTGAACAGGTCAGTGTCGGTGATCCTCAGGCTGAAGGAACCACCATTGGCCCGGTCGTATCGGGCGTTCAGTTCGAGAAGATCCAGAATCTCATTCAGAAGGGTATCGACGAAGGTGCGAAACTCGAAACGGGTGGCACCGGGCGCCCGGATGGGTTGAATGCTGGGTATTACGTCAAACCCACCGTTTTCTCTCATGTCACCAATGATATGACGATTGCCCAGGAAGAAATCTTCGGTCCCGTGCTCTCGCTCATCGGCTACGAGGATGACGAGGATGCGGTGCGGATTGCCAACGACACCCTGTATGGCCTGTCGGGTTATATCTCTTCGGGTGATCCGGAACGGGCGAAGAAGGTGGCGAGACTCATTCGCACCGGTAATGTTCACCTGAATGGGGCACCTGTCGATAACAATGCACCGTTTGGTGGGTACAAGCAGTCTGGTAACGGCCGGGAGTGGGGTACCCATGGTTTTGAGGAATTCCTCGAGATCAAAGCGATCATGGGCTACAACGCTGCCGGTTAGACGCCGGTGTACACAAAAGAGGGCCGATAGGCCCTCTTTTTTGTTTGGGGAGATCATGTTTCCACTTGAAGGTATCCGGGTTGTATCACTCGAGCAGGCAGTAGCGGCTCCCATGTGCACACGCCGCCTGGTCCTGGCGGGTGCTGAAGTCATCAAGGTCGAACGTCCGGAAGGCGACTTTGCCCGCCACTACGATACGGCCGTTGCGGGGCAAAGCGCGTATTTTGTCTGGCTGAACGCCGGTAAAAAATCGGTGGTGATGGACTTACGTCTGAGGGAGGACGTGGACCGCTTGCGCAAACTCATCTCGATGAGTGATGTGCTGGTGCAGAACCTGAAGCCCGGTGCCATGGCGAAGCTGGGCCTCGATCTCGAGACGCTGCACACCGACAACCCCCGGCTCGTATCTGTCTCGATATCGGGATTCCATCCGGACACACCAGGTGCGGATCGTAAAGCCTACGACCTGTTGATGCAGGCTGAATCAGGATTGGCCAGCATTACCGGATCCAGCCAGGAACCTGGCAGGGTTGGTGTCTCGCTGGTCGATCTGGCAACGGGGATGTACGCCTATGAGGCGGTTCTCGAAGCCCTTCTGGCGCGAGCCCGGACCGGTCAGGGCGAACCGCTTCATGTTGCGCTGTTCGATTCGGTCTCAGACTGGATGGCGGTCCCGCATCTGCTGCACGAATTCACAGGAGAGGCACCCGCCCGTGTTGGCCTGGCTCACCCGGGGATCTGCCCCTACGGCGTATTCAGTTCTGCTGACGGGGTGGAATTTGTACTGTCGATTCAAAACGAGAGGGAATGGCAGCGGCTCTGCGGGACTGGTGTGAAATTGCCTGACCTGGCTGCAGACCCGCGTTGTACCGATAACGAAACCCGCGTTCAGAACCGGCCTTTTGTCGACGGGGCAATCGCTGAGGTTTTTTTGTCCATGGCGTACACAGATATCGATCGCCAGCTGGCGGAAGCTGACCTTGCGTACGCGCCGGTGAATCCCGTAGCCGATCTTGGCCGGCATCCGGGGTTCAGGACGGCGCCGGTCGCGGTGAACGGTGAGAGCATTCAATTACCGGTGGTCCCGGGCAGACAGCGTCCGGGGAATCTGCGTGTACCCGATCTGGGGGAACACACGCAGGAGGTTCATCAACTTCTTGGAGAGTGACATGCTGACGATCTACCACGTTCCCCGAACGCGTTCAGAGCGGCCGGTCTGGGTCTGCTACGAACTGGGTCTTGATGTGGAGGTGAAGCGCATCGATTTCTCAAAATCATATCGGGATTCCCCCGAGTGGCGGGGGATCAGCCCGGCTGGAAAGGTGCCGGCGCTCGAGGACGGAGATCTCACCCTTTTTGAATCAGGGACCATGGTCGAATACATCCTGGATCAATACGGTGATGGACGCCTGAGGCCCCGATCAGGGACGACTGAAAGGGCCCTGTACAATCAGTGGTGCTGGTTTGCTGAAGCCACACTCAGCCGGCCGCTCGGACTTTTCCGGATATTGAGAGCCGGTGAGGGGACTCTCGACGATCTGATCGAAGACGGTGAGGAGAAGTTTCACTCAGCGCTTGGCGCCGTCGAGAAAGCGCTCGAAGGAAGGAACTATCTGCTTGGAGACGACTTTCTCGCGTGTGACATCATGATGGCGTACACGACCATTCTGGTAGAGCGACTTCTGGACGACCGCTACCCTAACCTGCGGTCGTATTCGGCCCGATTGAAGGACCGCGAAGCCTATATCCGGTTGGCTGACCAGCGGGATTAATGCGACACTTGCCGGTCCAATAAACATATAAGAGGGAGAGCACATGGCTGCTTATTTCATCGCTCAATACGTCGTTAACGATCCCGACGGATACCGGGAATACCAGGCGGGTGCCGGTCCGACCATTCAGGCGCACGGTGCTGAGCTGGTTGCTTTCGACGTCGGCGCGGAAACAATAGAGGGTAATCCTCCCGGTCCCCAGACTGTTGTGCTCAAGTTCGAGTCAACGGAAGCTGCAAAAGCGTGGTACAACTCTGAAGAGTACCAGGCTGTTGTTGGGAAACGCCTGGCGGCTACTGAAGGGTTCGCCGTCATTTCCCAGTCGATGAACGCTGGCTAAACCTCCCGCTCAGATAAACAAAGATGGCATCGCGGCGACAGTTCCTGGTTAGCGCAGGCGGGTCGGTATTGTTGCCGTGGTTGCCGTTTAATGCCCACGCGATGCAGGGGGAGGCAGTCAAACCGGACCTGCGCGTTCTGAACGACCGCCCGCTCAACGCCGAGACACCGGCCCATCTTCTGAATGACGCAACAACTCCTACGCGCTACCTGTTTGTCCGCAACAACGGTAACCCACCGGTAGATACCAATCCGGAAGAATGGCAATTGCGGATAGAAGGGGAGAGCTGCGTCAGGCCCACCACGTTTTCTATTGATGAGCTCAAAGAACGTTTTGAGATTGTGAGTTACGACCTCCAGCTCGAGTGTGGGGGTAACGGTCGTTCGGAGTTTAGACCACGGGCAAGCGGCAACCAGTGGACAACCGGCGCGATTGGGTGCCCCCGGTGGACCGGCGTCCGGGTGAAAGATGTACTCGATTATTGCGGTGTCAAAGAAGATGCGCAGTATGTCGGGTTCCTGGGAGCGGATACACATCTTTCTGGAGATCCTAACAAAGTTGTTATTTCGCGAGGTGTCCCGGTCGAAAAGGCAAGGGAAGTGGAGTCCCTCATTGCTTTTGAGCTCAACGGAGAACCGATACCGTTGTTGCACGGAGCGCCTCTGCGGCTTGTCTGTGGCGGGTGGCCTGGTTCCGTGAGCGGCAAGTGGCTGACCCACCTGTTGATCAGGGACCGGGTGCATGACGGACCCAAGATGGGTGGGAATTCCTATCGTGTACCGTGTGCGCCGGTCGCGCCGGGAACGGAAGTCCCGGATGATCAGATGTGCATCATCGAATCGATGCCGGTGAAATCCCTGATCACGTCCCCGCGGTCAGGCATGACGGTCAACGGGAGTCAGCTCGACGTCTCCGGCCAGGCCTGGGCAGGAGATCTGAAAGTAACAAGTGTTCATACGAGTGTGGACTTCGGTCAGACCTGGCAGGCAGCCGAGGTGGCTGCTCCGCGAAACCGTCTTGCCTGGCAGCAGTGGCGGGCGAGGGTGCATTTCCCGAAGCCCGGTTACTATGAGATCTGGGCACGGGCGACTGACGAACTTGGACGTAGTCAGCCCATGCTTATTCCCGGGTGGAATCCGAAAGGATATCTGAACAACGCAGCCCACCGGACTGCTGTGCAGTCAGTATGAAAAGAAGGCTCTTCGTGTGTACTTTGTTTTGTCTGCCTGTGAGTGGATGGGGCCAGCTTGCAGAAGGTGAGGGGTCGATGCTCGTGACAGGGCACTGTTCAGCGTGCCACTCACTGCAGCTTGTCACCACGCAGCGCGGCGACCGAGACTTCTGGCTGAATACGATCCGCTGGATGCAGAGGACGCAGAAATTGTGGGAGATACCGCCTGACCAGGAAGAGATCATCCTGAATTACCTCGAAACCCACTACAACGAAACTGAATGGGGGAGGCGACCGCCACTGGCTGCGAGTTTGATGCCATCAGAGAACGTCAATGCTAACTGACAGAATCGCGGCTAAAGAGATTAATCTCTGTAGGTGCCCTTTAGCCGCGATTTGAGTGCTTTGGGAGAGAAATAGTGGGTTACGACACCGACAACATATTCGCGAAGATCCTGCGTGGTGAGGCACCGGCTTTCAAAGTCTGTGAGAATGACTTTGCATTGGCATTCATGGACGTGATGCCTCAAGTGGATGGTCACACGCTGGTGATCCCCAAAGACGGCTGCGAAGATCTTCTGGATGCTGACCCGCAGATACTGGGAGAGACGATCCAGGTCGTACAGACGGTTGCCGGTGCAGTCAAAGAAGCATTCGAAGCGCCTGGTGTCATGATTGCTCAGCTGAATGGATCAGCTGCGGGCCAGACCGTGTTTCACCTGCATTTTCACATCATGCCAAGGTTTTCAGGTCTCGAATTTCGTATGCACGCCCGTGATATGGAAGATTTCGACAAGCTGGAGAAACACGCAGAACGTATACGAGCCTGTCTCTGATGGCGGAAAATCCGGATAGAAATGCGCTCAATGAGGACAAGGCCGAGTGGGCTGAAGCCATCGAGACAATCTATGAGGAATATGGGGACGCAGGCGTGCGGGAGATCCTGCGCAGCGTTCAGGATCACGCACTTTCACTTAACGTCCCTCTGAACGAAGCGACGCTCAACACACCCTACATCAACACGATTCCACCTGAGAGTCAGCCGGTCTATCCCGGCAACATCGAACTCGAAGAACGCATTGAGAACATCATTCGCTGGAACGCCATAGCGATGGTGTTGCAGGGCCAGGACCAGGGGACCGGTGTTGGTGGCCACATTGCGACCTATGCCTCGTGCGCTACGATGATGGAAGTTGGCTTCCACCATTTCTTTCAGGGTTTCGATGACGGGCGCGACCCGGACATGATCCTGCCCCAGCCACATGCTGCCCCCGGCATCTACGCGCGCGCGTACCTCGAAGGACGCCTCTCGCTCGAGGAACTCAAAAACTACCGGCGTGAACTTGCCGAAGGGGGAGGGCTCTCCTCCTATCCACACCCACGCAGCATGCCGGATTTCTGGGAAATGCCGAATGCCTCGATGGGCCTGTCTACCCCTGCTGCCATATATGAAGCCCGGTTTGCCAAGTACCTGGAGAACCGCGGTTTGAAGCCGAAAAGCCGGCGCAAGATCTGGTGTTTCATTGGCGATGGCGAATCGGACGAGCCGGAAGTTCTCGGCACTATCAACATCGCTGCCCGGGAGAAGCTCAACAACCTGATCCTGGTTGTGAACTGCAACCTTCAGCGGCTGGACGGCCCGGTACGTGGGAATGGGAAGATCATCCAGGAACTGGAGCGGGCGTTCCGGGGCGCGGACTGGAACGTGATCAAGGTCATCTGGGGCAGCGGCTGGGACGGGTTGCTCGCGAGGGACAAAAACGGGGTGCTGCGTAAGCGCATGGACGAGTGTCTGGATGGCGACTACCAGATGTACTCGGTACTCCCTGGCGACGTTCAGCGTGAACATTGGGTTGAAGGTAACCCGGAGCTCGAGCAGATGATGAGTTCGCTGTCCGACGATGAGGTGCGGGCCATCAAGCGCGGTGGCCAGGACAGGAAAAAGATCTACGCGGCGTTTGACCAGGCGATGCAGGAGCGAGATCGCCCGACCGTTGTTCTCGTGAAGACCGTCAAAGGCGATAAGATGGGAGCGCAGGGCAAAAACACCGCTCACCAGTACAAAAACATGGCTGCTGATGAGCGGATTCAACTGGCCAGGGAACTGGGCATTCCGATATCGGACGAAGCGGCTGCGCAGGCAGAGTTTTATTCACCGGATGTGGACAGTGAAGAGGTCCGGTATCTCCGGGAGCACCGGGCTTCTCTTGGGGGACCAGTGCCCCGACGCCGCCAGGTATGTCCGCCGTTAGCAACGCCGCCGATTGATCGGTTTGACGATATCCTGGGTGGCACTGGCGAGCGAGAGGTGTCGAGCACCATGGTTATGGTGCGATTGCTAACGATGCTGTTGAGGGATCCGGATCTTGGTCGATATGTCGTACCGATTGTGCCGGACGAGGCCCGTACGTTCGGCATGGATGGGCTTTTTAACGTGTCGGGAATCTACTCACCCGAGGGCCAGAAATATAAGCCGGTGGACGCGGACACGCTGCTTCCATACCGGGAAGCAGCGGACGGCCAGATACTGCAGGAAGGAATCTGTGAGACCGGGGCGATGGCTTCGTTCATGGCTGCGGGCAGTGCGTATGCCGTTCACGGCTTGCCGATGGTGCCTTTCTACATTTTTTACTCAATGTTCGGGTTCCAGCGCGTAGGGGACATGATCTGGAGTTGTGCCGATATGGGGTGCCGGGGTTTTCTGCTTGGTGGGACTGCGGGACGCACGACGCTCAATGGGGAAGGCATTCAGCACGAGGACGGGCATTCACATCTTCTCGCAAGTTCCATTCCGAACCTTCTGAGCTTCGATCCTGCTTTCGGGTTTGAAGTAGCGCTGATTGTGCGTGAAGGCCTGCGCCGCATGTACCAGGAGCAGGAAGATGTTTTCTACTACATGACGCTCTACAACGAGAACTATCCGATGCCGGCCCTGGACGATGTGGTTCAGAAAAGCGGGTGGAGCAAAGAGGAAATCTGCCAGGGTGTGCTCGACGGTGGTTACTGCTTTTCCAGGGACATCGTCTCCGAAGATGCGCCGATGGTTCATCTGCTTGCGAGTGGAACGATCATGCAGCAGGTGCTGAGTGCAAAGCAGCAGCTCATCCAGTCAGGTTTTAACGTCACGGTCTGGAGTATTACGAGTTTCATCGAGCTGGAACGCGAGGCGCTCGGTGTGGAACGTTACAACAGGCTGCACCCGCTGGATGAGCCCCGAACCGCGGTGGTCAGCCGAATGTTTGAAAGCGAAGAAGGTGTGTTTGTAGCTGTAAGCGACTGGATGAAGAAACTCGCGCTCGGCCTGCAATCCTGGATCCCGGGCCGGTACGAGGTGCTGGGCACAGACGGGTATGGCTTGTCCGAGTCACGCGAGGTACTCAGGGATCACTTTGAAATCGACAGCGGTCATATTGTGCAGGCGGCTCTATCTGCGCTCTTCCGGGAACGGCTTATTGATGGACAGGTGCTTGAGCAACACCTCTCACAACTGGAAATCCTGACTGACCGGCCGGATCCCAGACTTCGCTGAGAAAAGGGGAAATGTGAATGGATAGCTTCGAAGGTAAGATTGCTGTTGTCACTGGTGGGGGGACCGGGATGGGACGCGAGATCGTCTGCCAGCTTGTCAAAGAGGGGGCACATGTTGCCATGTGCGACGTCTCGGCGGATAACATGGCGGAAACCACTGAGCTTGCTGCCCCACGGGAAGGCGTGCGCGTGACCAGCCATCTGTGCGACGTGAGTTCCGAAACCCAGATGAACAGATTTCGTGATGAGGTGGTCGAACAACATGACACTCAGCACATTAATCTGCTGTTCAACAATGCGGGGATCGGGGGTGGCGGTGCTTTTGTGAATCAGGATCGTGATGAGTGGGAGCGGACGTTTGGAGTTTGCTGGTACGGTGTCTACTACGGCTGCCGTGCGTTTATGGACCTGCTTGTGGCGAGTGACGAGGGGCACGTGATCAACACAAGTTCCGTCAACGGGTTCTGGGCCAGCATTGGGCCGGAAGTGTCGCACACGGCATATTCAGCCGCCAAGTTTGCGGTCAAGGGTTTTACCGAGGCGCTCATCACCGATCTCAGGTTGAATGCGCCTCACGTGCAGGCGTCAGTTGTCATGCCCGGGCATATCGGAACGTCGATAGCGCTCAATACATCACAGGTGCTTGGCAAGGACGGAGCACTGGATATGTCAGCTGAGGACGTGGATGTGATCCGCCGCCAGATGTCTGGGCGTGGTCTCCCGGTAGACAATGTGCCCGACGATCACATACGCGAGATGATGCATCAGCGGGCGGTGGACTTTCGCGACAAAGCACCGACAACCGCGGCTGATGCTGCAACGATCATTCTCGACGGTGTCCGAGAAAACCGCTGGCGCATCCTGGTCGGGGACGATGCTGTCGTGTTGGACAGCCTGGTCCGGGAAGCACCTGAAGACGCGTATGAGCCGGAGTTCATGGAGCGGATCCTGGCGAGTGGTCATATGCAAGGGGTCGTTCGAGGGGGTAACGATGAGTGACCGTGACGCTGCCATTGTCGGTATATACGAATATCCGGACCGGGATGTTGACGGTGAAGTCAATCCACTGCAGATCAAAGCCGCATGTGCTGCAAAAGCTCTGGCGGACGCAGGCCTGAGCTGGTCGGATGTCGACGCCATCTACGACGCCTCCGAAGGCGGTCCCATGAATGGGCTCACGATATCTGAGTATTTTGGTATATCGCCAACGGTGATTGACACGACCGGTGTTGGGGGGAGTTCGTACGAATTTCATGCTGCTCATGCACGACGCGCCATCAGGGAAGGTAAATGCAAAGTGGCACTTCTCACCTACGGCTCCACGGCTCACAGCAATGCGTTTGCAATTGGTGTCGGTGGCCGTGGCGGCGGTGGTACTTCGCCTGTCGACAATATGGAGAGTTTTGCGGGGCAGACGCTGGTTTCAAATTACGCCATGGCAGCGCGGCGTCATATGTTTGAGTTCGGGACGACAAGTGAACAACTGGCTGAGATCAGTACAGCCACGCGTTACCACGCGATGCGCAGCCCGGACGCTGTTCGGGCAATGGAAGACCTCGAGTTCATCGACATACGTGAAACAACCATCGAGGACGTGGTGAGTTCACGCATGATTGCCGATCCGCTGCATCTTCTCGAGTGCTGCATGATTTCCGACGGCGGAGGCGCGGTCGTCATAGCGAGTTCTGAAGTGGCGAGAGATTGTGCCAAACCGCCAGTCTGGATTCTGGGCTCCGGTGAGGCGACGCAGTATCCGACAAACGGGGGGAGCCTGACTTCCTCGGCTGCGGTTCAGTCCGGCCCGATAGCGTTCGGTGAGGCGGGTGTTTCGCCTTCTGAGATCGACATCGCCATGATCTACGACTCCTTCAGCATTACAGTTCTGACAATTCTCGAGGATCTGGGTTTCTGCGGAAAAGGTGAGGGTGGTTCATGGGTTGAAGGCGGTCGCCTCCGGTACGATGAAAGTGGTGGACCGGCGCTCAACACCGACGGCGGAGGTTTGTCCTCCAACCACCCGGGCATGCGGGGGATATTCCTTCTGATAGAGGCCGCGCGGCAGTTGCGTGGCGAGTCGACCTCTCAGGTCGATGGGGCGAAGCTCGCTATTGCACACGGGAATGGTGGCATGCTGGGTTCTCGCCATACAGCGGGTTCAATTGTTCTGGGGGGAGACTGATGGCTGACAGATCACCCACACGGCCGCTGCCGAACCTCTCAGAGCTCGACACGGCTGAATTCTGGCGCGGTACCCAGGCAAATGAGTTTCGCTACCAGCAATGTGCCAATTGCGACACGATCGTCTGGCATCCGCGCGCGCATTGTACGGGGTGTGTTAACGGGGACCTCGAATGGCGTGTCTCAGCCGGTGCCGGTGTTGTCTACACGTTCAGTGTGGTCCGTCAGAGCTACCACCCGTTTTTCCGCTCACAGGTCCCTTATATTGTCGCTCTTGTGGACCTGGATGAGGGCCCCCGGTTTCTCACAAACATCACCGGCACTACACCCGAAGAGATGGACGTTGGCATGCGGGTGCAGATTGTGTGGGAGGAACACGAGGAGGTGCACATCCCCCTCGCGAAACCAATGTAAGAATCGCGGCTAAAGCCGCTCCTACAGAGGTAGATAGATTTAGCTAACTCATTTAAACCGGTAGCAGAACTTTGGCGGTTCCGAAGACGCGTGTTTCGTTGGCATCGTTCGTGACAGTCAGATCGATTTCGACCTCACCTGTTTCTTCATCGATATCGGTCACAACCCCGTTGATGAAGTAACTCTGATCGACGATACAGGGAGCACGAAACACCGTGTCGACCAGGCGCACTTCTGCTTCGGGTGCCCAGCGGTGGATCATCGCTGACAGAAACCCCTGGCTCATGATGCCTGGGACCAGCGCGCCTGGAAGGCCTTCCTTTTTGGCCGCTTCGTGGTCGGTGAAACGTGGTCCGTTCCAGCCTGCGGCGACCGCGAAGCGTTTAACGTTAGTCAGGCTCGTATCCGGTTCGAACGCGGGCAGTTCCTCACCAAAATCCACATCTTTGACGGTTTGAACGGTCATGACTGGGGTTTCTCCCTGATAACGACACTCGTGTCTGCGGAGCCGAGGAGGGTCCCGTCGGGGTCCGAAAACTCCATTCTGTGCACAAAAAACACCATACGGCCGGACCGACCGGTTTTGGTGTAGATATCGTGTAAATGTGTCTTTGCGGTGATCGGCACACCGGGACGCATGGGTTTGTCCGGCGCTACGGCTTTACCGGCGTCCATGCCCAGCCCCTTGAACTTGGGAAACCCTTCCGGGTTCCGGGTTCTTGCATTGAAACTCGATGCAATCGTGGGTGGTGCCTGGAAATCCGGATGGGACGGATCAGTAAACCTGGGTGCGGTTTCGCCACAGCTTCTGGCGTAATCAGCCAGCCGCTCTGCATCCAGCGTGAGTTCGTATTCGTCGAAAACGACGTTGAGAAACTGCTCGCGCAAAGCTTCTACGTCTATTGGTCCGTCTGGATCTGCCATCAGGCCTCCTGTTCGATTGTGATCGATTTGAAATCGGCTTCTGTGTCCCCGAAAACCAGCTCGAGAATCATCCAGCACCGTTTAATTGTTCCCACAGGTCCTTGAGCTGCGCGGTCAATTGTTCTTCGTTCCCGGAGTTGTCGATAACACTGTCTGCAGATGCTCTTCGAGCATCATTGGAAAGCTGCGCGTCGATGCGGGCTTCGACCGCGGCAGCGTCGACGCCGTCACGACTCGTGGCGCGCTCAATAGCCACGTCACGATCGACAATTGTGACCCAGACCTCGTCCACCATATCCTCCCAGCCAGCTTCGAGCAGCACAGCTGCTTCCAATACAATGTGGCGATCGGGGGTATCAACCCGCACAGCCTGAATCTCTTCTTCAGCCATTTTGCGGATTGCCGGCCAGACAATGCCGGTCAGTTCCTCAAGCCGATTATCTTCACCGAAGACTTTGCTCCCCAATACCTGGCGATCGATTTCTCCGTCCGCTGCGACGACATCTTCACCGAATGTTGAGATCACCTGGTCATACGCCTGTGTACCTTTGAGGTAGGCCTTGTGGCCAAGCAGATCGGCGTCGATGACGTACGCACCACAATCGCCGAAAAACCTCGCGGCTGTTGATTTGCCCGACGCTATCCCGCCGGTGAGGCCAATGATCAATAGGGTGTCCCGAAGTCAGTGCAGCCGATCATTTTAGCTGCCGCGGTGGACGAGTGCGAGTGTAGTACCATGCGCCGATAGTCATGGTGAAAGCCTGGACAGAAGCTGAATGGAGGAGAGTTGATGCTCGAAAACACGAGAGTTGTCGTCACTGGTGGGGCGGGTGTGCTCGGAGCGGCGGTTGCGGATAAGGCAAATACGTTGGGGGCGGACGTCGTGCTTCTTGACGTTGTTCCGGAATTTGAATCCCCTGTGGGCGAGACGCACACAGTGAATCTCACCGACGCTTCTGCTGTTGCTGCCTGTTTCGACGCGATCGGCACCTTCGACCGACTGGCCAATATTGCAGGTGGCTTCGACATGGGTCCCACAGTCCACGAAACCGAGGATCAGCTCTGGGACGGTCTTTTTGAAATCAACGTGACGACGCTCCGGCGGGTGCTGAATGTGGCTGTTCCAAAACTGGTTGATGCTGGCAGGGGCAGCATCGTGAACGTAGGCGCACTGGGCGCGTTGCGTGGAACCGGTAATATGGGTGCTTACACAGCTGCTAAATCGACGGTCATGCGATTGACCGAAGCACTGTCGGATGAAGTGAAAAACAAAGGGATCAACGTGAACGCGGTGTTGCCCAGCCTTATCGATACGCCACGCAACCGGTCCGACATGCCCGGCGCGGACTTCGATACATGGGTGTCCCCTGACGATCTTGCGAATGTGGTTTGCTTTCTTCTCTCAGACCGGGCACGCGCCGTCCACGGGGCGCTGGTACCTGTCAACGGCCTTGTCTGATGCGCCGGACCTTATTTGCAATCCTGTTGATGGTGCCGGGCTTCGTTTCCGCGCAGCCCAACATGATTTTTGTTCTGGTAGATGACCTGCGATTCGATGGCATCGGACATGTCAATCCTGCGTTGTCCACGCCTAATATCGACCGCCTGGCAGAAGAGGGTGCGTTTTTCTCCAGAGCTGTTGTGACAACATCGCTTTGTTCGCCGAGTCGCGCCACGATTCTGACGGGCCAGACCACGCGCAACCACCGCATCGTCGACAACAACGACGCATCAGAAGCGCATCTCACTTTTTTCCCGAAGTATCTGCAGGAAGCCGGATACACAACGGCGTTTGTCGGGAAGTGGCACATGGGTCGCGCCAACGACGACCCGCGCCCGGGATTCGACTACTGGGTGAGTTTCAAAGGTCAGGGGTTTTACGATCCGACTGACCGGATCCCGCAGGAGAGGGCCGATCAGGGAGTCCGCCACCAGATCAACGTCAACGGGCAGCATGTGGACCAGCGCGGATACATGACAGATGAACTCAATCGGTATGCGCTAGACTGGCTCGCCACACAGGATGACGACCAGCCGTTTTTTCTGTACTTGTCACACAAAGCCGTTCACTCGGACGCAAAACCGGCGGACCGGCATCGGGGTTTGTACAGTGACACGGACATAAGAATGCCTGATCCGGATGGTGACCGTGATCAACCGGGGGTTGGGAAACCCATGTGGGTTCACAATCAGCGCAACAGCTGGCACGGGGTCGATTTCCCATATCACTCGGAGCAGGACTTCGCCGCCTACGTTAAGCGTTATTACGCGACCCTCGCTGCGGTGGATGATGGTATCGGTGAGATGCTTGAGCTGCTCGAGCGACAAGGTCTTATCGACAACACGCTGGTGGTGTTCTTCAGCGACAATGGATTCCTTTTTGGGGATCATGGCCTCATCGACAAACGCAATGCGTATGAAGCCTCGGTACGTGTTCCCATGGCGGTTTTCGGTCCGGGCCTGTTCGAGGGCGGCGTAACGGTGGACGAGCGGGTGAGAAACCTCGATCTGGCGCCGACGTTTCTCGAATTTGCCGGTGTGGACATGCCATCTCACTTTGAGGGCCAGAGTTTCAAACCACTTATGACCGGTGAGGAATCTGCATGGGCCCCCACACCTTTTGTGTACGAGTACTACTGGGAGTGGACGTTTCCCCATACCCCGACGACATTCGCAATCACGGATGACGAGGTCAAATACATCCAGTACCACGGCATCTGGGATCTCGAAGAGCTGTACGATCTGAGGCAGGATCCGCAGGAGCGCGTGAACCTTCTGGAAGACGAACGTTACCGTAACCGTCTGATTGATCTGCGGGCGGCACTCTATGAAGAACTTCAGAATAACGATGGGCTTCGTGTGGTGCCTTTCACAGAGAAGCGGGCTCAGGGAATTCGCTTCAGAAGCAGCAACGGGTCGAAATCAGCGAAGTTCCCGTCCGGGTTTGTAAAAAGTCCTCGCGATCCGGACCTCTTTGACGGCTTTTTTCCTCCGGAGAGGGTTCAGTCGGAGGAATGATCCACTTCAATGTCACGGCGGATCCATCCGGTCTCAGTATGGACGAGTTCGTATGCTGGCCAGTACAGCGTATCGATCTTCAGCGTGATGACTTTCACCTGGTTGTTGAGATCGAGCGTCTTGAGCCTGGCAGTGCTTCGGTCTGGTAGCGTTCGAACCACGTTGATCAGCTCGTCGACGGTCGCTACCGGTTGTTCGTTGATCTCTACAATTCTCAGGTTTGCCACGAGACCCGCACGTGATGCCGGGGATCCGTATTTGTAGAAGGACACGTATGGTCCGTTGAGATCGAGCTGACGTTCGATGGCCAGGACCCGGGGAGGTGGCTGAATGAGTGCGCCACCCCAGAACGCAACGCGCTTCAGACCGAACGTTGGCAGTTTCTCGGGTTCGAGAGAAACCTGTTCCAGTGATCCATCTCTCAGGACAGCAAGGTCCAGGTTGCCTGTCTGGCTCATAACCTCAATCTCGCGAAGGGACTGGGGTGCGGTACCGTTGGCGGAGATCAGTATATCCCCTGGTTTCAGGTCCCTGGCAGCGGAGGTCCCCGCCGTCAGGCGGTGGAGTTCCAGAAAGGTAGATGCGCCAGATGCCAGGCGCTCATTGAATATGTCGTCCGGCAGCCCGCGTTTTCTTGCTTCGGTCAGGGATGTCGGGAACCAGCCTGCACCAGTATCCCACCAGTGCTTCCCATTCTTCACCTGCGCGAGAAAGGCGACGGCAACGTCGAGCGGAACGCCCCGGTACCACGTGCGGTTGCGATTGTTGGATCGGTGCTCGAACTTCTGCCACAAACCGCGGACCCGGCCATTCTCGTCAAATATCGCTCCGGTGTAGTCATTTGGCCCGTTAATGAACTGCAGGAGCTCGGTATTTGCGTTCTGACGGCGGGGTGGAGAGGTCACCGGAAACTGTACAGGCTCAATCTCAGCGATGGCTGAACGCTGCCTGCGGACCTTGTGCTCGTTGTCGATTCCGACAATCTCGTAGTTCTCACCAACGGCTGGTATCACCGACGACAGCCGGGCTTCATTGACGGGATAGCCGTTCAGCAGATGACGATCATACTCAACCAGGCTCAGCGAGTGGGTCGGATGCTGGTGGATTACACGACCCGGAATCTCGACCGCTCCATTAAATGTGAGGTAGACGTTGCCCGCGGAAGACGGCACGTCTGCCTGGCTGACAAGCACATAACCGCGTTCCTTGTCGACAATGAGACCTGTTCCCCAGCGTTTTCCTGCCGGGACACCGGACAGAGGGTAAGGTGCATGGAAGGCAACGTGTACGAGCGGCGGATGGTTCTCAGCGTCGAAGTTTGTAGCTGTCTGGGTATGCAGTCCCGGTGGCGGGGCAGGGTCGAGGTGTTCGATCGGCAGACACTGCCAGAATCCGGAGTCTTCGAAACCTCTGCAGTATTTGGTAGGGAACCAGTGCAGATCCGCACGCAGGTTTGCGAAGCGTTCAGCCTGATTGGTCGTGAGCTGTCGGTAGCGAACTGCTGTCTGTTGACCTGGATGGAGGTCCTCCACGATGGTTTTGAAGTCTGTCAGGTTTGAGACAGGGATGCCGTTGAATTCGGTGATGATGCTACCTCTCGGGATACTTGCGTGTGCAAAGGTGAACCCCGGGTCTGCAAGGTAGACGCCACGCAAGGGTTGGTTGTAGTGGCGTGCGCGTTGATAAGAGACATCGTGCAGGACGGCGCCGTCAAATTCGATAAAGTCTCTTGGTGAAATGTCGTCGAGATTTGTGACGGGGAGTTTGACGTTGATCAGCGTCCCAGCTCGGCTGATCTGCAAGCGTATCTCGTTGCCGACATTGTCATCGAGGAGTGTCGCAAGGCGGTCAAAATCAATGACTGACCGGTCTTCCAGTTGAACAAGGATGTCGCCGGGTTCGAGCGACTCGGAAGCGGGTGAGCCTCGCACGAGCTGGGATACGACAAGCATGCCTCTTGTGTCTGTAAATTCATCCCGTATCCGGGCTTCGGTTCCTTCATCGAGGCCGAGTTTTGCAAGGTCGGCGAACGGTGTGTAACGGAATGTTGTCTGCAGGGATCCTCTCGGTACGCGTTCGCCGTTACGTATGTAAGCCAGCGCTCGTACCACCCGGGTTAATGGCAGGAAGAAGGATGTGGCAGCAGACGTTCGGGAACCGGCTGCGAGGGCAACCACATCACCTCTTACGCTGATGACCGGAGACCCGGAGGAACCCCCTGAAGAGCTGGATGCTGCCTGGTAGTAGAACGTGTTGAAGTCGTTGTAGCGTCCATGTCCGTATGCGGGCGCCGGGCGATCGAGCCTCGCCAGGGTCCCGTCCAGAATAGAGAGCTGTTCACCGGCATCGTTGCCGACAACGCGAATGTCGAGACCAACGGCGGCCGCTTCCGGGGTGAGCGGCAGTTCAATGGCGTCCATGTATTTGAGGTCTGCCGGGTTGTAACGAAAAAAGCCGAAGTCGTGTACAGGATCCCGGTACACAGGTTCGAGATCCACTTCTTCCTGGTTGATGAATACAGCTTGTGCGGTAGAAGGTCCCGGACCTACCACGTGCCGGTTCGTAAGGATGAGGCCACGCTCCGCATCCACGACAAATCCTGTCGCCTGGGTACTCTGGTTCCAGTTTTCATCGAATGCACGGGTGTGATCAACACGGATGGAAACAACACCGCCCGCTATGTGATCGAGCGTAGCGGGCCAGTCAGCTGATGACAGGCCTGCAACAAATATCGTCAGCCCCGCAGTCAGGCTACAGAGAACGCCCCTGAATACGCCGCTGGGGCTGGGTCGCATTACTCGGAAACCAGCTCCCGTCCGATCACGTATTTCATGATCTGACTGGTACCCTCGAGAATTTCGTGGACGCGCAGATCCCTCAAAAACCGCTCTGCGGGAAAGTCCATCAGAAAGCCGTAGCCGCCGTGCAGCTGCAGGGCATCGTTCACGACCTTCGAGCCAGTTTCGGTGGTGAGGAGCTTCGCCATCGCCGCCCACTGGGTTTTGTCGATGGTCTGGCGGGATACCTTGTCTGCTGCGATATAGAGCAGGGCTCTTGCAGCTTCGAGATTGGTTTTCATTTCCGCGAGCATGAATTGAGTGTTCTGAAAGTCCGCGATCCGTTGACCAAATTGACGGCGTTCTTTGACGTAGTTGACGGCGTCATCAAGACAGCGCTGCGCCCCACCCAGGGAGCACGCGCCGATATTGATCCTGCCACCATCGAGGCCTTTCATAGCGATTTTGAATCCATCACCCGGTTCTCCGACCATGTTGGATTTCGGCACGCGGCAATTGTCGAAGAGGACCGCAGCCGTGGGTTGTGAGTGCCATCCGAGCTTACGTTCCTGGGCGCCAAAAGAGAGACCTTCGGTATCCTTGTCAATAACAAAACACGATATGCCGCCGGCTTTCGACCCCTGGTCGGTCCTTGCCATGACCACATAGACCTCATTGACACCGCCACCAGAAATGAACGCCTTGCCACCATTTAAGACATAGTGATCGCCGTCGAGTTCCGCCTTGGTTTTCAGCGACGCGGCATCAGATCCCGCGCTTGGCTCAGTGAGGCAGTAGCTTGAAATCTTGTTCATGCTTGAAAGATCGGGCACATACCGTTCGCGCAGGCTGTCACTGCCGAAACTGTCGATCATCCACGTGGCCATGTTGTGGATGGAGATGAACGCCGAGGTGCTGGGGCATCCGTATGCCATGGCTTCCATGATGAGGGCGGCCTCTACCCGGGACAGCCCAATACCGCCGTGGTCTTCGCTTACATAGATGGAGCCGAAGCCGAGTTCGGCTGCTTTCTGCAGAGTTTCCCGCGGGAACGTTTTGTTTTCGTCCCACTCTGCTGCATATGGGGTGATTTCTTCCGCGGTAAACCTGGTCGCCATGTCCTTGATGGCGGATTGTTCTTCCGTGAGTTCGAAGTTCATTGTGGTTTGCCCCTTGCTCCCATACATTGCTCGCGCAGGCAGCGAATCATATCGCTACGCCGTCAAAATTAGAACGTGAGTCAATAACTTTGAAAATACTCGTTACCCGCCGTTGGCCGGAGGCAGCAGAGGCGCGGCTTGGCCAGCTGGGCGATGTCACGCTCAATGAGGACGATTTACCTCTGTCGTCGGATGCGCTGGAAAGCGCGCTGGATGAGTACGACGTTATCTGCCCAACGGTGACGGACCGTCTCGATGGGAGGATTCTTGGCTCTCATCCACGAAAGGCCAGGCTGCTTGCCAACTTCGGCGTTGGCGTCAACCACATCGATCTGGAGGCTGCCAGAGCGATTGGGATAGCCATAACAAACACCCCGGGCGTCTTGACCGACGCGACAGCTGAAATCGCTCTGACCCTGATGCTCATGAGTGCCCGAAGGACAGCTGAAGGTGAACGGCTGGTCAGGTCCGGGAAGTGGGATGGCTGGCGCCCGACGCATATGTTGTCAGTGCAGGTTACCGGCAAGACTCTTGGGATTGTCGGCATGGGTCGAATCGGCACAGCGCTCGCCCGCAAGGCCAGACACGGCCTTGGAATGCGCATCGCCTACTGCAACCGCACCCGGGTGCCGGAGTCAGTTGCAGTTGAACTTGGTGCCGAGCGACTGGAACTGGTCGACCTGCTTCGTAGATCTGATTTTGTGAGCCT
The DNA here is from genome assembly GCA_028277965.1 of Pseudomonadales bacterium. GTDB lineage: Bacteria > Pseudomonadota > Gammaproteobacteria > Pseudomonadales > Azotimanducaceae > UBA4421. The sequence continues at coordinate 21,767 of JANQFF010000072.1, forward strand.
GAACTGTCCGGCCACAGCTGAGACCCGGCACCTGATCGACGAGACTGCGCTCTCATCGATGATGCCCCACTCACATATCATTAACACCGCGCGCGGCGATGTGATTGATGAGCAGGCGCTCGCAGGGGCGCTGGAAGCGAGACACATTGCGGGTGCCGGGCTTGATGTTTATGAAGAGGAGCCCAATGTGCATCCTGGGTTGTTGAAGCTGGATAACGTTGTTCTCCTGCCGCACATGGGCAGCGGAACGGTCGAAACCCGAATTGCCATGGGCATGCGGGCAGTGGACAACGTCGAAGCATTTGTGAACGATAGAGCGCTGCCTGACGAGGTATAAGGGGAGAACGCATGTTTGCGGCGATCAAGCAGGACTGGTCCCTCCGGCCCTGGTGGATGAATCTGATTTTCTATTTCTGCGTGTACATGACTTTCATTTACATGCCGTTTGATCTTTTCTGGAAACCAGTCGAGCTCGACTCGGAGATCTGGTTTGGATTTACGCTGACGGGATGGTGGGCCAAAGCGACAGAACCGCTGCACTGGCTGATTTACGGGGCGGGCGCCTATGGCTTCTGGAAAATGAAGTCCTGGATGTGGCCATGGGCCGCCGTATATACGGCGCAAGTGGTTATTGCCATGTTTGTGTGGAACCTCGACCACCCCCGGGGTGGTGGGGTTATCGCCGGTCTCGTGGCGGCAGCCGTCTTTGCAGTGCCGATGATTGCACTGTGGCGGGCGCGTCCCACATTTCAGGCAGTCGCTTGACCGTCGCGGGCAAGTTGGCCGGCAAGGTTGCACTGGTCACAGGGTCCGGCCGGGGAATTGGCGCGGCAACAGCGGCCATGCTGGCAGCAGACGGCGCAGCCGTTGTTGTGAATGACCTGGACGAGGATGCCTGTGCTGCAACCGCGGCAACCATCAATTCCGACGGAGGCAAAGCGGTACATGTTGCTTGCGACCTGACATCTGCCGAGGCGCCGCAACTGCTTGTCGACACGGCGATTGATGCGTTTGGCAGTCTCGACATCATCGTCAACAACGCCGGCTACGTCTGGAACTCGGCTATGCACAACCATAGCGACGAGCAATGGCAGGCGATGCTCGATATGCATGCGACGGCACCGTTCCGCCTGTTGCGGGCCTACTATCCCTGGCTGAAGGAAAAAGTTGCCGAAGAACAGGCGCAGGGGCGGGTAACCTGCAGGAAGATAGTCAACATATCCTCCGTTTCAGGCACCGAAGGGGCTGCGACCCAGATCGCGTACTCAGCCGGAAAAGCTGCTGTAGTTGGAATTACCAAAACACTCGCTAAAGAGTGGGGACGTTTCAACGTGACGGTCAACTGCGTGGCTTTTGGCCCGATTGAAACGCGACTGACCCAGGTCTACGACGATGCACCCCCAACGATTGAGGTGGCCGGCAGGGATTTCAAAGTCGGTCTGTCTGAGACTCAGGTTGAGGCGATGGTCCCGACCATACCGCTCGGGCGCGTAGGTCAGCCGGAGGACGCTGCCGGTGCGGTTTATCTGTTTTGTATTCCTGAATCCGATTTCGTGACAGGGCAGCTTCTCATCTGCTCAGGCGGCTTGCGCGGATGAGTGCAGAAGAAAACGAGGAGCCCAACGAAACCCGGGTAGGTGGCGGGTATGCACATTATGTGCTGATTGTCCTGGTCATCGTTTACGTCTTCAACTTCGTCGATCGCAACATCCTCTCGATCCTGGCCCAGGACATCAAAGCGGATCTGGGGATCAGCGATGCGGAAATGGGTTTTCTCTATGGGACGGTCTTTGCCGTCTTCTATGCGGTTTTCGGTATACCGCTCGCCAGGTTTGCCGACGTCTGGAACAGGCGGTCCCTTATTTCCCTGGGATTGTTCGTCTGGAGTGGCATGACCGCATTGTCTGGGCTTGCCAGGTCATTTCCGGTGCTGGCAGGTCTCCGTATTGGTGTTGGAATTGGCGAGGCGAGCGCTTCCCCGGCCGCCTACTCCATGTTGGCGGACTACTATCCGCCGCGTGTGCGTGCGACCGTGATTGCGCTCTATTCCTCGGGTGTGTACATCGGTGGTGGGGTAGGCCTCATGCTGGGCGGATGGATCGTCGACTCGTGGGCTGCTGCCTATCCGGTCGATCCACCATTCGGGTTCAAAGGCTGGCAGGTCGCGTTCATGGCTGTAGGGCTTCCGGGCTTGCTGATGGCAGCCTGGGTACGCACCCTCAGGGAACCAGTCCGCGGGATCAGCGAAGGTCTCTTCACTCAACAGCATCCCCACCCGTTCAAGGTTCTCGGTCAGGAAATGGCATCTGTGATGCCCGGCCTGAGTCTTGGCTACCTCGCGCAGCTGAAAGGAAACGTCAGAAACAATTTGATTGGACTTGCACTGATTGTCATCTCTAGCTGGTTGCTGATCGTCGTAACCGGGTCGACCGCGCAGTGGGTGGTCCTGGGGCTCGGGGCGTATATCACCCTGACGTGGGCTCAGGCGCTTTTCAAACGAGATAACGCCACATTCCACATGATTTTCGGATCAAAGGCGCTGATCTATACGACGCTGGCGTTCCCAACAATCAGTTTTGCGAGCTATGGCCTGGGCTTCTGGGTAGCTCCTTACCTGCAGCGCACACACGAGGTGAGTGCATCAGATGTCGGGTTCTACATTGGGGCAGGTAATGCTTTGGCGGGCCTCATTGGGGTAAGCATCGGCGGGTATCTCGCCGATCGGTGGAAACTCACATGGGCGAACGGCCGTTTGTATGTGGGCTTCATCACCGTCATCGCAACGACCCCGCTCGTTCTGGTACTCCTTTACAGCGATTCACTCGTGATGGCGTTCTGGATGAACTTCCTCTACCACATACCCATCAGCATGTGGGTTGGCATCCCACCGGCAACAACGAGCGATCTCGTCATGCCGCGGATGCGTGCCGTCGCAGGAGCCTACTACATACTGGTCAACACGCTCATCGGGCTTGCGCTGGGCCCATATGTCATTGGTCAGTTGAGTGACCTGTTCCTGGCGCAGGGCATGGATGACGCGAGCTCGCTGAGGCTGGCAATGGCACTTTCGCTCCTGATCTTCGTCGCAACGATAGCGTTTTTACTTCTTGCCATGCGTCATCTCCCGGAAGACGAGCAGTCCCGGCTGGACCGGGCGCGTGGTCTGGGCGAAGACGTTACTGAGGTACAAGCTGGGTAATACGATCGCCAGAGGCGTCGCGTTAGGTGTCCTGTATGTACTGGTCGCATTGACGCTCGCGTCTGTCATGGCTGCCTGGATAGCACCTTCGCTCGATTTCGAAAAGGTGTTATCGCGTCTGCTGCTTCTGTTCCTTGCAGCAGGCCTGGTGCCCATGTGGAAGATCTCAGGCATGGATATGGCCCAGATTGGGCTGCGACCGGTTGATCGGTCAGCCCTCTGGCGGGGTGGGCTCATCGGGGTTCTTTCTCTCCTCCCACTCGTTCTCTTTTTCGTGGTTGTGGGTTTCAGGGTGCTCGATGGCCGTGTCGACTGGATGAGCCTGGAGTTTGCGGTATTTGTGGCCAGTGCCCTTGCTGGGGCAATACTGGTTGGCAGCTTTGAGGAGACGCTTTTTCGGGGCTTTCTGTCAAACCTGCTCGAAAAGAACGTGGGTGTTTACGCGGGCATCATCCTGAGCAGTCTCATGTATGCAGCCGTACACTTTCTTGAATCAGATTTCACGCTGACCGACCCGGATTGGACCAGCGGTTACCAGGTCACGTGGGCTGCTTTCGGCGGACTCGTGCCTGTGGGCGAAATATGGGACTCGTTCGTTGCTCTGTTTCTGCTGGGGGTGCTTCTCTGCGTCATCCGACGGGAATTTGGGCTCTGGTGGTGTATCAGCCTGCACGCATCCTGGGTGTTCGGAATACGAGTTCTGAAAGAACTGACGATTCGCGACGTTGTGAATCCCTACGCGGTCTGGGTAGGCAGTTACGATAACTTTGTGGGACTTGCAGCTGTGGTATGGCTGCTGTTTATATTCGTCTGTCTGGCCCTGGTAAACCAGGTCCGTAACGATGGAAATCGCGGCTAGAGGTGCCCTGAAGCCGCTCCTACAGGTGCGACGCATGCGTTGCGCCTTTTAGCCGCAACCCTCACTGTCAGCGCTGCCACATCTCCCGCTGTTTCTCGTGCCACTGGTAGGCTTCTTCGAGCTGCGATGCGATTCCAAGGAGTGTGCCTTCAGAGCCCATGTGGCCTGCCAGCTGCACACCTACGGGTAGATTGTCCGCACTCCAGTGGAGGGGCAGAGAGATGGCTGGCTGGCCGGTGCTGTTGAAGAGAGGCGTGTTGTTCGCGTACTGGAAAGTCTGTCGGGTCCATTCCATGGCCGTTTGTGATGTGTTGTTCTGATCAAGTGTGCCGTGCGGAGGTGGTGGCGTTGCGAGTGTGCTGGACAACAGGAGATCGAATTCATCGAAAGCAGCGGCGGTTTCGCGGGTGAGACGATTGACGTAATCGAGTGCGGTCAGTATGTCCAGTGATGTGGCCGCCGCTCCAAATTCTGCACAGGTCAATGTGATCGCCTCGAAATGGTCCGTATCTGCGTTTATACCGGTTGCAGCACATGTGTCATGTACGAATTTGGCCGCGAAAGCACACCAGATGACGTAGATATGTTCTGCAAACTCATCGAAATCGACAGAGAAGCCGGTCTGCGTGATTGTGTGACCGAGATCTCCCAGAATGCCGGATGCGCGTTCGACAGCTTCTTTGTTTTCAGCATGGACTTCGACGCCACTGAGGATTGAGTCCGGCACAAAAGCGATCTTGAGGTTTCCGGGGGACTTCGATGCGGCGTCCGCGAAGGATGTTGTGGGTGGGGCAATGATGTGGGGGGCTCCGCGATCGGGGCCTGCCACCAGGTCTAGAAGCGCAGCAGCGTCCCGTACGCTGCGAGTGACGACAAATTCAATTGCGTGTGCAAAAAGAGGATCGGACGCACCGGGACCGGTCGGCGTGCGGTCGCGTGTTGGTTTCAATCCGACAAGGCCGTCACATGAAGCGGGTACACGTATCGAACCACCCCCGTCGTTGGCGTGGGCAATCGGGACCAGTCCAGCAGCCACAGCCGCACCTGATCCGCCGCTCGAACCACCCGCGCTGTGCCCCTGTTTCCAGGGATTGTGAACGGGTCCAAATGCCACGGTTTCGGTTGTGGCGTTGTACCCCATTTCCGGCGTCTGGGTTGTGCCAATGAGATGCAGGCCAGCACCGCGGAAACGTTCCATCAGAATCGTATCAGCAGGCATCGGCACGACAGGGACCGCGCGGCTACCGGCTCTGCACGGAGCACCTTCCGCTGTGAGCACCAGCTCTTTGATGAGAAACGGCACACCGGAAAACGCCTGATTTTGGGCGAATGGCTGACCATCCAGGGTAGACAGAACAGCGTTCAGTTGGGGGTTACGTTCGTCGATGGCGTCTTTGGCGCAAGCAGCAACTTCGTCTGTGCTGACTTCGCCCTTTGCGACCAGTTCCGCAAGCCCAATGCCGTCGAGGTCGGCGTACTCAGAAAATTGCAATGTTGACTCCTCCGGTGGTGATCGCGAACGCAGTTACCGAAGACTGCGACTCAACCGGTCGCTATTCAAGTATTTTCAACGCATCAAAACGATGGAATGCGTTGACTCCATTATCGTTGGTTGACAGACAACGCTGGGAGGTGACGCGAACCAACAGGTTGTGTTGCTTGGCAAACAAAATCAATTCGGTATACACATCAGCATGGCGATCGGAGGCAAACGCTTCGATTCGACATGCTCTGTCCGCGATAGCGTTGGGCATCCCCTCCTGCAGGGTAAAAACCAGCTTGCCGTCAAACCGGACAGTATGTATGTGACCTTCATCCTGAGTAACGGCGGCAGCGGCCAGAGTAGTAGAGAAAAGAAAACACAAACAAATCAGGTTTCGAAGGACTGTGACCATTCAAAGATCCCTTTAGTGAAACAGGCCTATCATAGCGGTCCGACGACTTATTCGTCCCCCCGTTGATGTGAAGGCTCCGGCCGTGTCCAGATGAAGAAAGAGACACCAATGAGGATCACTCCCTGAGCGGTGAGTGCCCACCAGGGGGCGGCCATAACCACACTCAGGAGAAAAACAGCCACGATGCTGATGGACGCGATCACTTTGACGTTGCGTGCGATGGCATGTTCGTCCTCCCACGCATGGATTGGAGGCCCGAGAGTCGGATGATCGAGGAGCCAGTTGTGGAGACGCTCTGACCCGTTGCTGAATGCCCAGGCAGCCAGTAACAGAAACGGCGTAGTTGGCAGGAGCGGAAGGAACGCACCGGCAATGCCGAGCGCCACGCTCATAAATCCAATGCTGATCCATACATACCGCATGCAGTTCTAGTCTAGGGCGAGTTAACGCCCTAATATGGAGTCAAAAGAACAATGATATGTCCCGGGAGGAGATGTGCATAGGCGTGACCTCTTGAAGGGTCTGTCCCTGATGTTGGGCGGTTCCATCTCGACAGCGTGCAGTCAGGCATTGAGCGTTCCGCCTTCGCGGCGTGAGATCAGTGCTCAGGGGTACAGCGTTGTGCAACGGGAAATCGCGCACATCTGTGCTGATCTCATCATGCCGGAGACGGATACACCCGGAGCGCTGGACGCAGGTGTCGGTGATTTCATCGATTACGTTGTTGCGGTGTGGTACAGACCGGAAGAGCTCGAGCAATTCCTCGGGGGTCTCGACAGGCTGCAGGCGCAAAGCTTGCGGAATCACGGGAAGGCGTTTGCTGCGCTCACTGAACAAGAGCAGGCTGTTCTCCTTCAAGCAGAAGAAAGTGCGGGTGATCCCGCCGAAGCATTCGGGTCGGGAGACTATTTCTCCCAGATCAAGGAACTCACGGTGGTCGGCTACTACACATCGGAAGTCGGGTCGAAAGAAGAGCGTTCGTATATACCGATGCCCGGTCGTTACGACGGCTATCACAAGATTGCGGCAGGAGACCGACAGTGGTCGAGCTGACCCAATTGGACGTTGATGCCATTGTTGTCGGCTCTGGGATCAGCGGTGGCTGGGCTGCCAAGGAATTAGCCGAGGCCGGGCTTAAAGTCCTGATGCTCGAACGCGGCAAGCCAATGACCCACGGCAGTGGTTACCTCGGTGAGCATGAGCCACCGTGGGAGCGGAATTTCCATGGGTTGCGGCCCCGTGACCTGTACGAGGAACAATACGAGGTTCAGTCGACGTCTTATGCATTTGATGAGACGACCCGGCACTTCTGGAACAACGATCAGGCCAATCCTTACGACTACGACCCTGAACACCCGTTCCACTGGATACGCGCGGACGTTGTAGGCGGACGCTCGCTCCTTTGGGCACGCCAGTCTTACCGATGGAGCGATCTGGATTTCGAGGCAAACAGGAAAGAGGGGGTTGGTGTCGACTGGCCAATCCGCTATGCAGATATCGCACCGTGGTATGACCGGGTTGAAGAATTCATCGGGGTCAGTGGGCAAGCGCTCGGTCTGGATCACCTGCCTGACGGCAAGTTCATGCAGCCAATGCAGATGAACGTGGTGGAAGACCACGTTGCGAAGGTGATTGCAGAGAAGTTCCCCGGTCGTGTCATGACGATTGGCCGAACGGCCACTTTGACTGAGCCTCTCCCCGGCCGGGCACCCTGTCACTACTGCGGGCCGTGCCATCGAGGGTGTTCGACAGGATCCTATTTCAGCTCTTTGTCGAGCACCCTCCCCGCGGCCGAGGCAACCGGTAACTTCGAACTCAGAGCTAACGCCCTGGTGGAGAGTCTCGTTTATGACAGTGACCGGCAACGTGTTTCCGGGGTGAGAGTGATCGACACGGAAACCGGTGCAAAGACTATCCTGAATGCCCGCATCGTTTTCTTGTGTGCGTCGGCAATTGGCAGCACACAGATCCTGATGAATTCCAGGGACGGTGATCATCCCTACGGATTTGCCCACGGCGGTGGCTCACTCGGCAGGTATCTGATGGACCATACCTACGCAGCCGGTGCACAGGGGATCATCCCTGGATTCGAAGAGTACTATCCATACGGATTCCGTCCCAACGGCATTTATATCCCGCGATTTCAGAACCTTGGGGAAGGCGAAGACCGGAACTACTCGCGGGGATACGGGTATCAGGGTGGTGCTGGTCGAATGTCGTGGTCTGTCATGTCGAAGCTGCTCCCCGGTTTTGGTGCGAATTTCAAACATGCGTTGCGACGACCCGGACCATGGGTATTCAGGCTGGCGGGGTTTGGAGAAATACTGCCTTATGCTCACAACCGCATGACGTTGCACGAGAGTAAGAAAGACCGGTTCGGCATTCCGCAAGTCAGTTTCGATTTTACGTTTGGAAACAGTGAGCTCAATGCCAGACGTGACCTCATCCAGGAAGCGAGAGTGATGCTCGCTGCGGCTGGTGCCCAGGAGATAACGACTTTCGATGCACCCATGGTGGGTGGAGCGGCGATTCACGAGATGGGAACTGCCCGCATGGGGCGGGACCCCAATACCTCGGTGCTGAACGGGTTTAATCAGGCACATGCCGCCAGGAACCTGTTTGTTACGGATGGTGCCTGTATGACATCTTCATCGTGTGTGAATCCGTCGTTGACTTACATGGCTCTCACGGCGAGAGCTGCGGACTATGCGGTCACGCAGATGCAGGACGGGGTCATCTGATGAAACGTGCGTTTCAGGTAGCGTTGGCGGTTTTTGTTGCGCTTCTGGGGATAGGGGTCTATCAATACTGGGGACTCATCCTGGTGTTGTCTCAGCAAACGCAGATGTTTCTTCCCCCTTCACTGGATGAAGGTGCTGAGGCTATCACGGAGTCACTGGTTTCTCCGGCAATCCTCAGCTTTTCCAAAACAAATGGTTTCAGACACCACGAGGCGATAGAGGCAAACCGGAAACTACTCGATGAGCTCGGCGCGGAGCATGGCTGGGATATCTATCACACGGAAAATGGCGCAGTGTTTACCCCGGACAACCTCCGAAAATTTGATCTGGTTATGTTGAGTCACAAAAGCGGGACCACGTGGACAGATCCTCAACGCCAGGCACTGCGCGATTATGTTGAGTCCGGGGGGACGGTGATCGCAACGCACGCTGCGGGCGATGCCAGCAATCATGAGTGGGAATGGTACCGACATGAAGTCATCCGCGCCGATTTCATCGGGCATCCGATGGTGCAACACCTGCAGAGTGCCGATCTCATCGTAGAGAACACGGATCACCCCGTGACCCGTGACCTCCCGGAAACCTGGACCCGGGTTGATGAATGGTACGGCTTTGCGGAAAGTCCGCGAGATGAAACCAACGTGTTAATACGTATCGACGAATCGAGCTATGATCCGGAAGACTACGGTATGGGAGGCGACCATCCGATGGTGTGGTGGCACGAAACCGGATCCGGGCGGATTTTGTACAACGCGCTCGGACACACTGGCGAAAGCTATCAGGAACCGCTGTTTCGGCAACTTGTCGAAAACGCGATTCGCTGGGGATTGAATACACAGTAACGACAATGGGGGTAATACGTGGATTTTGACATTCCGCAGGACATGCAGGACTACCTGGACGAACTGGACGAGTTCATCGAAAAAGAGATCCTGCCGTTGCAGATGGAGAACGACAATAACCGTTTCTTCGATCACAGGCGTGAGGACGCGAGGACCGACTGGGAACGTGGAGGGCTGCCGAACGAGGAGTGGGAATCGCTCCTGCACGAGGCCAAGCGCCGGGCAGATGCTGCGGGGCACTACCGTTATCCGTTCCCGAAGGAGTTCGGCGGAAAGGAGGGTACCAACCTCGGCATGGCGATCATACGTGAACACCTGGCAGCAAAAGGTCTGGGGCTTCACAACGATCTGCAGAACGAGCACTCGATAGTTGGTAACAACGTGGGTCTGCTCCTCATGATCAACTACGGTACGGATGAGCAGAAAGCCGAGTGGATAGACGATCTGGCTGAAGGTCGTCGCGGATTTGCGTTCGGCATCACCGAACCCGAGCACGGCTCCGATGCAACTTATATGGAAACCCACGCGGAACGTGACGGTGACGAGTGGGTTATCAACGGTGCCAAGACCTGGAACACGGGAATCCATAAAGCAAAATACGATCTGATCATGGCGCGTACGAGCGGGAACCCCGGTGACGGGGACGGGATAACAGCATTCCTGACACCGACAGATGCTGAAGGCTTCAAAATCGAAGAGATGCTCTGGACCTTCAACATGCCAACCGACCACGGCAGGATATCGTTGAAAGACGTTCGCGTCCCCAACGATGCCATCTTCGGAGGTGAAGGCCGCGGGCTTCAGATTGTTCAGCACTTCTTCAACGAAAACCGGATCCGTCAGGCGGCATCGTCACTTGGCGCGGCGCAGTTCTGTGTGAACGAATCCGTCGAGTACGCAAAAGAACGCGCGCCATTCGGCAAACCGCTTGCAACCAACCAGGGGATTCAGTTCCCACTGGTGGAACTGCAGGCGCAGTGTGAAATGTTGCGAGCCCTCATCCACAAGACAGCCTGGCAGATGGACAAATACGGCGCTTTTTCCGTATCGGACAAGGTGTCGATGTGTAACTACTGGTCCAATCGGTTGTGTTGCGATGCGGCTGACCGTGCCATGCAGGTACACGGCGGTCTTGGCTATTCAAGACACAAGCCGTTTGAACACATCTACCGCCATCACCGGCGCTATCGGATTACCGAAGGTGCAGAAGAGATCCAGATGCGCAGGGTAGCCGGTTACATGTTCGGGTTTATGAAACAACGTGCACCCAAGGGTGTGCGCGAGGAATAGCCGTGGCTTTCGAATTCGAAGGTCTGCTGGAGACAGTCCTGACCAGGGAAGTGCCTGACTGCCTGCGCCTCGTCAAAGCAGAACGTCTTTCCGGCGGCGCAAGCCAGGAGACTTACCGGCTGGAAGTCGAGGGAGCTGGCGGCACCCGGCTGATCGCGATGCGGCGGGCGCCGGGGGGCATGATTGTCGAACCGACGCCAGGACATCCCGGTCTCGCGGTTGAGGCGCTCCTGATGCAGAGTGCACGGGATGCGGGTGTCCCGGAACCCGAGGTGTTCTACGTGCTCAACCCCGAAGATGGCCTGGGTGATGGGTTCATCATGGAGTGGCTGGACGGGGTCGCGCTTGGCGCCCGGGTCGTCCGGTCCGAAGAACTCGACGGTATTCGCCCCCGATTGGCAGAACTCTGTGGGGAGGCACTGGGCAAGATACATACAATCGATCTCGCGGCGACTGGCCTGGATCAGAAACTCGATCCCATGACACCGGCGGAATATGTCGAGCAGACCTGGGAGCGCTACCGGCTCTTCGAAACGCCTCAGCCGATGATCGACTACGCCGGTCGCTGGCTGATGGACAACCTGCCTGGGGACTACACCCCGGCGCTGGTCCACAATGACTTTCGCAATGGCAACATCATGTTCTCTGCGGACGGGATTGTCGCTGTCCTCGACTGGGAGGTTGCCCATATCGGTGACCCCATGCGCGATCTTGGCTGGATATGTACAAATTCCTGGCGTTTCGGCCGTTCCGATCTGCCGGTGGGCGGGTTTGGAAGTTACGAAGACCTGTTTGCAGGATACGAACGCGTGACGGGACAGCTGGTTGATCGGGATCGCGTGAAGTTCTGGGAGGTCTTCGGCTCCTTCTGGTGGGCGGTGGGTTGCCTCGGCATGGCAGAACACTATCGCACCGGTCCTGACAAAACGGTCGAGCGGCCCGCCATCGGGCGACGTTCATCAGAATGCCAGGTGGATTGTGTCAATCTACTGATACCCGGACCCGTTGATGTGGTCGAGGCAGGAGCAGACCAGGATCCCAACATGCCACGCGTGGACGAACTGCTCGTCAGTGTCAGGGATTTTCTCCACAACGATGTGATGAATGTGACTGAAGGCCGGACCAATTTCCTCGCCCGGGTGGCTGGAAACTCCCTCGACATTGTGCTGCGTGAACATGCCACGGGGACGTTGGCCCGGGCGCAGGAGCACGCACGACTCCTGACGTTACTGGGTCAGGAAGGTGACCTCAAGGACTTACGCTGGGCCCTGGTCCATGCGTTGCGTGATGGCTCAATCGAGCTTAATAACTCCAATTTAATCAATCACTTGCGACAGACAGTTGTCAATCAGGTTGCAATCGATCAACCGCGGTATTCCGGATTTAAGACAGCCGTCGGCGCATCCTGAATCGCGGCTAAATGCCGCTGCCGGAATCGGCTTTGTGCCGATTCCTTACCGAGTTTTTCGCAAGCGAAAAACTCGCCCGATGCGTTAGCATCGTAATTTAGCCGCGATCAGGTGACCGCCTGAACATGCACCGGGATGCCCGTCATGTGCGACATGTTGGAGAGTGGATCGAAGCTGCCCGGTCCTGTCGGCAGGATGGCGTTGACGTTTGTGCCCGGGTGATTGCTGGCGAGACTCAGCGACGGGTTGTTGCCGTGTCCCCAGCCGTGGGTCATGGCGACCACGCCGGGACGCAGTGTGTCATCAGACTGTAACGTGGCGATCACCTGCCCGTAATCAGACGTGACTGAAACCTCGAGACCGGCTTCCAGACCCAGGGTGCTCAGGTCCTCCGGATGGATATGCAGCGGATTGTCCAGGGCGTGATCACGTTTCAGTGACGGCAGGTTGTGCAGCCAGCTGTTGACCATGTAATTCGTACGGAGACTGATGAGCTTGAGCGTTTGGCTGCTTTCTTTTTCCAGAGCCTGAAACTGTGTTTCGCAGGAATCGACACCTTGTTGGATGAGCCACGGGAAACAGGCAATGTGTTCGAGCTGAACGCCTATATCGAATGTGTCCTCAGGGCGCGGTTCAGGCAAGGTGATTGTTTGGCCCGGGGCGCTTTTAATCTCATCCATCGTCAGTTCGCTTGCCGCGAGCTGCCTGTCCATGCGATCGAGGGGGCGCGCGCCGGGGGTATCGAGAATGGAAGGCAGACCGAGATTCTGCAGGAGCTTGCCGAATATCCACCACTCGGGCCTCCTTTCGAACAGGGGTTCGGTGACGGCTTCTGTGTATTGGACGTAGGGATCTGGCTGAAAGCCCAGCGACACCGAGTTGATATCTGCCCGTTCCAGCCAGTCCGTCGCGGGCAGGACAAAATCCGCGTAACGCGATGTTGCATTTGGGTAGATGTCGATGACGACGAGGAGTTCGAGTTTCTCGAGCGCCTCGCTTAATCGTTTCTCACCAGCCATCGACAGCAGGGGGTTACCGGACATGCAGATGAGGCCTTTGATGAGCCCGGCTTCAATGTGGTCAGCAAGCAGATTCCCCGGGAGGCTGCCCGCGATTGTCCGGAGATCTCCGAACGGCGTATCAAAGAACGGATCTTCTTTGTTGGGTTTACCCACGGTTGCTGCCGGAAAGTACCCCGGGGAATAGATGTTCCCTCCACGCCGCCCCAGGTTGCCGCTGACGAGACTCAGCATCTGAACGAGCCAGTAGGCGAGGGTACCCTGACGTCCCATGTTCACCCCCGTTGACATATGCAGGGAAGCGCTGGGGGCTGTTGCAAACTCGCGAGCAAGGGTCCTGATGGTTGCGGCATCGATGCCGACGACGCCCGCGACACGCTCGGCTGAATAACGGGCACAGAACTCGAACAGCCTGTCATCATCGATGCTGTGTCGTGCGATCCAGTCTGTATCTTCGAGCCCGGCCACTTTGATCTCATGGATCAGCGCCGCGAGGAAGTAAACATCGGTATCAGGTTTGATCTGGATGACGTCTCCGGTGGCTGGCGTCGATGACTCAATCTGGCGTGGGTTGATGTGATGGACCGTACCCCCGCGTTCTACAATCCCCCGGATGGCACCCATGGGATCTGTCATATGCACGAAACTTACATGTGATATGCGCGGGTTGCAGCCGAAGTTCAGAAAGTAATCGGTGTGTTTGAAATCCGGTATTGGGTGAAGGTTGGCTGTGCCGTAGACGGCTTCGGATGCCGCAAACTTGTTCGAGCAATCCTGGGTGCCGCTGCTGAAACGGTATTTCACGCCGATGGCGGTTGCGAATCTGCGGGCAGCGTCGCGGCCGGTGCTGTTGAAAGCAGAAGGATTGCCGATGTACATACCCAGGGCATCTGAGCCGTAGCGCTCCTGCAGGGTGTGAATGCGTTCAGCGGCTTCTGACGTAACGATGTCCCAGGGGGTACGGTTGAATTCCGGTGTCCGCGACCGGGGCGTCGTTCGCGTCTGCGGGTAGTTGAGCCGGTCTTCGTCAAAGTGGAGTTCAGTGAAATTGAGGCCCTTGTGGCACGCAAAACCCTTGTGGACGGGATGGGATTTGTCCGGCAGGAGGCGGATCTTCTGTGGGTTGTCTTCCTCAATCTCGGCAACGAGGGCACACTGGGGCTCACAGATCCGGCAATAGGTGGAAACGCGTTTCATTCTGGATCCTTAAACTGGGTCCTCAACTTAAGTCAGGCAAGGATAGGTTGCCATTGGAATTATTTGAAGTCTTCAGCGAAACCGGTGAGTCGATTGGGTTGCGCCCACGAGATGAGGTCCACCGCGAGGGTTTGTGGCACAAGTCCGCACACGTGTTTGTCTTCGATTCATCCGGTCGGTTACTGCTGCAGCAGCGGGTGTGTGACAAAGACCTGTATCCGGACCTCTGGGACTACAGTGTTGGGGAACACACTCAACCGGGTGAATCTCATGAGCAAACAGCCAGAAGGGGGCTTTTCGAAGAACTTGGCATCACATCCGCAAAGTTGTGGCGGTTGGGTGCCACGCGCTCGATTGTGCTCGAAGGACCACAATTCATGGATAGTGAAATACAGCAGGCTTACCGGTGTGTACATGACGGTGATGTGAAACCCGATCCGACAGAGGTCTCGGGTGTTGAATGGTGGGCTCTGGAAGATCTCAGCGAGTGGGTCGCCCGTTCACCGGACGAATTCACACCCTGGTTTGTTCGGGATCTGAAGGCGTTTAACTGGCTTTTTTAGTTCCGTATCTGTCACAGAGCCGTATATACCGGGATGGACGCTGAACCGCCGGTGTGGATGAGGATGACATTGTCTGTGTCGTCGAAATTGCCGAGCGCAACCTGGTCAATGAGCCCGGTCAACGCTTTGCCTGAGTAAACTGGATCGAACAGAAGACCTTCGAGCCGCGCGGTGAGCCGGATTGCATTGAGCGTCTCCTGGGTGGGCGTGCCGTAGGCTTCGCCAAAATAGCTGTGATTGACTGTGACTTCAGCGCGCCTGGCAGGGGTACCAAATTTCTCACACATCCGGGTAAGCAGGCTTTCGACACGGTCGATGAGATCACCCGGGTCGGGGTGAAAGACGTTGACACCCATCACCTTTTGAGAAGGATCGAGATGGCTGTACCCGTAGAGGAGCCCGGCCTGGGTCCCGGACGACGCTGACGCGTGCACGATGTATCCGGGGGAAATCCCGAAGTTGCTGCACTGGCTGACGAGTTCTTCCGCGCACACGGCATACCCCAGCGCACCGGTTGCGTTGGACCCGCCGGGCGGGATAGAAAGCACATTCCGACCTTCCGTCTCCAGATTCTCCAGCAGGCTTTTCGTGAACCCTGGCACCTCGTCCGTATCCCGAATGTGGACTTCAGCGCCCAGAAGACGGTCGAGCTGTACGTTACCCCCGCTTTCATAAGTCTCCCTGTCCGCACCGGGCGGAGCGACCCTGCGACTCAATACCACGTGGCATGTGAGACCAAGCTTCGCACAGGCTGCTGCCGTCTGGCGCGCATGGTTCGACTGGACAGCTCCGAAGGTGACAACCGTATCGATCCCATCCTGGATTCCCTGACCCAGCAGTGTCTCGAGTTTGCGGGTCTTGTTGCCGCCAGTTGCGAGGCCTGAGCAGTCGTCGCGCTTCACCCAGATGCGTGGACCGCCTAACTCGCGAGTCAACCGATCGAGCGGCTCCAGCGGGGTTGGCCAATGCCCAAGCTGGACGCGGGGGGCATCATGCCAGGGATGTTGATCGGTCATTTTGCGGATCCCAAAGAAATTGATGATAACGGGGCTTGATGGTTCTGGCTGCCGGGTTGTTTGAGGCATTCGGCAGCGAGGCCAATCGCCTGCTCCAGTGCGCGCTCGAACACCGCGATTGAACTTCCGCTGTCAAAAAGATGGGCGTTTGCAGCCCATCCCGCCAGAAGCGCATCGCCACATCCTGTCGGATCGATGGCATCAGTCACGGGAGCAACTGCTTGAGTGAGGAGCGCATTTCCTTCCCGGTAAACTGTCACGGGTCCGCTTCCGGAGGTTCTCAGTACCTGTTGGGTGTTGTGCGGATCGGCTACACGTTGCAAAGCGGAAAACTCACCTTCATTGCAGATCAGCCAGTCGACGTTTGTAAAACATTCCAGAGTGTCTTCCCCCAGAAACTCGGCGTATTGGCCGGGACACCACATCAGGGTGTTCTCGGTCTCACGGCGGAGCCAGGCGATTGAAGCCCTGGTTAACGAGGCGTTCAGTGGGGCTATCACAACGACGGAGCATTGAGACAGTGTGCCTGCGTGCGCTTCGAGATGCTCGGTCCACGCTTCGGTGTCCGGCTCATGACCAGGGTAAAAAGCAGTGAACTGATCGCCGTTCGGGTCGGTCAGAACGATAGCGCGTGCCGTGTGTCCGGGTGTGCGCAGTATGCAGCTGGCGGAAATCCCAAGCTCCCGGAGATGTTGCCGGTAGGCTGTGTAATCCGCGTCACCCCAGAACGACAATACGTGCGGGGAACAGTCGAGCAACGTCAGGTTGTACGCAATATTCCCCGCGCACCCGCCGAAACGTTCAGCAAGGTTGGTGAGTTTGGCGTTAAAACGGCGCTCATCGCTGAACGTGGCGACGGTTGTTCCGATCTGGTCATAAGCCAGGGCGCCGATGACGGCGATGGACGGACTGGTTGACGCGACTTCCACGGTGTTGGTGATTGGGGTTCAGGGCATCCAGGGTGGCCCAGAAGGCTAACTTAGCGCGTGAAACGATGTCCAATCTATCCCCGGCATCCATGTGGTGGAAGTATCGCTCCATGCGCGGGTGGGTGCTCAATCGTCGCCGTACCCGTGGGGAAATCGCAGCAAAGGCAGCAGCGGCTACAAGCAGGAAAAGCACGCCCGGTATGAGCGGTACCACGAGACCCAAAATTCCAAGGAATAGTGCCCCGGTACCAATGGCAGCGTAGACGAGTGTTTTCATTTGCAAAGTTTCCTGTCTTTTCAGCATGACGAAGTGTGACCACGGTCTCAGGAGACCTGGGCGGTCTGACCCCTGCACCTAAGGAATTGCAATGTATATGCCAGTTGATAAATATTGACTAACTAATTGAAATTATTAAAAAAGTCCATAAATCATCGACGTTCCGATATAGTGAATTTGACGAATTTCTGGTCATTCACGTTGCACTTACATCCTCATACAGCGCAAGCGTTCAGTCGACGTATGCTGCAATCATCGGTATCAGTGAGATGGCAATGCAATACGTTTCTGACCAGGAAAAAGGGCTGTTGGGCCGCCAGTTCAGTCTGGGTAAGCGTCAATACTCTGTTGTCGACGTGCGCAACATCAACGGTGAAATGATGGTGTATGCAAGCCCTGAAAACGGCCAGATGCGCGCCGCGTTCCGCATGGAAGATCTGAGCGAGCATCTGACGGAGAGTCCCGCTCACTGAATTGCTGATTCCCCAGTAAAGTTACGGGCTGCAGGATGTGATCTGCGTCCTGTAGACAACACCCGGCGCCGGATACACTCTCGCGATTATTGAGAACTGGTCCATTGAATGAGCGCGCCTGTCGATCGCGAGATCATCTGTGCCATCAACGACGGTGAGATTGCCGGCGAGATGCTGTACCGGTCGTTCCTGGACGGAGATTCGTTTGCAAGCTCAGCAGATGAAGATGGCGATCAGTTCGTCTACTGCGTTTTAGGGAATGGTCTTGCCCTTCAGGCAATTGTCTTCTTTCGGCACGACGCGGCTGAGGAGGCCGGATTCACTGTACCTTTTGCACAGCTTGCCCAGCAGGCAGGCACACAGGTGACGCCAGCTGGCGGTGAAGTCCGCTGCGTCTCCAAAGCGCGATGCCCTGTTCCCTGGCACGCAGGTAAGCTCTGGGACCCCGAAGACTTCAGCATCATCGATGACGTCGCCCGTCGGCTGCGTGAAAACACGTTAGGGATACCACCACAGGTACATGGCGAGACTGATGACTTTTTCTCGCTTGGGGATTTCCTCGACGAACCCCATATGGCCCCGCAGTCCGCGTTTAAAGATTTCGGGAGCATCGGAGAAGAGGTAAGCGATGAATTGCGGTCATTTAATGACGTTGCGGACGAGCTGACAAACGCTGCGGACGGTGGTGTTTCGTTGGCGGAAGTGATTCGTCGCCAGGCAGTTCAGCTCGACCTCGCTCGACAGGAGTTCGAAGACAGTCTTGTTGAACGTCACAATGCCTATCAGTCGGAAATCCGGTCTGCACGGGAACAGATCATGGAGCTGAGGCTGGCGCTCGAAAAGGAACGGGCCCGGAGTCTCAAGTTGCGAAAAGCGCTCAAACAGAAGTCCTGAAACCTCATTGCGTTATGATTGTGCGCAACAGTTGGGGGATATCTGTTGCAGACGGAAGAGCTTGAGGTGGCACATATACTGGACGTTATCGCCCGGCATGCAGCGGCTGCCGATCGGTCACGCTCGCTCGCTACCGATGTGGTTTCTGCAGTCCGCGCAAATGACATCATGCGCTTTTCAGCAACCGCCGAATTGGGAGGGTTGAACGCTTCAATTGTTCGGATAGCGCGGGAGCTCGAAGCTGTTAGCGGGGCGTGCGCATCGACCGCCTGGGTACTTTGGAACCATCTCTGCACGTTCCATCTTTTTGCAGGTCTGCTGGGCCCCGATAACGCCGGTTGGTTACGCCGGATTGTCGAGTCTCACGGCTGGGTGTGTTTCCCGGCAGGTGCCAGTACCGGTGTCAGCGGTAGCCGCGATGGGGACACGGTACGTCTGACCGGCAAGGCGGCGTTTGGATCCGGAGCGCGTTATGCGGACTTTGCTGGTGTATCTTTCATGCCTGAAGGTGAGCAGACACCGGCGTTCTGCCTGGTCGAACTCGACCAGCCGGGCGTGAACATCGATCCCGACTGGGTGGCGATGAGTCTGCGCGCAAGTGCAACGGACACGGTCCATTACGATGGTGCACGCATCGACGCTGATCGGGTTGTCGACTTCCCGTTTATGTATCGCGTTGCCTTCAGAGATCCTGACCGCAAAATGATCAGCCCGCGTTACAGGGAAGACTGGGTAGGTCTCTCGGATATCTGGCTTGGGGCCATGGCAACCGGCCTCGTTCAGGCTGCGCTTGACGAGCTGACCGGCGGAGTCAAAGACCGGATTGCCATCATGGGTGTGAAAGTTGCGGAGCGACCCAGCGTTCACCTGAATCTGGGTCAGGCACAGGTGTATCTCAATGCAGCCAGATCGACCATATACACGGCGTGCCATGTGACCGATGAACGCATTGAGTCGGCAATCACACCAGGCGAGTCGGATTATCTCGATCAGCTTGGCGCCGCGGTAGCCGCTCTCCAGCTGTGCTCTCAGGCACTGCAACTCCTGCAGCGTGTGAACGGTGGTAACGGGCTGCGTGAAGGTCCTGAATTCGAGCGACGTGTCCGTGACGTCCAGGCGATGCCATTACACATCAATGCGCACCAGGACCGTGTGAACGAGCAGATTGGGCGTCATCTTCTCGGTTTGCCCGGGGACAACCCGTTCTAAAGTATTCACTGGTCATGGGGTTGGGGTGGTTCCTCTATCTGTCAGGGGTTGTGTCAGAGAATCAAGATCAGTCTGCTAAAGTAATGACAATCGCATTGGGGGTGTCTTTTGGCAGAGCTCACGATTGAGATATTTTCGGACGTTGTGTGTCCATGGTGTTTTATTGGCAAACGCCGACTGGATGCAGTTGTCACGGGCCAGGCCGATGTTGTGCTGCGCTGGCGGCCCTACCAGCTGTATCCGAATCTTCCGTCGGAAGGTGTCAACCGGGTCGAGGCGTTGGAGCGGCGATATGGCCCTGGTGCTGACCGAGGGCGGATACCTGAACGGATCCGGCTGGAAGGGGAAGAGGAGGGTATCGAATTTCGATACGACCTCATCGAGCGTACTCCGAACACCACATTGGCCCACCGCCTGCTCGAATTCAGCTTCCCGGCCGGATTACAGCACGAACTCGCTGAAGCCCTTTTTCAGGCTTATTTCTGCCGGGGTGTCGATGTAGGTGATGCAGAGGAACTCATTCGGATAGCGGCTGAGACCGGGCTTTCGGAACCTGATACGCGCGAATACCTTGCGTCAGATTCGGGTCTTGAAGAAGTGCGCGCGCAACTCGCCCGGGCACCGGAACTTGGCATCAGTGGGGTTCCCGGATACTACCTTGCAGACAGTTTCCTGTTACCGGGAGCTCAGACCAGTGAGACGATGGGGCAGATAATCGATCGTGTGCGGACGAGAATTGCTGGTTAGCTGGGCTTTGGCAAAACGAAATTAGGCGTGACCGGCTGGCTGAACTGGTGTTTGGACACTGTGTTGTAAACATAGCCACATTCGGAACAGTGGATCACGTAAAACCATGGTTGCTTGGCGCGGGATCGCTCCCGGCTTGGCGTGCTCACTATTTTGTCGATACCCGTCGCCTGACACGAAGGGCATTTTGGCTCGGCTGGACGGCTTGCCTGTTCGCTCACAACAGGTTGTGGTCCATGTCGTGAGCCGGGATGCGGTTGTGCAGGTGACCAACCACTTTGGCAGGAACACCGGCAACCGTGACATTTGGCGGAACGTCCTGCAGGACAACGCTGCCCGCGCCGACCTTGGCATTTGTACCGATCTCGATGTTTCCGATGACCTTACATCCGGCGGCCAGGAGGACGCCTTTGCGGATTTTCGGGTGCCGGTCCCCGCTGGTCTTCCCTGTCCCACCCAGGGTGACGGAATGGAGTATGGAAACATCGTCTTCAACCACCGCGGTCTCACCGATGACAATTCCGGTTGCGTGGTCGAACATGATTCCTGAGCCGATCCGTGCAGCGGGATGGATATCGACACCCAGGGTGACGGAAATCTGGTTCTGAAAAAACTGCGCCAGCGTTTTACGGTCGTGTTGCCACAGCCAATGGGCAACCCGGTGAGCCTGCAGGGCATGGAAACCTTTGAAGAACAGGAAGGGGCTCGACAGGTCTTCGCATGCCGGGTCGCGCGTATAGGTCGCCAGAATGTCGATTTCAGCTGACGAAAGAAGTTCGGGGTCTTCCGCCATCGCTTCACCGATCACGTCGCGAATCAGCATGGTTGGCAGCATCGGGTTGTCGAGTTTACTCGCAAGCCGGAAGCTCAGGGCGTCACCGAAAGTGGCATGGTTAAGAATGGTGGCGTGGAAGTAGCTTCCGAGAATGGGTTCTTCGGTTGCTTTGTGTTCAGCCTCGAGCCGCATCAGCGGCCACAGGTCACCGGGCTGGGAAACATTCAGACCATTAGCGGCGCTGGAGGACGCGACCTGGTAAAACCGTTCTTCTATCGATGTCACACTCATGGTGATTGCCACAACTCAAGTCGGCGGAAGCCTATGCATTTGACTGATGTTTGCAACTGTCATTTTGCAATGTCGATATTGCTGGTCTATTTAAATATATATTTATCAATAAGATAGAAAACTATTCTGATTTTAAATCGAGGTCTTCCGGGTGGTCGATGTCACGATATAAGCCGGGATCGTGGAGTTGAACTCCTAGTATCCTGGCATGATTTGCCCGAAGGACATCCCGTGCGCCCTTGTCCCCGGTGCAGCGCTCGAGTTCGTAGAAGTAATCACGGTGCCAGCCGACCGGGTGTGTCGTGCCGGAATGTCCGGGTGCCTGGCCTACGATGATTGCCGGTTCGACACAGGATTTGGCCGTCCGGTAGAGCCGGGAGAGCGACTCGGTCCTGATGTATGGCATATCCATCAGCGCGACGAACGCCCATTGCCACGAAAGGTCACTGATACCACTTGCCAGCGAGTGCCCCATACCGAGGTGGGCATCTTCAGCAACGATAAATTCACATGAGAATCTCTCGAGAAGATTTCGTAAGTGTGTGTCGTCGTGTTTGATGACAATGCGGACCGCATCGAATACCTCGACGTACTTCCCAACGGTGGTTTCAGCTACGGTCAGATTACCGAGCGTTTCGACGCGTTTGTCGGAACCGTAGCGCCGGCTGAAACCCGCGCCCAGGACGATGGCACCGACAGATGCCGATGATGTCATCACATGTCAACCGGCACTGACGGCTGCCAGTTCTTCGCGGGATTCCTGCACTTTTTTGTTTCGACATGCCGTGACCTCCGCGAGGATGGCGATGGCGATTTCAGGCGGTGTTTTGCTGCCGATTGGGAGGCCAATGGGCGCGTGTAACTTGGCCAGGTCGTCTTCGCTGACGTCGAGGGCAAGCAGGCGTTCCCGCCGGCTGGCTGAAGTGCGGGTGGACCCCATCGCCCCGATGTAGAAAGCGTCGGTTGTCAGCGCTTCCATCAGCCCCATATCGTCTATTCGCGGGTCGTGGGTTAACGCAACGATGGCAGTAGAAGGATCCGAAGCGCGATCGCGAACGGCGTCGTCCGGCATGTCATTCACCCTGGTGACCCCACTGAGCGGGAAATTCGACAGGAGGTCTTCCCGTGGATCGCAGACGGTCACCTCGTAGTCGAGCATGAGAGCCATCTCGGCGAGGTATTGGCTGACCATGCCTGCGCCGATCACGAATAGCTGGTAGCGGGGGCCATAGGTGTGCGTCAGGACCTCGTTGTCTTCGTCCCAGGCCAGGGGTTCGTGATGATCGACACTTTCAATTCTGGTTTCGTGTGTTTTGAGATTGACCGTACGTTTTGCACACCGGCGGGTGTCGAGCGCCTCATTGAGAAGGGAGAAATGTTCGAGCGTTGTTTCTTCCGGGGCCTGTGGTTCTACAACGATGTAGAGGTGACCGCCGCATGGCAGACCGAGCTTTTCGGTTTCTTCGGCTGTAATGCCGTACTGAAAGAACTGCGCGTGTTCAGCCGCTAGCTCTCCCTGGGTGAGCTTCTCCAGCAGATCGTCTTCGACACACCCACCTGACAGGGAGCCAACAATCTGGCCCTTCCGGTTACAGGCCAGCAGCGAACCGACCGGGCGGGGTGAGGAACCCCAGGTCTGAACGACAGTGGCGAGCCAGCACGGTTCCCCGGCTTGCAACCAGTCGAGCACTTGTTTCAATACTTCTTTGTCCACAGCCTGCATGGGACTCTCCTGTTTGGCTTGCTCCTGTGAAACTTGAAAGACAGTTTACACTATCGGTGTATGGGATTGACGCAGACACATTTCAAGTGGCGGACCTGAAATCGCTCAAATGCACGATCGACACCTTGGTGCAGGCTGATGGTACGTGCGAGCTGAAACCGGCTTACGCCGTCGACGGGATTGATCTCTCGGAGCCACTTGGTAAGACGATCACACTGACGGTGTCTTCACCTGCTGCTTGCAGCAACTGTGGGACAGCCGCTCGGCTTTATCGAGACGGTTACTGTTATGAGTGTTTCTCCACGTTGGCACGATGTGATTTGTGCGTGGTGAGCCCGGCTCGCTGTCACTACCACGAAGGTACCTGCAGGGAACCGTCGTGGGGCGATTCGTTTTGTATGCAACCTCACGTTGTATACCTCGCCCTTGCAGGTGGACCCAAAGTTGGTATCACCCGCGACGGTCGCGAGCACCAGCGCTGGACCGATCAGGGTGCCCACGAAGCCATCAGGATCGTGCGCACACCTACCCGCCGCAGCGCTGGCATCGTTGAAGCGCACCTTGCACGGTACGTGGCTGACAAATCGGATTGGCGACAGGTCGTCCGTGGTGTTCAAAAGTCAGTCGACCTTTTTGAGCTGGCCCGCCAGCTACGCCGGCAGCTCCCCGACATGAAAGCGCTGGAAACAGACATGCCCATAGGCGACGAAATTGATGCTGTTACCTGGAATGTCGATGACACCGTCACAAGGATCCGTCATCCTGTTCAGGCGTATAGTCCACCCAAACGTCTGGTGCTCGATGAGAGTGCTCAACTTATTCGTGATCGTTTTGAAGGTGTGCTTGGGCACTTCCTTCTGCTGAAGCGCGGTGTGTTCGATATATGGGCCCACCGGGGAATGGGTATCGACGTGACTTTCTCATCCGACTCATTGGACGAGGAAGATGAAGGGCAGTTATCGCTGATCTAACAACAGTGCTGGAAATTGGGAATGAGTACATGAAAGAGGGACAGCCAAACGAAATCAGACTGGCAGATTACGAGCCGCCTGGATATACGACGAAAGAAACAACTCTGCACTTCGACTTACAAGATGGTTCAACAGAAGTGACCAGCCATCTGCTGGTTGAGCGGCTCGATCCCAACGCTTCCTCGTTGACTCTGGACGGCGAGGAACTCGAACTCCTGGAGGTTAAGCTCGACGGAGTAGTGTTGGAAGGTAATGAGTATTCCGTCGACGACGAAAACCTCGAGATCCATGGGCTTGGTGAGCGTCATGAAGTCGAAATCCGAACGCGCATCAAACCAGAAGAGAATACCGCGCTTGAAGGCCTGTACCGGTCCAGCCAGATGTATTGCACGCAATGTGAAGCGCAGGGGTTCCGGAAGATCACCTACTACCAGGATCGTCCCGACGTGCAATCGCGATTTACAACCACCATTGTGGCCGATGGAGACACATACCCAACTTTGCTCTCCAACGGCAATAAAGTGGCTGAAGAATCCCGGGAAGATGGCCGCCTCTCGGTCACATGGGAAGACCCTTTTCCGAAACCCAGTTACCTGTTCGCTCTGGTGGCAGGCAATCTGGCTGTCATAGAAGATCGATACATCACGGGAAGCGGCAGGGAGATTACCCTCAGAATCTACTCTGAGCCCCACAACATCGGGCAGTGTGAGTATGCGATGGACGCTCTGAAACGATCGATGGCCTGGGACGAACACACATACGGACGGGAATACGATCTGGATATTTTCATGATCGTTGCTGTTGAAGATTTCAATATGGGAGCGATGGAAAACAAGGGGCTGAACATCTTCAACACGTCCTGCGTGCTGGCATCTCCCGACACGGCAACGGATGCCGCGTACCAGCGTGTCGAGGCTGTTGTGGCCCACGAATACTTTCACAACTGGTCCGGAAATCGCGTTACCTGCAGGGATTGGTTCCAGCTCAGTCTCAAAGAAGGTTTTACGGTTTTCCGGGACGCTCAATTCAGCGCGGATATGAACTCCGAACCGGTCAAGCGTGTGGAAGACGTGACGTTTCTGCGCTCAATCCAGTTTGCTGAAGACGCAGGTCCCCTCGCACACGCTGTCAGACCAGACTCGTACATCGAGATTTCGAATTTCTATACCACAACGATTTACGAAAAGGGTGCGGAGATCGTCGGGATGTATCACACACTCCTGGGACCCGAGAAGTTCAGGGCGGGAACGGATCTGTACTTCGATCGCCACGATGGTTCGGCAGCCACAACAGACGATTTTGCTTCCTGTATGTCTGAAGTGAGTGGTATCGATCTCACCCAATTCAAACGCTGGTACGAACAGGCGGGGACACCCGAACTCACTGTGCGGGAGAGCTACCATGACGGTGTGCTGAAGTTGACTGTGGAGCAACAGTGTCCGCCCACACCCAGGCAGGCTGAGAAGATGCCTTTCCATTTGCCTGTCCTCATTGGGTTTGCCGATCACGTGTCGGGGGTTGAGGTGCATACAGATGCCGCTGTTGAAGAAAGAGCAGCAGGATGGCTCCTCCAGATTCGTGAGGCAGTTACCAATGTCGAATTCAGGGGGCTCGAGGAACGGCCTGTTGTGAGTTTTTTGCGGAGTTTTTCCGCGCCCGTCAAAGTACACCATGCGCGCCCCGACGAAGAACTGGCGCATCTCGTCAAACATGATGCAGACGGTTTCGTGCGCTGGGATGCAATGCAGACGCTGTGGGTGAAGCACTTCCGGGGTGACGGGGTAACGGTGGATCTCGTTTCGCTGGTTGGAGATCTGCTGGATCAGGCGCTTGATTCCACGGATGCTGAAGAACGCCTGCTGCTCGGCACGATGCTGGCGGTGCCGGATGAGAACTATCTCTTTGAAGAGCTTGATGAGTTTGAAGTTGATTCAGTGTGCCAGGCGCGGGAAGAGATGCTCGATCTCCTTGCCGGGACTCACGCGGAAGCGTGGAGGAGGCTCATGGAACTCTACTCTACGGACGAGCCATATTCCCCTGAGGCCCGTGCAATTGCCAGGCGGACCCTCAAGAATACGGGTTTCAGCTATTACACCCGGACGCTCGAAGGTGAGCAGCTCTCCTCCCTGGTCGAATCCAGGTATCGCATGGCTGACAACCTGACCGACCGCAGGGCGGCGTTGGCAATAGTTACGCGGCATCCCGGGCTGGACCCCAATCTGCGTTCCAGGGTGCTGACGGACTTCTACGACGCCTGGCAGGACGAAGCGCTCGTCATTGATCTGTGGTTCAACATCCAGGCTCAAAGTCCGCTCACGAGTGTAGATGACCTGCGCCAACTCGAAGCGCACCCGGCGTTTTCCACTTCAAATCCCAATCGGGCCAGGTCCGTCTACGCTGCGTACGGCATGCTCAATCACCAGGTTCTGCATGATCGATCA
>JANQFF010000095.1 GCA_028277965.1 Pseudomonadales bacterium
TGGGCGTCCTGGCTGTGCTGATGCTGATCCTGGCCGGCTATGCCTTGCATCTCTGGAACGATGCACAGGAGAAGACCCGGATTGCAGAGAAGGCGGAGCAGACTGCAACAGTCGCAGCGGAGCAGGCCGAAACCCAATTACTCGAGGCCAATATCAACCTGGCCCGTGCCCATGAAGAGAAGGCTGTCGCCCTGCTCGAACGTGCTTTCGATACCGAGCGTACCGACTATTATCAGCAGGCACTTTTGCATGCCCTGCAGGCCCAACGCCAGCCGATCCAGGGCAGGCCCGGACTGCAACCGAAAGGTATGGGTCGTTTGATGGACCCCCGGGTCGCGGGTGCGTTCCGGGAGCGATGGCGGTCGCCAGCACCGAGATTGGGCAATATACTCAACGATATTGCCTGGTCATCGGACGGCAAGCTGGTGACGGTCCAGCTCGACGGCAGCATTCGATTCTGGGACCCGGCTACCGGAAGGCCACTACGCATCTTGACAGGGCATGAGGATGGGGTGAGTTCCGTAGCCTTCAGTCCGGACAGCAAGCTGCTGGCGAGCGCCTCGGCTGATCGAACCGTCCGATTGTGGAATCCGGCCACCGGCGAGCCGATCCGTACCCTCACAGGACATGAGAGCGGAGTCACAGCCGTGGCGTTCAGTCCCGACGGAAAACTGCTGGCGAGTGCGTCGGGTGAATGGGACAAGAGTGATGGAACGGTCCGGCTGTGGGACCCGGCCACCGGCGAGCTGATATACACCCTCACAGGACATGAGCGCATGGTCACAGCCGTGGAATTCAGTGTGGACGGGAAGCTGCTGGCAAGTGCCTCGTGGGACAACACCGTCCGCCTGTGGGACCCGGCTACCGGCGAGCCCATCCACATCCTCACCGGCCATGGGGATATGGTTTGGTCCGTCGCGTTCAGCCCCGACGGCAAACTACTGGCGAGCGCCTCGGCTGATCGAACCGTGCGGCTGTGGGACCCGGCCACCGGGGAGCTGATCCGCACCCTCACCGGGCATGAGAGCGATGTCAACTCCGTCGCGTTCAGCCCCGACGGAAAACTGCTGGCGAGTGCGTTGGGTGAGTGGGACAAGAGTGGTGGAACAGTCCGGCTGTGGGACCCGACCACCGGCAAGCCCATCCGCACCCTCACCGGGCATGAGCGCAAGGTCACAGCCGTCGCTTTCAGATCGGACAGCAAGCTGTTGGCGAGCGCCTCGTGGGACGACACCGTTCGCCTCTGGAATCCGGCCACCGGAGAGCCGATCCGCACCCTCACCGGACATGAGAGCGATGTCAACTCTATCATCTTCAGTCCAGACGGCAAGCAGCTGGCGAGTGGCTCGTCTGATCGAACCGTGCGCCTGTGGAATCCGGCCAACGGGGAGCCGATCCGCACCCTCACCGGACATGAGGACGTAGTCACAGCCGTGGCGTTCAGCCCGGATGGGAATCTGCTGGCGAGTGCTTCGTGGGATAACACCGTGCGCTTGTGGAATCCGGCCACCGGGGAGCCGATCCGCACCCTCACCGGGCATGAGAGTTCGGTCTACTCTGTGACCTTCAGTAGGGACGGCAGCCGGCTGGCGAGCGCCTCGTCTGATCGAACCGTGCGCCTGTGGGACCCGGCCACAGGGGAAGCTGTACACACCCTGACCGGACATGAGGATGGGGTGAACTCCGTCGCGTTCAGTCTGGATGCCAAGTGGCTGGCGAGCGCTTCGTATGATGGAACCGTCCGATTGTGGGACCCGGCCACCGGAGAACCGATCCGCACCCTCACCGGACATGAGAAGTGGGTTAGAGGCTGTCTAAAAACTAACGCATTGATTTTACTGAATAAAAATTTGGATTTTCTGGGGGTATAATACGCTATGAGCATTTCTATTTCGGATTCCAATATGACTTTCGAGCCGACTCAATTTCCTGTCAGGTATCCGAGTGACCTCATTGATGAAGAATGGGAAATCCTCCAACCTATCTTTGAGGAACTCGAACCCTATACCATTGGACGCCCACGAACGACCGATCTCCGCGAAATCCTGAATGCGATTTTTTATCTGAATAAAACCGGTTGTCCATGGCGCTATCTGCCAACAGACTTCCCCCCTTACCAGCTGGTTAACTATTATTACAACAAATGGACAGACAATCGAACACTGGAAAAAGTCAATACTATGCTCCGTCAGCATTTACGTGAAAAAAAGCCGAAATCCAAACCCAACGGCAGCGATTATTGACAGTCAAAGCGTCAAGGGAACCCCAGAATCCTATCTGGAATCAGGGTTCGACGGAGGCAAGCTCATTAACGGAAGGAAAAGAAATATCCTTGTCGATACAATGGGTTGCCTCATTATTGTTCGGGTGTTCGCAGCCAATGTATTCGATGGGAAAGCGGCTCGTCAGCTTATAACAGAGCTGTTCTCATTCCTTCATACCATCACAAAAATCTGGGCCGATAGCGGTTATTCTGGCCCGGAGCTTTCCGATTGGCTCTGGCTCCAATTCGGATGCCTGATCGAGGTCGTTAGAAAACAAACAGGACGTCGCGGCTTCCATGTGTTACCTCGTCGATGGGTGGTTGAAAGAACCTTTGCTTGGCTGGTCCGATCGCGTCGATTAAGTAAAGAT
>JANQFF010000142.1 GCA_028277965.1 Pseudomonadales bacterium
TACTCATGGACATTCTCGGCTACGACGAAGACAGGGTGGCGGATGTGTTGGCGTCGCTGTGTATGGAGCGGCTTCAGCCGCGATCCAGTTTGGTTAATAGGGTGAGGTGAATTGCTCGATCACCTTGATTCCGAATACGCCCGACCCGCTGCCCCGCCTATCTGTTGCGGCAGGAACCACCGCGCTCCTACAGAGGCTGGTCGATCTTGCTACCTTTGTAGGAGCGGCTTCAGCCGCGATCCAGTTTGGTTAATTGGGGGAGGTGAACTGCTCGATCACTTTAATTCCGTATACCTCCCGGCACCGACTCATCAGCATCGACGAGATGCCGGGGTGCTAGAGCCCAAACGCCTGCGGGTTGCCCAATAACGCTGCGCCGCTGTTGGCAAACACCCCTTCCTGAACGGATGCATGCTGCGTCAGGGTGTGAATGTCCCTGAGCCGTCTCTGCAGCGGAGAATCTGCGTAGATCGAACTCCCACCCCCGGCGGTATAGAGGGTATCCACAACCTGGCAACTGGTTTCAGCCACCCAGGCAACCGTTTGCAGCACCTGACCTTGTACCTCCGGAGTGAGCGTGCCCGTCCTCGCCCCGCCCCAGTATGTGTTGGCTTCTGCAGACAGCAGGGCGGCAGCAGCCCGCAGGTCCGCTTCCGACCGACCAACGCGGGATTGAAAAAGCTCACTTTCCAGCATGGGTCCCCGCCCGTAAAGCCGGGTCTTCCCCGTGGTTGCGAATTCAACGAGTTCCGTGAGTGCCCCTTCTGCGATACCGAGCGCAACTGCCCCGATGTGAATACTGAATTGAATCAATGGTGCCGCAAACAGCGGTTCATTCAGACACGGCGTGCCACCAAAGAGGTCGAACGTGTATTCATCGGAGACGTATTTGTCTTCGATTCGTATGTCGTGACTGCCCGTTCCGCGCATACCCGATGTGTGCCAGGTATCGAGGATCTGCCATTCCGACTGGGGGAAAAGAGCACATCGTAGCTGCGCATCGGGACTGCCCGGTTCACCAATCACACAGTTGCCGAACAGCCAGTCCGCATGTCCGCACCCACTGGCAAATCCCCATTGGCCCGACGCTCTGATTCCCCCATCTGCTTTCACGGCAGTCCCTTTTGGCGCAAACGCCCCTCCGACAACCACGTCAGGCCCGTCTGCGTAAATTTTTTCAAACGTCTCAAAAGGCAGGAGCGCCAGTAGCTGTGGCGTTTCGGACCCAATCATGAGACTCCAGCCGACCGACCCGTCGGCCCGCGCAAACGACTTCAGGATCTCAACGGTTTCGGGAAAGTCGCACTCTTCACCTCCATACCGCTCGGGCACAAGCATTCTGAATACACCGGCTTGTCGAATGTCCTCGACCAGATCCGAAGGTATACAGCGTCCTTCTTCTATGTCGTCCGCACGATTCGCTACTTTTTCGAACAGGGGTCCAAGTTTCTCGAGCATGTTAAAGACTCCGTGCCGGGGCCGGCCGTGCGGGCGACTTTACCGTGACCCTTTCGCCGCGCCGCGATTCGGGATAGTAGTCCCACACCGCGTGATGGTGCACAGCACGGTTGTCCCACAACACCAGGGTGTTCGGCTCCCATTTGACGCGACAATGAAAACGCGTATTCGTTTCTATGTGTTTGTAGAGGATATCCAGCAGAGCGTCACTCTCCGCTGCTGTCAGCTCGTTGATCGATTCCGTAAATGGTTCGTTGACGAAGAGCAGCGGCTGACCGGTATCCGGATGTACGGGAACAACCGGGTGGCTTGCACTGGGGTACGTCTGTCCGGGTCTGAGTTCGTAACCATAGACCTTGAGATCCTTACGCCCGTCATGAAAAGCACTCAGCTCACCGATGAGTTCCCGCAAGGGCTCCGACAACGTTGCGTACGCCTCATGCATGTTTGCAAAGAGCGTATCACCGCCTCCTGATGGTGGTACTTCGGTGATGTACAGTGCTGAAGCCATGGGCGGCACCGGTTCGCAGGAAAGATCCGTGTGCCACGATTCGCCGTTTGCAACTTTGGTCTTCGCCGTGATGTTGATATCGAATATTTCAGGATCGCCAGGCATACCCAGATTGGTCTTGGCTGGGTGGGTTTGAAGTTCGCCAAACAGACGGCCAAACGCCTTGTGCTGTTCGCGCGTGAGGGCCTGGTCGCGAAACACGAGCACCAGGTGTTTCCGGAACAGATCTTTGACACCCTCTTCGTCCACCGGTGTCAGGTTACCAAGATCGACGTTATGGACTTCCGCTCCGAGCTTTGGTGTAAGTGTTGTGATCTCCAACCGTGTTCTCCTCAACGCAGTCTGATTCCGGACGCTGCCCCCTCCGCGGAAATGCGTGCCTGAGTCTGCCAGGGTTTAGCGTCAAACAGGGAGTTGATTTTATCCGCTATCGCCTCTGGCTGAACGAAAAAGTCATGTGGTTTGTTCGGGTAGACAGCCCGCATCCCCGGCTCATCGATCGCCCCGTCGATAGACAGTACACAGCACCGCAGGCTTACATCCATCTGGTTCAGCGTATCAGCGAGCATTCGCTGTGCAGCACGGTTGGGACCAATCCCGAGAAACATCGGCGCAGGATGGTATGCAGCCGGGGAACTCGTGATCAAGACCGATGCATCGCCGCCTTGCAGTGCTTTGGCCAGAACAAAGAAACCCACGACGTTGACAGCAAAACCCGCAGCGAACTGTTCCACTTCCATGTCAGCAAGCGTGCCCCAACCGCCACCTTCAGTGTTGTAAACAACCCGATCAGGCATGCCGTGCGTGGCGATGATTCCCCGAATTGTTTCCTGCCAACGATCGAGATCAGCGACATCAGAGGCGACCGCCGTCGCATCCCCGAGTTCCCGGGCCAGATCGTCGATCACAGCGTGCGAACGCGCGACCATGACGATCCTGTGTGTCGTCTCATGTGCACGACAGACCGCCGCTCCAGTTGCAGCGCCGACACCAACAACCAGGAGCAACGGTCGGTTGTTATTCATTTTTTTCCTTCTCTCATCCGGCCCAGACTGATCCAACGCACGAGCAATGCCAGAAACGCAAGGCTACTGGCGGTAATGATCCCAACGAACACTCCGCTCAGATCATACCCCTGATACTCGACCAACCAGAAGGCAAGCAAGGGTGCGATACCGACAAAACACACAAGCCGGATCACTGTCGGATACCAGTTATCTCCCCGGGCACGCAGTGCAGGATCGAGCACCATCTGTCCCAGGTCGGGGAGGAACAGGATCGCCACCAGCCCCATCATGGCTGCGAAGAGCGAAGCGATGACGATATTTGATGTGAATAACCCGGCGATCACCTCGGCGAACAGGTAACAAACGAACGCGATAGACCCAACAATAACCAGATTGGTGACTAAAGCAGTCCAGCCCGTGCGAGCCGCTTGCGCGTCATCCCCTTCTCCGAGGGATCTGGAAACGAGTACCGCGGTCGCGGCGCCCAGGCCACCCGACAACATGCCGACCAGGCTCAGCAACCCACCCGACGCGATGCTGAAGACCGCCATCGCCTCCGGACTGATCCGAACGGCAACCAACCCCATCGCCGAAAACGCACCCGCTTCGACCATACCGCTGATGGTGGCAGCCCCACCGACACTCAGAAGCGCCATAAACGATACTGTCTCGCCACTCCTGCCCAGGTATTGTCTGACCGATTTGGCTGACAGGATGTAGACGACAAGGCTCACTGCAAGAAACAGACGAGCTGCAACCGTCGTCCAGACGCTACCAAGCACACCGTACACCGGTACCAGAATCAGGTTTAAGACAAGGTTGATCAGGAGCGCGACCCACATAAGGACGGCACCTGGAACCGGTCTCTTCAGCGCTTCAAGGAAGTTCGTCGACGCGACAAATATAAGGTGCAGCAGGATGGAGAGGCTCAGTATCTGAGCGAGCAACGCCCCTGATGCCGCAAGTTCAGCCTCTACCCCCACTAGTAGAAAAAACGATTCGGAAATCAGCACGACGAAAACGATGACAGCAGCACCTGCCAGTACCGCCAACTGAATTCCCCTGCGCCAGATAGCTCCGGCGAGTGGTGGCGTCCCCGCCCCAACCGCCCGCGCAGCCAGGACCTGTACCCCCAGCATCAGCCCAATGCCGCCAATTGTCAGCACCCCGACAATCGAGTACGCAAGCGTCAACTGTGGAAGAGATTCGCCCGCCAACTGGCCAACGACAACCAGATCCACGATCCCCATCCCGATGATCGCCGTTCTGCCGAGCGCTATAGGGCCTCCCAGACGGAAGAGGCTGGCTACTGTTGTCGATGTGCTTTCCCGTGTCATGCTTGCTATCTCAAGCTCGCGGGGAAAGCCGATGCTGTTGACAGAAAAAACCTCACTGGTCATCGGTGGCGGTCAGACGCCTGGAGAGACTATCGGGAACGGACGTGCTACTGCAATTCAGTTCGCCAGGGAAGGAGCGCGGGTAGCGGTCGCCGACCTGCACGTGGGATCCGCCCAGGAAACAGTAGACATGATCAGCGCAGAAGGCGGAGAAGCCTTTGCCCTCCATGTCGACGTCACAGATGAAGCAACCATCAGAAACTGTGTTGCTGCTGTTCTGGAACACTGGCACACCATTGATGTCCTGCATAACAACGTCGGGGTGAGCCTGGCAGGCGGCGATACCGTACTCGAAAACATGGACGCTGAAACCTTTAACCAGCTTGTAGACATCAACCTGCGTGCCATGGTCCTGACATGTAAACACACCGTTCCGGTCATGCGTGAAAGACAGTCCGGAGCGATTGTCAACATTTCCTCTATGGCTGCGTGGGCGCCCTACCCCTATGTCGCTTACAAGACGACAAAAGCAGGCGTTATCGCTCTGACTGAACAGCTTGCCTACACCAACGCGCGGTACGGCATCAGGGCCAACGTTATTCTGCCCGGGCTCATGAACACACCGATGGCGATCGAGTCGCGCATATCGAATGAGAAGTCCCGCGAGGAAGTTGTCGCCGAACGGGACCGCCAGGTGCCGCTGGGGCGTAAAATGGGTACTGCCTGGGACGTCGCCCACGCAGCCGCTTTCCTGGCATCCGACCGGGCCGGGTTCATCACAGGCGTCAGTTTGCCCGTCGACGGCGGCGCGAGCGTTTCATGAGCCTTTTGTATACTCCAGCCGATCAGAATTGAGGGGACACACATGACCGACACAGACGTAGCACTCATTGTGGGTGGGGGGCCTGGCATCAGCGCCAGTTGCGCGCGGCTCTTCGCGGAAGACGGGATGAGTGTGGCAATTGCTGCCCGCAATCCCGACAAATCCGTCCT
>JANQFF010000155.1 GCA_028277965.1 Pseudomonadales bacterium
TCACCAGGGCTACATCGAACCCCATGCGTGCGTGGCCAATTTCAATCCGGACGGTCAGGCGACCGTCTGGTGTTCTTCCCAGGGACATTTCGGCATCCGCGATATGGCTGCCCTGGCACTCGGCATGGACACCGGTGACATCCGGGTCATCGCTGCCGAAATTGGTGGCGGCTTCGGTGGCAAAACGGTTGTCTATCTCGAGCCCCTGGCGGTCAAGCTGTCCGAGAAAGCGGCAAAACCAGTCAAGATGACCATGACGCGTGCCGAGGTTTTTGAGGCAACCGGTCCCGCATCCGGAACAATCAATACCGTCAAGATCGGGTGCAAAAACGACGGCACCATAACCGCCATGTCGGCCAATCTTCTTTATGACTCCGGTGCATTTCCCGGCAGTCCGCTCGATGCCGGGGCGATGTGTATCTTCGCGCCTTACGACGTTGACAATATTCGCATCGAAGGTTTTGAAGTCCTCACGAACAAGCCACGCGTGAATGCCTATCGGGCGCCTGGCGCTCCCCAGTCCATGTTTGCCGGGGAATGTGTCATAGACGAACTGGCAGATGAGCTGGGTATGGACCCGATTGATCTCCGATTGAAAAATGCCGCGGTGGAAGGCACAAGCGCGTCCTACGGTCCACGTTTCAAGGAGATTGGTCTCATAGAATGCCTGGAAGCAGCTAAAGCCCATCCTCACTACAACACCGAGCTGGGTGAAAACCAGGGGCGCGGCGTGGCTGTTGGTTTCTGGTTCAACGCCGGTAACAACTCGAGTGCCGAAGTACATGTTGCCGAATCCGGGATGATCAATGTCGTTGAAGGTAATCCCGACATCGGCGGCAGTCGCGCATCCATGGCGCTTATGGCGGCTGAAACCCTGCAGGTGCCCTACGACCGAATCCGCGTGAAGGTTGGAGATACCGACAGCACGGGGTTCTGCAACACAACCGGCGGCAGCCGGACGACGTTTGCGACCGGCATGGCCGTCATCAACGCGTGTGAGGACGTTGTGGCTCAGTTGAAGGCACGCGCTGCCCTGACGTGGGGTATCGAAGCCGACCAGGTCGAATGGGTCGACGGTGAGGCCAGGCCAATGCCCGGCGTAAACGTTGACATCGAACCTCTGAAGCTCGCCAAGATCGCCCGCGGTTTTCCGAAGACCGGCGGACCCATATCCGCTCGCGCTTCTCTCAACGCGCAGGGCCCGGGCCCGAGTTTCGCTGTGAATATCTGCGACGTCGAAGTGGACCCGGATACGGGTCGTACAACCGTCCTTCGATTTACCGCTATACAGGATGCGGGCAAAGCCATTCACCCGGACTACGTTGAAGGTCAGATGCAGGGTGGCGCAGCACAGGGAATTGGTTGGGCATTGAATGAAGAGTACGTCTACGACGAGAACGGTATTCAGGAAAACCCGGGATTTCTCGATTACCGGATCCCCGTTGCTTCGGACCTGCCGATGATCGATACGGAAATCATAGAAGTGCCAAGCAACACCCACCCATACGGTGTGAGAGGTGTGGGCGAGACACCAATCATCGCACCCCTCCCGGCAGTCGCTTGCGCTGTGAGCCATGCGACCGGCGTGCGCATGACCGACTTACCCCTGGCTCCCCACAAGGTGCTGGCTGCGATAGCGACGTAATGAAATTGACACTCAGCATTGATGTTCCGGACATCGATGCAGGGCTTAAGTTCTACGTGGACGCGCTCGGATTTGAAGACCCCGAGGAGTACATGCCGGGAATCTACCGTCTGCGAGCGGGGGGTGTGGTCGTCTACCTGCTGGAAAAAGCCGACGAATCCAACCCCGCGCCGGGTGCGGCACCCAGGACTTACAGACGGCACTGGACTCCGGTACACCTCGACCTCGAGGTGGACAACCTCGATGAAGTGTTATCCCGGGTGCTGGCGGCGGGCGCTGTCCTCGAGGAAGACGTGAGTGAAGACGGTTGGGGGAGAATCGCCATGCTCTCGGATCCTTTTGGACATGGACTCTGTCTGTTAGAACTTGCGAGCGATGCTCTTCACTGAACGCCTGCGCGAGCCTGTCCGACAGGGTGAGATCACCACCACGGTCAGAATCTGGAAAAAGCCACGCGTGAAAGTGGGTAACCGCTACGCCATGGAAGGTGGCTATGTCTGTGTCGATAGAATCCACGAGATGTCATTCGATGACATCACACCAACCATGGCACGGAATTCCGGATTTGCCGGGGTCGCCGACCTTCTGAGAACTGCCAGACATGGCAAAGGTGAGCGCGTTTTCTATATCGAGTTTCACTTCGAGGACCATTGATGAGAGGTGTTGTCTTCGATCTGGACGAAACTCTCATAGACCGCACAGAAACGCTGCGAGTTTATGCACGGAACCTGTGGGAAGTTAACCGGGACCAGTCTGATTTGTCACAGGCGGAATTTATCGATGCTTTCCTCGAATTCGACGAAACCGGATATCGCCCACGGGAAGAGTTCTACGCAGATGCTGCCTCCCTGATCGCCATCCCTGTGCTTCAGTTCATCGAGCACAATCAGGCGGAAATCCCCAACCACCCCATTCTCTTCGATGGCGCGATATCGACTCTCAGAACACTCAAGGAGAGGGATATCCCGATTGGCATCGTTACCAATGGCTCAACCAGAAGCCAAACGGCCAAAATCCAGTCGACCGGGCTGGACGAGTTGGTCGATCATGTTGTCATCTCCGAGGCTTTCGGCGAGAAGAAACCGGCACCAGGCATATTCACGGAAGTCAGCCAACAGCTGAGTATCGACCCCTCGCGGTCCTGGTTCATCGGCGATCATCCGGTGCTCGACATCTGGGGGAGCAGCCAACTCGGATTCAGGACAATATGGATAAAGCGGTATATCGACTGGCCTGAGGGCCACATCCCTTGCCATACTCACCAGGTGGAGCACCTCGATGAGGTGATGGGACTAATCAGGGGAATGCTGGATGGAACTTGACCTGCCATGGCCAGGCACGCGCGTGTGTCTGCGGCGACTTGCAGCGGCTGACCTTGAAGATTTCCAGGCTTACCGCACAGACACCGACCTCGCTGTTTACCAGGGGTGGGAAGTGCAGGAGGACTCAACTGCACTGGACTTTCTGTCCAGAATGGCCACAGCGGATGCCTTCCAGCCTGAAGAATGGCTGCAGCTCGGCATTGGTCTGATCGACGACGACACCCTCATCGGCGACATCGGCGTCTGTCTCTCCACGGACGGTCGTGAGGCGGAGATCGGCTACACCCTGAACGCACGCTACCACCACCAGGGACTTGCAAGCGAGGCCGTGGCCCTGGTGCTTCATCATCTTTTCAGAGTCACCGATATCGATCTAATCAAAGGCATCACAGACGCCCGAAACACCCCTTCGGTTAATCTGCTGGAACGCTTTGGCTTCGAAAAGACCGAAACACTGGAGACGTCACCCGATGTGTCCGAGTTTGTATTTGTCCTTCGAAGGGGGCAGATTTAACCCTCATTTGAAGAGTCACTCTTTGGAGAGCGTAATGGATCAGACCGCTATCTTTCTGCCAATGTTCGGCATGTTTCTGCTGACCTTTGTGGTGTGGGTCTACATGTACGCCCGTCGTATCCCCTTCATCACGAGCAATAACCTCACCCCCGAGCAACTGACGCCAGCGAAGTTCGCTGAGCTCCAGCCACCGGAGGTGTCCAATCCATCGGACAATCTCAAAAACCTCTTTGAGTTGCCGGTCGTTTTCTACGCTGTCTGCCTCTATCTCTATGCTGTTGGCCAGGTCGACACCGCGTATGTCTGGGCTGCCTGGCTGTTTCTTCTCTTTCGCGTCCTGCACAGCATCATGCACTGCTCGGTAAACGTTGTGATCGTGAGGTTCTGGCTTTACGCCATCGCGTGTGTTGCCCTGTGGTTCATGGTCATCCGGGCGGGAATTGGTCTGCTCTTCTGATGACAACCACTGTTGAAGGTGGTTGTTTCTGTGGCGCCGTCCGTTACCGGGCAGCGCGCGACCCCGAACTCTGCGTTTATTGTTTCTGCTCTGACTGTCTGAAGCGCATGGGCAGCGACGGCTACGCGGGATTTATGGTGGACGAAGATACCTTCGAGCACCTGCACGGCGACACGGCGTATGTGGCTGCTGAAGCGGCCAGCGGCCGAACGGTGAAACGCCACTTCTGCCCCGAGTGCGGCAGTCATCTCTGGGGCGAAACCGAACTTGGGCTGGTGAGCATCGCCGCGGGGACGCTGGATGAACCGGATCTGTTTCAGCCGACCATGGCTGCATTCACAGAAAACGCCCTCACGTGGGCACGCATACCTGAAGGACTCGAAGGAAGATGACCAACTGGGCAGAGCTTAAGTCGGCCAAATACGTCAACCTGGCAACATTTCGAAAGACGGGCGTGCAGGTCAATACACCTGTCTGGGCAGCACCACACGGTGAAACCCTCTATGTTTTCAGCGAGGCTGATGCGGGCAAAATGAAGCGGCTGCGGAACAGTTCACAAGCTGAACTGGCACCCTGTGATTTCAAAGGTGGCCTTCTCGGTGAATGGGTCGACGCCACGGCGGAGATTGTCGACGACCAGTCGGAAATCAATGCCGCCCTCGCCGCTTTCCAGCAGAAGTACGGGTGGGTCATGATCATGACCAACTTTTTCAGCCGCTTGTCGGGGAAATTCAATAAACGCGGATACATCCGGCTGACTGAACGGAGGAGCGATGGCAACACATGAGGGTGGCTGTTTCTGCGGCCGGATTCGTTACCGGTTTTCCGATCCTGTGACAATTACCGTGAACTGCCACTGCACCATGTGCCGGCGCACTAGCGCAGCACCCTATGTCAGCTGGCTGGTGGTCCCCACAGATCAGTTCGAATACACGGGGCAGGATCCGGCAGTGCTCAATTCCTCCGAAGACGGCACCCGCTATTTCTGCGATCGGTGCGGGACCCCTGTCGTCTGTATCAACGCCGGACACCCTGAGATAACGGACGTGACACTCGGCAGTCTCGATGAACCGGAACGCTTCACACCCACCAGAGACGTATACAAAGACACCCGCTTGTCCTGGGTTGCCCACCTGCCGTGAGCGACGCCCTCTGCAGCCTGTGTCTGGGTGCTCCAGCCGAACAGAAAGCGCCCGGTTACAACATCAATGTATGTGGTCGCTGCTGGAACAACGCAGCAGCAGGCTGGCCGACAGAATTCGAGAAGCCACTGTTTGATGCGCTGGCAAAAGCGGGGCTACTCATTCCGGACAGGAATGAGCGTGGACTACTACCTAGGGCCTACAGTCCACCCGAAGATTACGCCCTGTAACTATCGCGGCTAAAGCCGCTCCTACAAAGGCAGGAGGGATTTTCTGTAGGAGCGGCTTTAGCCGCGATTTCCATCAGGGCTGAAGACGTATGGGAATAGCGTCATCCCGGCCGAACAGCACGCCAATGTAAGCATCCGCCCAACCGTACTTCTCTGACACGAGGTCATTAATGGTGTCGCGCAGATCGGGTTGCGGCAATGCCTGATACGTCGCTTCAACCCCATTGCGCTCTACGTTAATTTCCGGATTGGCGACCAGTCGCTTATACCAGGCTGACCCGGGTGCACCCGAGCGCAGGTACTGGGCGCCATCGTGTTCCACGACCCAAAGACGTGTCTCATGAGTTACACCTTCGGCATCGGTGGTTGTCACCACTACAACCTCACCCGTCTCAGAAGCGACAAATTGCAGCAGTATGACGACTGCAAAGACGGCAACAACACCACCAATGATCTTCAGCAGAAGTTTCATCGCATCTCCTTGCTACGTTCGTGAACGAAGTCGACCAGGTACTTCACGTTGTCGACTGGTGTTTCGGGGATGATGCCATGCCCGAGGTTGAAGATGTGGCCCCGTTTGTCACCCACACTCTCGAGGAGCGCACCGGCTTGATCAGCCACAGTCCTGTGATCGGCACACAGCACAATCGGATCGAGATTGCCCTGTACCGACCTGAAACCCAGCTGATCCCAGGTTTCCCGCAGCGGCGTGCGCCAGTCGAACGCCACAACGTCAAAGCCCAGATCGGCAACATGTGGCAGCAGATGATAATTGCCCGTCCCAAAATAGATGAGCGGAACAGACCGGTTGATGGCGCCAACAAGCGCTTTGAGGTGCGGTTTGACGTAACGCTGAAAATCGCTCACCGACAGATTACCCACCCAGGTGTCGAACAACTGGACGGCGTCCACGCCACTTGCGATCTGCAGATTCACATAGCTGGAAACCTGTGCAACCAGCTTCTCCATTAATAACGCCCAGCTTTCCGGCGCTTCGTACAACATTTTCTTAACGTGGACGTAGTTACGCGAACCCTGCCCTTCGATCGCGTACGAGGCAAGCGTAAACGGCGCCCCGGCAAATCCGATCAAAGCGATGTCTTTCGGTAATCCCTCGAGAATGTTCTTCACCGTGTCGGCGATGTAAGCGGTGCCCTCTTCCGCCGGTACAACCACGAGGTTCTCAACCGCCTGCTGGTTGCGTACGGGATTAGCAAATTCCGGTCCTTTGCCCGCCACATAGTCCAGCTCGAGACCCATGGGTTCCAGCAGCGGCAAAAGGTCAGCAAACATGATCGCTGCATCCACCCCGAGGATACGCTGGGCATCGAGGGTCGCCTGGGCGGCTTTCTCAGGATTCTTGAAGAAATCGAGACTCGGCATGTCCCCTTTGACCTGATGGTATTCAGGCATATAACGCCCGGCCTGGCGATTCAGCCAGATGGGGGTATAGGGGGTTGCTTCACCCCGGCATGCAGAGACAAATATCTTTTCCACTACGATCAACGATGTTTAAGAGCGGCGCACGATATATCAGCCGCTACGCTACCGCAAAACTAGTAACAATGGGGTCTGACCCCATTGTTACTAGTTTTTGGTTACAGGAAAGGCTTGCGTCGACCCGAGTCCTTTCAGTTCGACTTCCACGGGTGACTGCAACGGCCAGAGTTTTTCGATCAGTTGAGCAGTCACCGGATCCATAAGCATGCCGCCATACTGGTCGGCTTCAGACTGCAACCGGGCTGCCATGTTCACCGCGTTTCCGATCACCGTGTATTCACGCCGGTCGGCTGTCCCCCACGCCCCGGCAGCACAGTAGCCCGAACTCATGCCAATCCGGATCGAGAGATGCTGGGCGTAACCCTGGGCGTCGAGCTGCTGATTCAGGGTATCGATCTGACCAGGAAGCAGCATCATACAGTTGACACCCTGCCTGGCCATGTTGCGGCGGTTATCCTCACCCTCGGGAAACACACAAAGCGCCCCGTCACCCAGGAATTTCACGACAATCCCACCCCAGCGCTGCACGATTGTGTGTGTGAGCGAGAAGAACTCGTTCATCAGCACCTGCAGGCCTTCACCAGGGAGGTCCCTTGTCGCTCGTGTAAAGCCGCTGAGATCGATGAACACCACTGTCATCCAGACACGCCGGACCCGACCGGGTTCACCAAATTTCGAGACGTCGTTATTGATGTCAGGCGGCAGGAGACCAAGGAGCAGCTTCTGATCCTGCTTGAGATTGCGTCGGACACTGACCAGGCGAGTAGCTTCCCGGTGAGCAAGTGTACTGAGCATGAGACTGAACATGACTGTATTCAGAGCAAACAGGCCGTCAGGAATGGGTTCAGTATCAGCCGTGAGCACACCGTGGTGAAAACCGATGAAGCCAAGGGCGACCGACACGCCTGCCTGGGCAAATGCGGCACGAGTTCCCCACAGAGCCATTGAGCACGCCACGTAGATCCAGCTCAGGGACAGAAAGCCGGTCAGCGATGTCATGGAGATCATCAGGCTCAGCACGATGGCTGACTCAAGAGTGTGCAGGTATTTAAGCCTTTGGGCTGACCATGTCAGCCTCAAAAACAGATGCATCACAACGGGGATCGATGACACAACATAGATCTGCCATACGACCGGGCCGTGCTGCAGTATAAGAGCAGTCACCAGCACCCCGTATACGAGGTAGCGGCATACTGTCATCGAACGCAAGAATTCTGCCGGGTACATCACCCGGCCAGCGTAACCTCGCGGAGTTCGGTCCTGAGACTGTAGATGTCTCCGCCGGGCCTAAGAGAGTCGCCCCAGCGTCGGGTCGACATCCGCCTCATAGTCGACGCCATCCAGACCAAACCCGAAAATTTTCAGGAAGTCCTCCCGGAAACCCGTGAGATCTCCGAGTTCATCGAGGTTCTCAGTCGCAACTTGAGGCCAACGCCGTTTGACCTCTTCCTGAACCGGGTCGGATAACTCAATATCATCCATTCGTATGCGCCCGGCATCGTCGAGGCGCAACTCAGATCCACCTTTGAGCTGGGTCGCAAACATCCGGTGAATATGCGCTATCACATCCTCATGGATACCCTGTTCTTTCATGACCTTGAACAACAGCGCCACGTACAGGGGCACAACCGGTATCGCGGAACTCGCCTGGCTGACGATGGCTTTGAGAACCGCCACACGGGAATCACCGCCCAGCGCTT
The DNA here is from genome assembly GCA_028277965.1 of Pseudomonadales bacterium. GTDB lineage: Bacteria > Pseudomonadota > Gammaproteobacteria > Pseudomonadales > Azotimanducaceae > UBA4421. Next base: position 8,511 of record JANQFF010000155.1, read on the forward strand.
CGAGTTTTCTACCGATTTCACCGCTGGCCCGGTCGAGGTCGATCTTGGCCTGCCCTAGCGTGCCGTCCCAGTAGATTGGCCAGGTGAGTTCGGTCCCTATGTAGGTGAATGCAACCGTTTTACACCCCTGCGCAAGCACATCGGCTTCAAGCAGCGCGTCCATCCAGAATTCCCAGTCTTCGCCGCCCATCACTGCCACGGTGTTGGCGGTCTCTTCCGGTGTTGCCGGTTCCAGATCGACTTCGATCACCTCGCCACGGTCAACATGTACTGATTTGATATTCAGAGCGTCACCCAGTGGTTTGATCGAGGAACGATGCAGTTCCCCTGTCCTGGGGTGCTGACGTACGGGGGACGCCAGGCTGTACACGACCAGATCAATCTTGCCGAGATCTGCCTTAATCGTGTCGATGACGCGCTCACGCATCTCGTCCGCAAACGCATCACCATCAATGGTTTTGGCGTAGAGCCCGGCGGCTTCAGCGGCATCTTCGAACGCGGCATTGTTGTACCAGCCTGCTGTTGCCGTTTTACTCTCCGTTGGAAGCTTCTCGAACGAGACTCCCAGGGTATTTGCACCACACCCAAAGGCGGACACGATACGACACGCCAGGCCATACCCACCGGAACATCCAAGCACCAGAACGTTTTTGAATTCCCCTTCAGAGATCTCACCCTGGTCCCGTGTGTAAGCAATCTGCTCGTCCACATTGGCTTTACAACCTGTCGGATGGGCAGTCGTGCAGATAAATCCTCGGATGCGGGGTTTAACGATCATGGGCGGTCTTTTCTTCTTCTACGAGTCGGGCGCCATGATACCCGCCCCAACAGCCCAGCGCATGGCAGCTTCCACGTCGATCACCCGGGGGCCGTCACGGCGAATTGTCACAGTGGCCGTTTCACCTTCACGGAGCCGTATATCCCGGTCGCCGTCGAGCGCGATGACTCCCGGCCCGCGGAAAGGTACAGCCACATCGAATGCCATCGGTTGCACGCTGCTGACATGCACATCTCTGAAAAGGCCCGGAGACAACGGCGCTTTTACAGCCGGGGATTCTGGATCAGTCACGATGAAAAGCCCCTCGTCGTCTTCCGCATAGACAGGATGCAGGAGTCCACCGATGGGTGACATTCCGATCGAGCTCGGTTCCGCCCGGGTTAGCAGAAGCTGCACAATTTTGTCTGCGTCGAACGGCAACAGGTTGCCCACGTGATCGTCCCGCAAAAGGACTGCATCGATGAGTCCCACGTCAGTCTGCCGCGGGGTTTTGACGTGCAGCACCTTGACTCGCCGTTTGATTGTGAGGTCGTCCTCTGGAAGTCTGCCGCAGGCATTCAATCCCGCAACCATGCCCGCAACCGTCGGCTCGACCAGGACGGGGAACACATTGTTTGTACCGGTCGAAAGAGGCACCAGATCGACATCCGGCCAGGCCCGCACGACCGCGCGGTTGGTCCCATCACCTCCAAGAGAGACAAACGTCCCACCGCCCGCTTCACGAAATGCCGCAACCGTGCGCTCGGTATCCGCAGCATCGTTTTCCAGCGCGTGCTCGATGGTGTGCACATTGGCGTTGAGGCCCATGTGTTCAAGCGCCATCGAGGCTATCCGGAAAGGCTCTCTGGTAATGTAGATGTCCGTGACACCCAGGGCCTCAGCACCCGCAGCCACCCGCGCAACAATGTCGCGTTTGGCTTCGTGAGTCATGTTGGTAGCCCGGGCGGCGAGACGGCGGACATCCCGCCCTGACATGGGATTCACCACCAACCCGAGTTTACCGTTACTCATTCGGCGTTCAGGTAAGCCTCGAGAAAAGCAAACTTGGCAACGCGGTCGTAATCGCGGTTCGCTTTCTTGCGGAACCCATGGCCTTCATCTTTCGCAAGGATGTACCAGACAGGTACACCCGCTTCTTCAAGCGCCAGACGGATCTGCTCACTTTCCGACGCTGGAACCCGCGGATCGTTGGCCCCCTGGGAGATCAGGACCGGGGTGACCATTTTGTCCACGTGATTGAGGGGTGAGATCGCTTCAAGGTGGGCACGCATCTCCGGATCACGCTCATCCCCATACTCCACCCGTCTCATGTCCTGACGATACGCCTGGGTGTTCTCCAGAAATGTCACGAAATTCGATATACCCACGGACTCGACCGCAGCCGCCAGCCGGTCACCGTAATGAACCATCGAGGCGAGCACCATGTAGCCACCGTAGGACCCACCCATGACCGCTACCCGGTCACTGCGAAACTGATCCTGGCCACCAATCCAGTCGAGCAGCGCGCCAATGTCTCTGACGGAATCCTCCCTGAGCTTGCCGTTGTCGAGTTCGAGGTAGGTTTTGCCATAGCCGTTCGACCCACGTACGTTCGGCGCTATGACGGCAACGTTCATTTCTGTTGCATACGACTGCATGAGAGTCGAGAAATACGGCCTGTACTGCGCCTCGGGTCCGCCATGGATGAAGACCACCACCGGGTGAGGCCCGCCACCTTCCGGGGTGTACACGAATGCCGGTATCTGCCGCCCGTCAAACGTTGGATATTCGATCAGTTCGGCATCTACAAATCGTGAACGGTCCAGGCCGCCAACCTCACTCTGTGTCCACCGGGTGAGGTCCGTGCCACCAACCTCTGCAACGTATACATCTGCAGGTGAGGTGGCGCTGTTGATTGTCAGGCCAAGCCGTCTCCCGTCTGGTGAGAAGAGCAGCGAACCGACAACACCCTGTGGTAGCTCCGGCATCTGCACCTTTTTGTAGCCCGGTAGCGAGATCACCGTGACCTCTGAGATCCCACCCACGTTGACCACATAGGCCAGGCGCTTGAAATCGGCAGACAGTGAGAAACCATCGACGTTCCACTCGACATCAGCAGTGAGCACCTCAACTTCTCCCGAGGCGAGATCCACCCTGTGCAGACGCTGGAACTCAGAATTTTGATCCGAAGTGAAAAACACACCACCGCGGTTGTCGTACATCGCTCCACCGATGGCTATCCGCTCGTCCTGACCGAGGAGCGGTGTCAACTCACCTGATTCGATTTCAAGTTCGAAGAGTGAAGACTCATTGATCGACACGCGGTTTTTGATGAGCAGGCGCTTCTGATCACGGGACCAGCTCATCGGGAACCAGTAGCCCTGGTCGGTTTCCAGCAGGATGGTCTTCTCACCGTCGGTTGACTGCATGTGGGTGTCCCAGTTGCGGCCGTTACGTTCGGTGGTGACATAGACAAAGTGTGTTTCGTCCGGCGACCAGAAGTAGCCGCTGTAAAGGGACTTGCCGTCACTCACCATGCGGGATTCACCGGTTCGGAGATTAAACACAAAAAGCTGATCGAATTCCGACCCGCCTTCGTCCCAGCTGATGAGGATCTCTTCTTTGGCCCCGGTCCTGGGGACTCCAACACCCGCCAGCGGCTCGGGCAGATAGGTGAGCTGTTCGCGGTAGCCGAGCGGCTGGCCGACCTTGTGCAGCTGGTTGGTTTCTGCAAACCGCGTCATGATCAGGAGTTCATCTCCTGCCCACCCTACAAGTCCGGCAGACCGGGTATGGTTGTACCGGGCAAGCCGATCACCGAGACTTTGGGGTAGTGCAGGGACGTTGTGGGTAACGATGTTATTCGGGATGCCCACTGAGCGCTCTTCAGCGCCCGCCTGCAACGCTCCAAAGGCAACCAGACAGGCTGCCGCCACCCAGTTACACTTGACTGGTTTCATACGTGTGCCCTACTCAAGGTCAGAGTCAGAATCGAGTCGTGGACGTTAACAGAAACCCATCTGCTGCCAAAGTGTGCGCCAACCTGGACGACCCCGCACGCTTACAGGTGGACTGTGTGCTCGATGCACAAGTGCAGATCACGGAGGCCCTCGCTCGCTGCCCGGACAGCCAACAGGGTTATCTCCTCGAGCTACTGGACATCCGGGGCGCAGACTGGGTCTACCGCATCTCTCTCGTCGAAGCCGAAGCGTACGCCAAAACGGTCAAGTCCCTCACCAAAGGCTCATGTGATATCAATCGCGCACGAAACGAGGTGTTTTCCCTGAGCAGCCATGCAACGCAGACGAGGGAGCTGCTTTGGGCGCAGAACGGCACGTTCACCCATACCAGCGAACTGCCGGAGGATATTCCACTCCCGACCCAGGGTTGGCGTGATCTGCCCTGTGACGGCAGCCTGATCAAGCAACTGGCTTGACATGACCCTCCTCGAAACCACTCAGCTGCTCGGCAACATTGGCGAGTTTGTTGGGGCTCTCGCGGTCGTTGCAACACTCTTCTACCTGGCGGTTCAGGTTCGGAGCGGCAGGGAAGCAACAGAAGCCAATACACGCGCAATGCGCGCCGCCAATCGTCAACAGCTGGTCAATCGCGCGCATCTCGCAACAATGACATTCGGCTCGCAACCTGGCATTTCCAATGTCATCGCTCGCGCCCGATCAGGAGAAACACTGACGGATGATGAGCTCACACAGTTCGGCTACGTCATGCGCAGTGTCCTGTACGACGCACAGGAAGCCTATCTTCTGCATGAAGAAGGCCAGCTCGAAACCGCGTACTGGGAAACGCGCAAAGGTCTGGCTATTTCATATCTGGCGAGCGAAACCGGCAGGAAACTGTACGAGCGCGATAAAGTCCTGGGGGTTTATCACGCGGGATTTGTCGAACTTCTGGACAAATTGGACTAGACGCGCTCGTAGGTCGCGATCGTAAAGCCTGCGGAGTGTTTCTCGTCTGCCTCAAACCGTTCTGACTCGACCTCTTCCCATTCATCGAGATCAAACAGCGGGAAGAACACATCCCCATCGACATTCGCATGTACATGGGTGAGATACAGCCGCGTCGCCCTTGGTAGTGCCAGCGCGTAGATATCCGCGCCCCCGATGACCATCACTTCATCCCGGCCGTCGATCAGCGCCTGCTGCTCAGCAAGCTCGATGGCTTCATCAAACGTGTGAACAACTCTGACCCCGTCCCTGGAATAACGCGTATCGCGGGTCAGCACGATGTTGGTACGTCCAGGCAGCGGGGACTTCATCGATTCCAGGGTCTTGCGCCCCATGATGACGGGTTTACCCATCGTGGTTTCCATGAAGTGCCGCATGTCTTTCGGCAGTCGCCACGGCAACGAGTTGTCCCGACCGATGACCCGGTTGTCGGCCATCGCCCAGATCAGCGCTATATCCATCGTCGTCTCAGACGGCAATCGGTGCTTTGATGGCGTCGTGGCTGCGGTAGTGACTCAGCGTGAAGTCTTCATACCTGAAGCCAAAGATGTCTTTGACCTCCGGATTCAGCGTCATGGTCGGAAGCGGCAATGGCAGCCTGTCGAGTTGTTTGTCCGCCTGTTCGAGATGATTGACGTATAGGTGTGCATCCCCGAACGTGTGGACAAAATCACCCAGCTCGAGATCGGCCACCTGGGCGATCATCATCGTGAGCAATGCATATGAGGCTATGTTGAACGGCACGCCGAGGAATATGTCGGCGCTGCGCTGGTAAAGCTGACAGGACAGCTTGTTGTCCGCAACGTAGAACTGAAACAACGTGTGGCAAGGCGGCAGCGCCATGTTGTCGACCTCTGCCACGTTCCAGGCGCTGACGATATGACGCCGGCTATCCGGATTGTTCACGATGTCATCAACCAGCCGCTTGATCTGGTCGATCGTGCCACCGTCCGGACCCGGCCAGGAACGCCACTGGGAGCCGTACACCGGTCCAAGCTCACCATGCTCGTCCGCCCACTCATCCCAGATGTGGACGTTGTGGTCGGTCAGGTATTTGATGTTGGTCGAGCCCGACAGGAACCAGAGTAGTTCGTGGATGATGCCTTTGAGGAACATCTTCTTGGTGGTGACAAGAGGGAAACCCTCGTTGAGATCAAACCGCATCTGGTGGCCGAACACACTGTAGGTGCCGGTGCCGGTACGGTCACTTTTGAACGTGCCGTTCTCCCGCACATGCCGCATGAGATCGAGGTACTGTTTCATCGCTTTGTTCGTAAACTAGTAACAATGGGGTCTGACCCCATTGTTACTAGTTTTTCAACTTCTGGGGCCAGTTCATCAGGAGGATACCAGCGATCACCATCGGGATCGATAAAAGCTGTCCCATCGTGACCCAATCGAAAGCAATAAAGCCGATGTGGGCGTCCGGCGAACGGAAAAACTCCGTACAGATCCGGAACGTTCCGTAGCCGATGAGGAAAACGCCACTGACCTGACCTGCGGGTCGAGGGGTTTTCGAGAATATCCAGACGACAACAAACAGCAGGAGACCTTCAGTGGCCGCCTGGTAGAGCGGCGACGGGTGGCGCGCGACGTTTTCCCACTCAGTGATACACATGGGATTCAACCCCTGCACCGCCTGGCACTTATAGATGAGTCCAAACCCGCTTTCCGCAACACGCCCCGGTAACTCCATGTTGATGAAGTTGCCGATACGACCGAGGCCCAGGCCAATGGGACAAAGCGGCGCAAGA
>JANQFF010000207.1 GCA_028277965.1 Pseudomonadales bacterium
TCTGCTTGGTCCCGCAAAGCGGTCATATAACGGAGGCGCAAAACATCGCACAATCGGCGGTGAATGGCGGAGAGGGAGGGATTCGAACCCTCGATAGGGGTTACCTATACACACTTTCCAGGCGTGCTCCTTCGACCGCTCGGACACCTCTCCAGATCAGATTTTTAGCTTAGCTGAAACCTCGCAATTTCGACATCGGTCGGGATGGATCGCGGCACATCCTGTCCCGCGCCCCTGCGGGCGCCAGGCTGCGCCCGGCGTCCAAAATTGCTCCAGGCAATTTTGTCGAACCTCGATAGGGGTTACCTATACACACTTTCCAGGCGTGCGACCCCTATGTAAGAGAGGACCGCTCGGACACCTCTCCAGATCAGATTTTTAGCTTAGCTGAAACTTCACAATTTCGACATCGGTCGGGATGGAACACACTTTCCAGGCGTGCGACCCCGATTCAAAAAAGGACCCGCTCGGACACCTCTCCGGAAGACGCGGATTGTAACTCAGGCTGTTGCCATTGTGTTGTGTAATCAATCCGACGGAACGAGTTAGAATCAAGTTCCAGCGTGTGGGAGTGCCCATGACGGTTAACCGCGGCCGTTTCATTCTTCTTGGTGTCCTGACTATCTTTGCGCTCGGATTTGTTGGCCTGTACCAGCTCAATCCAGACAGTTTGCGCGACCAACCGGCGGATTCGGTCTACAGAATACTTCAGTTGTTTTTCGGGGAAGGCGACTGGACGCTGGAACAACCCATTCCTGTCACCCTGCAACTGGCGCGGTTTCTCGCGCCCATCGTTGCAGTCGGTTCTCTGTTGCTGCTCTTTGCAGAGGGACTGTGGGTTGGGCTCGTCAACCTGAAGGCGCGAACCTACCGCGATCACATTGTCATTGTCGGTCTGTCAGACGCGGCGTTTGCGCTGATCCAGAATTGCCGGGATCGAAACATCAGTGTGGTGGTGGTTGAACATCAGAGCGATAACCGTTTGATCCCGGCATGCAGGTCCATGCGTATACCCGTCTTCATTGGAGATGGACGCCATACACCATCTTTGCTCAGGGCACGAATACATCGAGCCAGTTGCCTGGTTTCCTTCATTGATAACGACGACGACAACGTCGAGTTGTCTCTACGCGTACAGGAACAACTCGAGGAAACCCGTAACGACCAGAGGCCGCTGAAGGTCGTTCTGCAAGTCAAAGACATGCAGTTAGGTGCACGCCTTGAAGGCTATCCGAAGTTTTTCGAGTATCCACAGAACATGGAGGTTCGCTTTTTCAATCCGGATGAACAGGCGTCTCGGGAATTGTTCAGCGATTATTTCCCGGATGTATATGCGGATGCCCTCGGCTTGTCAGCAGTCCATATCGTCATCGTTGGTTATGAGACCCTCGGCAGACATGTGTTGATGACCGCTCTGAAGCAGGCACATTTCGGCAACGACGAGCGCCTGATCGTAACGGTGCTGGATCCCCAGGCGCATGACGCTCAGGAGATGTTCGAGCGGCAGTGTCCAGACGCTAACCTGACATCGGACGTACGATTCAGGAATACAGGCCTCTCCCCTGAAGAGCTCAGGAACAACGCTGACAGGTTGAATGTTGGTGACGCGACAATGATCGTTTCAGCGATTGGCTCAGACTCTGACAACCTGACAATGGCTCTCGCACTACGGCAGATGGCCTTGTTGAAACAGGTTCCCAACGCTCCCATTTTTGTGGGCTTGAGGAATTCCGGCGGTCTGGCGCGGCTTGTGGAGTCGGGGCAGGGTGGACCTGAAATTCCGGATGGTCTCTATCCATTTGGTATGACTGAATCACTGATGCGCGTTGACCGCATTGTTAACGAGCGGCTAGACGAAATTGCAATCGCGATGCACGAGAAATACCTCGAGACGCTCGGGAAGCCAGCTGTTTCTCAGCCTTCACACCGCCCGTGGGGCATGTTGCCGGAGATCTATAGAGGTGAGAACAGGGCACAGGCGGATCATGTCAGTGTGAAGCTGCGCAGTGAGGGGTATCGCCTGGTTCGCGAAAGAACTGAGTTTACGTTCTCAGAGGATGAAGTCGAACACCTTGCGAGCATGGAAAAGAATCGCTGGAACGCCTGGCGAACGTCCATGGGCTGGGCTTACGGTGAGCATCGCTCTGATCTGGCCAGGGTGCACCCCGGCCTGAAATCCTGGCACACGACCAGCGAAGCAGAGCGGGAGTTTGATCTGAACGCTGTCCGCGAACTGCCTGCGCTTCTGGCGAGGGTCGGTCTCGGTGTCATGCCCCAAATTGTCATCGGGATCACAGGACATCGAGCTAATCGAATTCTCCAACATCTTGACTTTGTTGCCGCTGAAGTACGCAAGGAACTCGAAGAGATACGTGACCGCTATCCTGGTGTGCGTTTTGCAATTCTCTCCGCCCTGGCAGACGGCAGCGATCGTTTGATCGCTGACCTCGCAGTAGAGATTCTGGATGCAGATCTTATCGCTGCCTTGCCGCTGCCTTACGAGATCTATAAACGCTCATTTGGTCACGGTGACACGTTCACCAACCAGGAATCGAATGAAGAATTCCAGCGATTTGTCGGCCGGTCAGCGATGTACTTTGAAATGCCTCTGCGTTCCGGTGGCGTTGAGGTCCTGGAACGTGACGACAGGGCGGGCGAGATGGCCCGTGCCAAGCAGTACGCGCTTGCAGGCGCATACATCGTGTCCCGGGCTCACGAAATGGTTGCCGTTTGGGACGGGCAGGAAGCCCGCGGCGAAGGCGGGACCGGGGATGTGGTTCAGTGGCGGAATTCCGGGGTCATACCTGAAGAATACCGGTTCGAGGGGCACTTCTTTGCTGACATCGACATGCATCCGGCGCGTGTGATCTCCATTCCAGTGGAGGAGCAGAGCGAATCGTCAGAAGCTTCAGCTGGGTAAGCAGATTTTGTACTTATTTCATCGCGGCTAAAGGCACCTCTATAAACCTATCGCGCGCTCAGCGCGAATCTGCGGGCTTTGTAGCAAGGCGGGCTCTGCAGGGAATGGCGGGCCCCATTGCCAAAGAG